>DBZZ01000066.1:0-6748 GCA_002311315.1 Methylococcaceae bacterium UBA1147 | reverse complement strand
TTGATCGCGGCATCGGTCTGGATGAAATCTTCGTAGCCCTCGATTCCAAGCCCGGAACGACCCAGCGCACTGATAATCCCAGCGGTTACCGTCTGCCCGAGCCCGAAGGGATTGCCGATAGCAACTGCGAAATCCCCCACCCGCAGACGGCTGGAATCTGAAACAGGCAACTCGGTGAGATTTTGTGCCGGGACCCGGATTACCGCCACGTCCGCCTCGGGGTCAGTCCCCACCAGGGTCGCGTTCAACTGTCGGCCATCATGCAGCGTGACCAGGATCTCGTCAGCCTTGTCAATCACGTGGTTGTTGGTCAGTATGTAGCCCTTTTCCCGGTCGATGATCACCCCCGAGCCGAGGCTTTGCGAATGCTGTCTCTTTTGTCGGTTGGGTTGCTGGAAAAAATGCCGGAAGAACGGATCGCGCATTAGCGGATGTTCTTGGGCTTTGATCTTGGTGCGGGTTGAAATATTGACCACCGCCGGGACGGCGCGTTCCAGCATCGGTGCAAGGCTCGGCAGGGGCCGACCTTCCGCGTAGTCGGGCAATGCCGAGAAAACGGGCAGGGAAAAAGCCAGGAGGCCAAGGAATATCAGATTGAACGGTTTCACGATCTTGAAGAACATGTTGATGGGTGGCATCGAGACGGTATCAAACCAACTTCTTGTTCGAAAGAAGTCATTATATGGAAGGAACGCCTGCTTAAACAGTTTCCGCCGGATGCAAACAGCTGTTTTGACCATCGGTACGGAGCAAAATCCAGGATGGAGGCCAGGGAATACTGACACAGGTCTAACATCTGAAGTAGAGTAATCCCCTGATCAGAACCTTGGCCCAACAGTGAGCAACCATTCAGACGACAAGCCCGTGCAGTTCATTTGCGATCTGACAGAACTGTCCAATCTCGATTGCAGGGAATTTACTTTTGCGGATGGCAAGCGGAAAGCCGCCGGGTTTGTGGTCAATAGAGCAGAAAAGACCGTCGCCTACAGAAACGAATGTCCGCACACCGGAGCGCCATTGAACTGGCAGGAAAACCAGTTCCTCGACCTTTCGAAAACGGAAATCCAGTGCACGCTCCACGGAGCCAGGTTCCGGATTGCCGATGGAATTTGCGTCCATGGTCCCTGCCTTGGCCAGGCGCTGAAGAAAATCGACACCTTCAAGGTAAAAAACCGGTTGTACGCCGCCGGTCCAAAACCAATCACTGATCAGGATGAGGAACCCGTCCGCGGGAAAGGTCCCTGAAAAAGACGGGGGAAAGCGAGGCCGTATTCAAACAGTCTCTCCCGCTTTCTAATCCTGCCTCCCTACTTCATCTTGGATTCCTTGTAAATGACGTGCTTGCGCACTACCGGATCGAATTTCTTGATGTTCATCTTCTCCGTCATCGTTCTCTTGTTCTTGGTCGTTGTGTAAAAGTGTCCTGTTCCGGCACTGGAAACCAACTTGATCTTGTCACGCATTATTCTGTCTCCCGACCCTTGTTAAACTTTTTCGCCGCGCTTGCGCATATCGGCAAGGACTGCATCGATTCCCAGCTTGTCGATGATTCTCATGCCTTTGCCGGACAGTCTCAGTCGTACCCAGCGATTTTCGCTTTCCACCCAGAAACGGTGGTGATGCAAGTTGGGAAGGAATCGACGCTTGGTCTTGTTGTGAGCGTGCGATACGTTGAATCCGGTTACTGGTCGCTTCCCGGTAACCTGACAAACTCTGGACATTACATACCCCTTTACTAGAGATTAAATTCGAGCCCGTTTTTATACCATAAACCGCATAAAGGGTAAACAATATTTGCAAACAAAACGTCTCGTTACCCAGCGCCCTGTATCATTAGTACAGGGTTTTCCGAACAGTGAACCATCGGGATGATGAAATTCCGGCAGCAGACATTTCCAATATGGGTTTCATGGCTCTCACCAAAGGGCCTTTACAGTACCCTACAACCCGCAGAAACCGGGACGGATCGGTTACAATAGTAAACGATGCTTAAGATCGGCATGACAGGAGGAATCGGCTGCGGCAAAACCGTGGTCGCAGAGCGTTTCGAAAAAAAAGGGATTGAGATCATCGATGCCGATCAAATCTCGCATTCTCTGACACAGCCGAACAGCCCGGGCCTGGCCAAGATCGTGAAGTATTTCGGTGCACCGGTACTGGACGCAGAAGGGAACCTGGACCGTGCAGCACTGCGTAAAATCGTGTTCGACGCACCCCAGGAAAGGAAACAACTGGAAGCCATCCTTCATCCAATGGTTTTCGAGAAAATCGCAGACCGTGCCATGAAAGCGAGCGGGTCCTACTGCATGATCTGCGTACCGCTGTTGCTGGAAACCGGGCGAAGCGCCGACTTCGATCGCATCCTGGTAGTGGATTGTCCCGTTGAGATCCAGGTACGGCGGACCCGGAAGAGAGACCGGGTCGATGAACTGCAGATCCGGCGGATCATTCAGAGCCAGAGCAGTCGCAAGGAAAAACTAACGGCTGCAAATGATGTGATTATCAACGACGGCGATTTATCGTTGCTTGATAATCAGGTTGAAAAGCTTCACAATTTTTACCTTGACCTTGCAAAAACCACCGGATCGTGACATTGAACCAACGTCTCCTTGTCTACGAGTCTCCTCTGAGCGAGCGGATTCGTCTGTTTCTCCGACTCGAGCAACTGTTTCAGCAGATCGATCATTTCCTCGAGGGAAGAAACGTCTGGGACAGCCGGGCTGTCATCAGTAGGCTGCTCGATATCCTGACCATTTTCAGCCGCAACGACCTCAAGTCGGAAATCCTCAAGGAACTTGAACGCCATTCCAGCGTACTGAGCCGGATTGGAACAAACCAAGGCGTAGACCACAATAAGCTTGAATCCATCCTCAATGAACTAGACAGCATCAGTCAAGAACTCTACGGCACCAGTGGAAAAATCGGCATCAAACTGATGGAAAATGAACTGTTCAAAACCATCGCCCAACGCAGTTCGATCCCCGGTGGAACCTGTGCTTTTGACCTTCCCGAATACCACTTCTGGCTGGAACAGAACGAACAGACCCGACACCAGGATTTACTGGAATGGATAGCGCCATTCCGCTCCATCCGCAAGGCAATCGACCTGATCCTGCTGTTTATCCGGCAAAGCTCGGTTCCGACCAGGGAAGTCGCAGAATTGGGTTTTTTCCAGCAGTCTCTGGACCACAACCAGAGCTGTCAACTGCTGCGGGTCACGATCGACAGTTCCATGCCCTGTTTCGCCGAGATCAGCGGCGGCAAGCACCGGTTCACCATTCGATTCATGTGCGCGGCCAAAAACGAGCGCTCATCGCAAACCGGCGATGACATCGAATTTCTTCTTACCCGTTGCATCTTCTGAAGGTGGAACAAAATCCGCACCATTGATCGAATGCCCGCACTGTGAGACCGGGGTGCCTTGGGATAATTGCTCGCCATTTCGGCCATTCTGCAGCGAACGCTGCAAGATGATCGACTTTGGCCAGTGGGCGAACGAAGAACACTCGATACCGGGGGAGTTTCTTTATCTGGAAAGCCCGAATGACCTCGCAGTCGATTAGCTGACCCATAACCTACGGTTGACCAGGCTTGCGCACTATTTGGCAAACGCACTGATCCCGGCAATCCCTTGCCCACCTCGATTTCTCGCCAACTGAAGTTCAGTGGGCTTCATCCCGCCAAGAGCAAAAACCGGGATATTCACCTGATCAACCAGTGCTTCGAAACCATTCCAGCCCAGGATCCTGCCTCCGGGGTGAGAACTGGTGGCAGACACCGGAGAAAGCAAGGCGTAATCCAGTCCGAGGTTTTGGGCATGAAGCAATTCGGCCAGGTTGTGGCACGAAGCACCAACCCAACGGAAACCGGCTGCAGGCCGCAGCTCCGTCTCCAGCAGACGTTGGCTGTTCAGATGGAGCCCTGCAGCACCGACCTGGGCGCCAATCCCGGGAGATCCATTGATGATGATTTCGATTCCGGCAGAGTGGGCCTGTTGAAACAGGGGCTGAAGGAATTCGACAAACCGTTCGGTAAACGGTCTGCTGGTTCGAAACTCGAACATCTTGACACCGCGAGTCATCCATTCCCTGAACCTGCGCTCCAAGCAGAAAAGTTCGGAATCGTCATCGTTCAGAATGGGGAAGACATCGGGCAGTCTCAGCGCAGAAATGATCGGCCGATTCGCCTCCGGGAATTCGTAATCTCCGAGGTCGGTCGGATTAACCCATCGGATTTCCTGCCCTTCCATGCCGACGGCCTGACCCGAATGGGCATCGACACGAAATACCCGTAAAAGAACCGACCGTTCGGGATACTGGTGCTGGATACGGATTAAGGGGGATGCCGTTTCAACCCTGAGTCCGAGTTCTTCGTCGAGTTCCCGAAACAATGCCGCCAGTACCGGCTCACCCGGCTCCAGTTTGCCCCCGGGAAATTCCCACAAGCCGCCCTGGTGCGCGGACTGGTGCCGCCGCGACAACAGCACCTGCCCGAAAGAGTTTGTCACAACCCCAACTGCCACCTGGATCCGATTCATCTGCAAAACCCGCCTTCGATTCGGCTCGGCCCCGGTTTATCCGGGCCGCAACAAGATGGACGCTGAACAGAACACTCAGGTCCTGTAATCTGCGTTGATGCGGACGTAATCGTAGGACAAATCGCAGCTCAGTTCCTGATGGAAGCCTGTTCCGCGGCCAAGCTCTACCCGGATGGGGATTTCGTCACGCTGCATGACTTCCTGGGCATCCTGCTCTTTGTAGCCTGGAGCCAGCCCGCCTTTGCTAACGATGAGGACTTCATCCAACCAGATCGACACGCCCTTGATATCCAGTTGTTCCACCCCGGCCCGGCCCACTGCCGCCAGGATTCGCCCCCAGTTGGGGTCGGATGCAAAACAGGCCGTCTTGACTAGGGATGAGGTTGCAATCGTCTTTGCGACCCTGCGCGCTTCTTCCCGTGACCCGGCGCCAGCCACCGCAATCTTCAACAGTTTGGTTGCACCTTCGCCGTCCCTGACAATCGCCTCCGCCAACTGTGCACAGACTTCGTCCAGTACCCGGCAGAACAGCTCCAGATCGCTTCCGCCGGTGATCTCCGGATTTCCGGCCACCCCGGTTGCCACCAGTACGCAAGCGTCGTTGGTGGAGGTATCGCCATCGACCGAGATGCTGTTGAATGAACGCTCTACCGAGTGCGCCAGGCAGGATTGAAGAACATCGCCTGACAAACAAAGGTCGGTTGCAATGAAAGCCAGCATAGTTGCCATGTTGGGGTGAATCATTCCGGCACCCTTGGCAATGCCGGTCACCACACCCTGCCGACTGCCGATGGAAATCTCGCGCGACACGCCTTTGGGGCGGGTGTCGGTGGTCATGATCGCCCGGGCAGCTCTTTCCCATCCATCCGGGGCAAGATCGTCCAACGCCAGGGGAATCCCACTACTGAACTTTTCAACCGGCAGGGGTTCACCGATCACACCGGTGGAAAACGGAAGTACCTGCTCCGCGGTGACCCCGGCCTGATCGGACAGGTATCGACAGGTCTGAAGGCTATCGTCAAGACCTGCCTCACCGGTTCCCGCGTTGGCATTGCCGGAATTGATCAGCAGCCAGCGGACAGGGTGGGACAAATGCTTCCTGGCAACCAAAACAGGTGCTGCGCAGAACGCATTTCGGGTAAAAGTTGCGGCACAAACGGAACCCGACGCCAATTCAATGACAACGAGGTCCGCCTGGTTGTTTCCCTTGATTCCCGCGGCCGCGGTTCCGATACGAATACCGGGAACCGATTTCAGTTCAAGGTCACTTTCCTTACCGACCGGCATGACCCCGGTGTTTCTTCCTTAGCTCAGACGACCGTGACATTGCTTGTATTTCTTTCCCGAACCGCAGGGACAGGATTCATTGCGCCCGATCTTGCGCCCTTCCCGCTTGAAGGGCTTTGGCTGTTGAGCGGGTTCTTCCTGAACCTCCGGAACTTCAGACTCACCCAGGCTACTCTGCGCTTCGGCATGTTCATAACTGAACTCGGTCTTCGCACCCCGGCTTTCATCCAGGGCATCGACTTCCTCTTCGGTCTGCAGTTGAACACAGCAGAGGATTCCGGTCACTTCCTGCTTGATGCTATCGAGCAGGCGCGAGAACATCTGAAAGGCTTCGCGCTTGTATTCCTGTTTCGGGTCCTTCTGCGCATAGCCCCTAAGGTGAATTCCCCGGCGCAGATGATCCACGGCCGAAAGATGTTCCTTCCACTGGTGGTCCAGCACCTGGAGCATCACGGATTTTTCCAGATGCCGAATCACGTCGGGGCCGAACTGGGATTCCTTGGCGGCACAGTGCCGGTCCACCTGGTCGATAACGACATCCCTGATCGACTCCTCGTGCATGGAATCGTCCTCTTTCAGCATCGTCCGAAGCGGTATGGTAACGCCCATCTCCGACTGCAGCGCTTCTTCGAGTCCCTTGATGTCCCACTGCTCCTCCATCGTCCGTTTCGGGATATGCTGAGTCACCAGTTGGTGCACGACGTCGTACCGAATCGCGTTGATGGTTTGCGAAATATCATCGGCCTCCATCAACTCGTTTCGTTGCTTGTAGACCTCTCGGCGCTGATCGTTGGCAACGTTGTCGAATTCAAGCAACTGCTTTCGAATGTCGAAATTCCGACCCTCGACCTTGCGCTGCGCATTCTCAATCGCCTTGGTCACCCACTTGTGCTCGATCGCTTCTCCCTCCTCGAGGCCGAGCCG
>DBZZ01000004.1:11824-12072 GCA_002311315.1 Methylococcaceae bacterium UBA1147 | reverse complement strand
CTGGACCCCGTGCGGGCACGAGAATTCCACGATCAGACCTTGCCGCAGGATTCCGCCAAGGTGGCCCATTTCTGTTCGATGTGTGGACCTCATTTCTGTTCCATGAAGATCAGCCAGGATGTGCGCGACTACGCGCAAAGCAAGGGTCTGGAAAGCTCGGCTGCCCTGGAAGCGGGGATGCAGGAAAAATCTCAACAGTTTCGGGAAGACGGTGGACAGATCTATCGGAAAGTCTGAGTTCGCCGGCT
>DBZZ01000004.1:5172-11624 GCA_002311315.1 Methylococcaceae bacterium UBA1147 | reverse complement strand
CTGTCGCTTATAGCCAAGCTCTCCAGGCAGTCTAGGAATCCATCGCCACCTCGAAAGATCCTTGTGATCCTGTTGTCGGAAATGGGCAGCCTTGTGCTGGCTTATCCGATGTTCCAGGCACTTGAGAGCAGGTTTCCGCAAGCCACCGTATCTGTCCTGCTTCTTGACAAGAACCGGGAGATGCTCGAGATTCTGGATCTGGTTCCTCGGGAAAACATCCTGACCCTGCGTGACCGTTCCCTAGTGCATTTCGGCTGGGACACTGTACGGGTCATTTGCGCGATGCGCCGCAGCGGCATTGATGCTGTGATCGACTGTGAGCTTTTTGCCAGGGTCAGCAGCATCTTCTCGTTTTTTTCAGGCGCACGGATTCGGTCGGGTTTTTCTCCGTTTACGCAGGAAGGCTTGTACCGTGGATCGTTCATCAATCGGCCGGTACTTTACAATCCCTATCATCATATCAGCCGGCAATACCTGACACTGGTCGAGGCACTCGAGTCCAGTACCTTTCCGACGGCCAAGCGGGCGACTGAAAAAGACCTTTTGCAATCGCCGGTTTTCCAACCTGAAAACCAGGAAATCGATGCGATGGTTGCCAGGCTGGTCGGGGATTTTCCGGTTTGCAACGAGCGAAGACTGGTGCTGATCTACCCAGGTGGAGGGCTATTGCCGATCAGGGCCTGGCCGGTAGAGCATTATTGCGAATTGGCCGAGGCCCTGCTCGAAAAGGGCTATGTGGTCGGGGTCATTGGCCTTTCCGAAGACAAGAGCTTGGCGAACGATCTTCTAGATCGGTGTCGCAGCCCGTACATGATTGACCTGACCGGTTATACTCGGTCGATCCGCGAACTGATGTTGCTCTTCCACCATGCGGTATTACTGGTTACCAATGACGGCGGGCCTGGGCAGTTCGCTGCGATGACCCCGATCAGGACGATTATTTTTTACGGGCCAGAAACCCCTGCGCTTTACGGTTCCCACTCCCCGAATGCTTATTTTTTCTATACAGGATTGTCATGTTCACCATGTTTAACAGCCTACAACCATCGGAATTCACCCTGTGATGGAGATAACCAGTGTCTCCGGCAGATTGATCCAGCCCGGGTTTGCGCCAAGGCATTCGAAATGCTTTCCGAAATGGCCTGATCGAGGATAGGAACTGCGGATGATTCAAGATATTTTGCAGCATCCATCGATCCGGTGGGTTCGCCAACATCGTTTTCTCAAGTTCGGCTCGGTCGGGCTTTCCGGAGTTCTGGTGAATCTGACGGTCCTTTACTTGGGGCAGGAATATATCTTCCGGATGGTGGACTCCGTCGACGCCCGGCTGAATTTCTCGCTGTCGCTGGCGATCTTTTTCGCCACCATTAGCAATTTCTCGCTGAATAGGATCTGGACTTGGGCGGATCGCAAGGAAAAAATCCAGAGAAAATACTTTCTGCAACTGGCCCAGTATTTCGTGGCTTGCTGGATCGCGATTGCCGTTCAGTTTTTTCTGACCAAATTGCTTGCGGCCCACTGGTACTACCTGTTTGCCAACTTGTTGGCCATTGTTCTGTCGTCGGTCATCAATTTCCTGGTCAACGATGCCTGGACGTTCAAGTAGTTGTCCTCCGCGTTTTGAACGCTGAAGGCTGGTATCGTGGGACGAACCGGTAGCTGATAGGGTTCGTTTCAGCCCGTTCACCTTTGCGTATCATGGTTTTCTTCCCGCTAAATTAGATCAGGGGCCAGGTTTTAAGCCAGGATGGGGGGTAATTCTTTTTGCAGTGCCATTTTTTCACTGACCCTCTCACCGGTGAGTGCAAAACCACGCAGCTGGCCGCTTTTATCGCGAAATAGCGCTTTTACGCTATGGCCATCTTGCTCAATTTCCCAGTTTCCTTCCACGTCACGTGGCGCAGGAGATACCTGAACAGGACAAACTGGTACTTTGACCGCTACAGGCATCGGGCCATAAGCCACTGGTGTCGGCGTACCAGAAAGGGTTTTCGCCAGTGTCCGTGCACAGGTCATCAAAGGCATCACATAATAAAGCAGCTGACCGTCTACCTCAGCGCAGTCACCCAGAGCATAGATATTCGGGTCACTGGTTTGCAATTGACGGTTCGCCACAATGCCGCGGTTCAAGGTCAAGCCCGCAGTTTCTGCCAGAGCAGTATTCGCCCGGACACCAATCGCGGAAAGCACCGCATCCGCTTGTTTTTTCTGACCATCAGCCAGGGTAATCTCGTATCCGTCGTCTCTTTTATTTACCGCCTTAGCAACTGTATTAAAGTGAAACTTTACGTTTTTTTCTGTTTCCAGAGCGCTTTGTACAGCGTGCGAAGCGGCTTCCGGCAATAAAGTTGCCAAAACCGTAGACAGCGGCTCAACAGATTCCACGTCATAACCTCCGTTGCTCAGGTCATTGGCATATTCACAGCCAATTAAACCCGCACCGATAATGAAAATTTTCTTTTTTTCTTCGATCGCTTGCCGGAATCTGGCGTACTCCATCAAGTCATTGATGGAGTAAACGTCTTCAACAGCGTTACCTTGCAGGGAGGCTTCAATGCATTTGGCTCCCACCGCCAGTACCAGTTTGCTGTAAGCTATGTTCTCGTTGCCAATCGCGATTTCCTGCTTCACTGCGTCAATGGCCGTCACTTGCGTCATGGTGCGTACCGACGCTTTGAGTTGCTGTGCCATGGTATCGGCATCCGCCATGGCTAGGTCGTCAGCAGATTTTTCTTTGGTAAAGCCGGTCGACAACATGGGCTTGGAATAACTACGACCATCGTCTGCCGTGATATACACCAAAGGTGTTTCGCGATCGATCTTGCGAAATTCCTTACCCAGGTTATAGCCGGCCAAGCCGGTACCAATGATAATAATAGGGGCTTGGTCCGGCACGTTATTGACTCCTACAGGAAATAACAAAAACGGCTATTGTATAGGCTAATGCCAATTGTTGAACTTGAATAAAAGCCAGGAACGCGCGCGCTTTCGGTTAAAATGGCTCTTTATTGTTAAGCTGGATTTAACGTTTGTTGTTACCCTCTTCACTCCAGTGTTGGTCTTTGTCCCACGGTTTTAACCGTCAGTTCCCCAAAGTACTGCGTCATTGGCTTCTGGATCGCGGCTCCGGTACCGTACAACCGATTCGGGCAAGTGGTGGTGAGTTTCAGGTTCGGTCGGGCGAACTATCTTCTAGATAGCGATTCGGTAGTTCACTCAATGTGATCCGCTCTGCCTCTGCGCGACTCATCTTAACAGTCTTTATCCCTGTCTGACTCAAGCGAAAGAGCCCTGGGCGCTGCACCAGATTTGGATGAAAAAATTTTTGTTTCGGCAGTACATCCCTTGCAGGTTACGCGAGCCCACCCGTGGTTATTGCGTTCTCTGATGGATACCATCATTTATCTCATTTTGGCAAACGATGGATAAATGAGCTTGTGATGCTTGGCGATTCCAGGTCACAGATTGCTATACGGGCGTGGCGGTATCCATGCAGAAAGAACGAAACGATCAATTAAAACGACGCCTTAACGTTCTCTTACCCAAGTGCCCGATTGGCCACCTGATTTCTCGAGTAACTGTACGCCCTCGATCCGCATGCCACGGTCAATCGCCTTACACATGTCATAAATTGTCAGTAGCGCTACCTGGGTCGCTGTCAGTGCTTCCATTTCAACCCCGGTCGGAGCCATTGTACGGACTCGGGTTTCACAACGGATCCGTTTATTTTCTGGCTCCGGTTCGAGCCGGATATCGACATGGGTGATCGGTATCGGGTGACACAGGGGAACCAGGTCCGCGGTTTTCTTGCTGGCCATGATGCCGGCTATCCGGGCAATACCCAGAACATCTCCTTTCTTGTGACTTCCCTGCAGCACCATTTCCAGGGTTTCCGGCTTCATCTGGATGAAGCCTTCGGTGAGGGCTTCCCGCTGTGTCGGTGTTTTGCTGCCGACATCGACCATGTGGGCTTCGCCGTTCTGGTTGAAATGAGTTAGCTTGGTCATATTGATTGGACCTGTTACGGCAACAAAGCTTCGGTTTTCCAGTTGTACCGGTAGATTCAGGGATCCCCGAAGAGCACCCGTAGAGAGTTTCGGGAGTGGACGGGCGGGTTGCTTTTTCGCCTCACCTTCAAGGTGCGTCGATCATACCAGATTTTCCCTGTGGACCCATGCTTGACGTTGCCTACCTAGGGAGGTTTGCCGGCGTCGAAGCCGGGCGTTGAATCGGGACAATTTGTCAGATACCAGAGGCTTTTCAGAGCTGAATGAGTAGAGGGTTCCGTGTTATTCTTGGATAGTTCATGGCTGATGAAACAGGGCCATTTTCTTTTTCAACGTTGAAAGCGGAGTTTCGTGTCAATTCGGGTCAGGTTTTTCGCTAGCTTGAAAGAACAGATCGGTTATTCGGAGACAATGGTTTCTTCCGATCAGGTGGCGACGGTGGGCGATGTTTTGCAGCAGGTGGACCGGGCCAGCGTATTGACCGGCAGGTTGCTTTACGCGGTCAACATGGAATACGCGAAGCTCGACACCCCTGTAGCGGAGGGTGATGAAGTTGCCTTCTTTCCGCCGGTTACCGGGGGTGAACCTTGAGAGTCCGGATAACGACCGAGGCTCTCGATCCCTGGGCCGAGGTAACGGCCTTTCAGACTGATTCTGTGCATCTTCGCGGGCAGTTCGGCGCTACGGCCTGTTTCGTCGGGACCATGCGCGATTTCAATGAAGGGGATGCAGTGACCCGGTTGACCCTGGAACATTATCCGGGCATGACCGAGCGTCAACTCGAGAAGATTACGACGGCAGCGGTGGACCGTTTCGAGATTCTCGATGTGCTGGTGGTTCACCGGGTTGGTGACCTATGGGCCAATGACCCAATCGTGGTCGTTGCGGTATGGTCGGTTCACCGCAAGGCGGCGTTTGATGCTTGCCGCTTGGTCATGGAGGAATTGAAAACCAATGCACCGTTCTGGAAAAAGGAATACCTGCAGCAAGGCGCCCGCTGGGTAGACAAAAATACGGTCGGGTAGGTTGCGTTTTTTGTTTCACGACCTTTGGATCACTGACATTTTTCGGCCACCGGGTTTCGCCTTGTTCAATTCGATCAGCAGTAAACCATGATGACTGTATCACGCGGACCTCTTCGCAAGATGACGGTCATACTGGACGATCCGGTGCGTTATTCGCTTTCGTTCGGAGATTGTGAACTGGATCTCAATGCGTTGCTGGGCGAGTCGCTCAGCCTTAGCTTCAAGGGTGAAATCAGCTGCATTCATTGCGGCCGACAGACCCGCAGGAGTTTCAACCAGGGATATTGTTACCGGTGTTTTTCGTCGTTGGCGCAGTGCGACCTGTGCATCATGAAACCGGAACAGTGTCATTACCATGAAGGGACCTGCAGGGAACCTGAATGGGCCCTTTCGCACTGCATGCAGGACCACATTGTCTACCTGGCCAACGGATCTGGGGTCAAGGTGGGGATCACACGGAAGACACAGATTCCTACCCGGTGGATCGATCAGGGTGCGATCCAGGCCCTGCCCATCCTGAAGGTCCAATCTCGCTTTCAGGCCGGTCTTGCGGAAGTGGCCATAAAGGCCTACGTGAGCGACAGGACGAGTTGGCAGAAGATGCTGAAGGGGCGGGTCGATCCAGTGGACTTGAAGGAATGGCGAGACCGTTTGCTCGATCAGACGCTGGAACAGATCAAAGACCTTCGCGAACGTTTTGGCGAGGACGCTGTTGAAATTCTTGATGATAGCGAAGCGTTGGACATCCGTTTTCCGGTGATCGAATATCCGCTCAAGGTGAAGTCCTTCAATTTGGACAAGAACCCGAAGGTTACGGGCGTCTTGCAGGGGATAAAGGGGCAGTACCTGATCTTTGATGGCGGTGTAATCAATATCCGCAAGTATGGCGGTTACGTCGTTGAGTTGAGGAAGAATTGAAGTCGGAGAGTTTTGTCATCGATCGGGAATATTCTGCATCGGGTATTGATCCCGACGCATAAAAAAAGGGCTGCTTCAGCAGCCCTTTTTTGTGCCGAGATGGAAGGGACTAGAACAGGTCGATGATGAGGTACAGGATGACCGTCAGGGCCAGCCCGCAATGAATGACACCGGTTACACTGGCCATTGGACCCATCTGGCCAGCTGCAGGAAGTTTTTTCACCACGTCGAATCGGTCCAGCGAGCTGCGTGCCGCGTTGTATTGGATCAGGAGGACCACAACAATGGCAGTCAGATCCGCAATCATGGATGAAGCGGGGTGCGCGTAATGGCTGGACGCACCCATGAAGAACAGCATCGGGATGGAAAACAGGGTGTTGGTTCTGGAGGCAAGGCCAGCCGTTGCCAGTGATGTTGCTGCTTCGGCGATGGCTTCACCGCCCGCGGCTACCTGTTTAGCAGAAGCGATCACGATCTGCTGGTTGGGCCAGATGATCAGCCA
>DBZZ01000004.1:3748-5130 GCA_002311315.1 Methylococcaceae bacterium UBA1147 | reverse complement strand
ACGTTGAGGAACATGAATGTTCCGAGTAGTGCACCGATCCAGATATCGATCGGCATGCCGAGACCGCGCATTGTCATGATTCCAACACCGGTCAGGAAGGTGAACATCGCGCCCCACCGGAACCACCAGAGAGCTCGGGGAACCAGTTTCTGCAACGCGTCGGCTTTTGCCCCGGCATCTGCTTCCTTGAAAAATTCGGTTTGCACAAAGTTGAAGTAATAAAGCAGACCGATCCAGGTAATGCCCGCCAGGAAGTGTCCCCAGCGCAACAACATTTCGATACCGATACTCGTGGTGATGATTTCCATACAAACCTCCTCTTGATTACACGATAGGTGATGTTTTTAGGTTTTTTCTTGGGTTGCGGGCAGTTGATTTAATCTGCAGGGTATGATGGTCGCGAAACCTATGGGGTTTTGTCAAGCATTCCGAACCCTGGGGATCTGCCGGAGTTCAACTACCCGACGGATAACGGGTTTCTTCTTCGTAATACTCGGGAAAACCCACTGCCGATTTCAACCCTTCGAAGTCCAGGATATTCTTGGGCTGCTGACCCTTACGAATCTCCTGCAGACAGGTCTGCATGGCCAGAATCGATGTGTTGAGCAGGGTGAGCGGGTAGACGGCGATTTTGTAGCCGATTGCTGCCAGTTGTTCCGGCGGCAGGTTCGGAGTTTTCCCGAATTCGATCATGTTGGCCATTTTTGGTCCGGGCACTGAGTCGCAGTAGAGTTTCATTTCGTCTTCGGTTTCCGGCGCTTCCACGAAGGTAACGTCGGCGCCGATTTCTGCAAAAGCCTGCGCTCTGGCGATGGCTTCATCAAGGCCGTGAGTGGCCCTGGCGTCTGTTCGGGCCATGATCAGGATATCCTTTCCCTCATTGCGGCTGTCCACCGCCGCCTGGATCCGGTTCAGTGCTTCGTTCCGGTCGACCACTGCCTTGTTTTTGGTGTGGCCGCAGCGTTTCGGCGCCAACTGATCTTCGAGCATGATGCAGGAAAACCCAGCCGCAGCATAGCCCTGCACGGTTCGCTTGATGTTCAGGGAATTGCCGTAGCCGGTGTCCCCATCGCCAAACACGGGGATCGATACGGCAGCACACACGTTGCGTCCCTGATCGACCATCTCCCCATAGGAAATCAGGCCGGTATCTGGTGAACCAATGCGGCTTCCGGAAACAGCGAACCCGCTCATGAACGCAAGATCGAAGCCCGCGGCTTCGATCAGTTTTGCCGAAATTGCATCGTGGCAGCCGGGCATGATCAACAGGCCGGGCTGATTGAGTAATTCTCTGAGCTTGTCTGCAGACGAAGTCATGAGGGATTTTCCTGTTCGCCGGGAATTGCGTTTTGGTGTGCCTGGTTGATGATGGTGCGGCAGGG
>DBZZ01000004.1:0-3620 GCA_002311315.1 Methylococcaceae bacterium UBA1147 | reverse complement strand
GTGTCCTTGAAGGGGTCGCCCACCGTGTCGCCGGTCACGGCGGCGTGATGGGCCTCTGACCCTTCTCCGCCGTGGTTACTCAGTTCGATGTATTTCTTGGCGTTGTCCCATGCTCCACCACCGGTTGTCATTGACAACGCCATAAACAGACCCGTGATGATCGAACCGATCAACACGCCGCCAAGCGCTTCCTTGCCAAGCGTCAGGCCAACGATTAGGGGTACGGCGATGGGCAGAAGAGACGGAATGACCATTTCCTTGATGGCTGCGCTGGTCAGCAGATCAACAGCCCTGGAATAGTCGGGTTTGGCGCTTCCGTCCATGATGCCCGGTATTTCCTTGAACTGACGTCGAACCTCTATCACGATGCCACTAGCTGCACGGCCAACGGCCTCCATCGCCAGGGCGCAGAAGAGATAAGGCACCAGTCCACCGATAAAGAGGCCGATGATCACCATGTGGTTGGACAGGTCAAACGCTATGTTGCCGCCCAGTTTGGCGGAGTAGTCGGCAAACAACACCAGTGCGGCAAGACCTGCTGAACCGATGGCGTAGCCTTTGGTCACGGCTTTTGTCGTATTTCCGACAGCGTCCAGCGGATCGGTGATATTCCGGATTTCCTCTGGTAGACTCGCCATTTCTGCAATTCCTCCGGCGTTGTCAGTGATCGGGCCGTAAGCGTCTAGTGCAACGATCATTCCCGCCATCGAGAGCATCGCTGTTGCCGCGATGGCCAAACCAAACAGTCCTGCCAATTCGTAAGCTCCCCAGATGCTGGCGCAGACCACGATGACCGGTGCTGCGGTCGATTTCAGGGAAACCGCGAGCCCGGCAATGATGTTGGTGCCATGACCCGTGGTCGATGCTTCGGCAATGCTTCTGACTGGGCTGAACTCGGTGGACGTGTAATATTCCGTTATCGCCATCATGGCTGCAGTGAGTGCCAGTCCAATCAGAGACGCGGCATAGACATTAATTGTTGGGATGATGGTGCCGGCCACCGTCAAGCTATCTCCCAGCATCATTAGTGTAAAAGGATAGTAAAGAACTGCGGACAGTCCTCCGGATACAAATACTCCCTTGTACAGTGCAGTCATCACCTTGCCGTCTTTTTTGACCTTGACGAAGAAGGTCCCGGCGATGGAAGTAAAGATGGAAATGGCACCCAGAACCAACGGGTAAATAATCGCGCCTTCAGATGCATTTTCGATCAGAAGACCAGCCAGGACCATTGTTGCGATGATAGTGACGGCGTAGGTTTCGAACAGGTCTGCAGCCATTCCTGCACAGTCGCCGACATTGTCGCCGACGTTGTCGGCAATGACGGCTGGGTTGCGTGGGTCGTCTTCCGGAATACCGGCTTCTAGCTTGCCGACAAGGTCAGCGCCGACGTCTGCACCCTTGGTGAAGATACCGCCGCCAAGGCGGGCAAAAATGGAAATCAGCGAACCACCGAATGCCAGTCCGATTAGGGCGTGTAACGGGTCTTGCGCACCTGCAGCGATCAGTATGGCGTAGTAACCGGCAACCCCAAAAAGGCCCAGGCCGACAACCAGCATTCCGGTGATGGCTCCGCCGCGAAAGGCAACCTGGAATGCAGATTCAAGCCCCTCGTAGGCAGCCTGTGCGGTCCGGGTATTTGCCCGGACCGAGATGTTCATTCCGATATATCCGGCAGCACCGGAGAGACCCGCACCGACCGCGAAGCCGACTGCTGTTCCCCAGTCAAGGCCAAAGCCAATGACAATAAAAAGGGCAATCCCGACATAGCTTATGGTTTTGTACTGACGGTCGAGATAAGCTTGGGCGCCTTGCTGAATGGCGGCGCCGATTTCTTGCATGCGGTCATTACCGCTTGGTTTCGAATTGATCCACTCGATCGATGACAGACCGTACAGGATGGCGGCGCCCGAAGCGATGAGAGCAAACGAAATACCCCAGCTTATGGTAGGGCCTATGATGACGATCAGAGCGAGACTGATGATCCCGATCTTGCGATAGAGGGGATTGAGCAAATATGCTTCAATCCCCAACTGCTTAGATATAGCATTTACGGTGGCCATTTATTTCCTCCTTAATTAGAAAATGAGATAAAACAGAAACAGGTCATAGAGATAAAGTTGATGTCATTCGAGTGGCCTTCGTTCGGGTCCGGCTCGAACAGCTGATTACAGGAAATGGATTGTCTCCACGGGCAGAGTGTTCAGGGTTGCTGTATTTGTGAGTTGTCTGTTCTTTTGCTGCCTAGCCCGTTAACGAAAACGTCTCGGCAAGTCTTTTTTCCACGCTTGCATTTTTCAGCCGGGCATATTGTGGCAGTCCGTTTCTGAACGGCGGATAGTCTTCCCCCTCGATCAGAGGCTGCAAGTATTCTCGGCAGGCTTCGGTAATGCCGAAGCCGTCTTCGCTGATGTATTCTTGCGGAAGCATCTTTTCGACGTTGGCCACCTTGGCAAGATCGACCGAGCCGATTGCCCATCGGTAGGGGGCGCTGGATTTTCGAACGATGATGGGCATGATCGCGTTTTTCCCCTGCAACGCGAATTCAAGCGCTGCCTTGCCCATCGCGTAAGCCTGGTCGACATCGGTTTTCGATGCGATGTGACGGGCGGCACGCTGCAGGTAGTCAGCGACTGCCCAGTGGTACTTGTGGCCCAACGCGTTCTTTACCAAGTCGGCGATAACGGGGGCGGTTCCGCCGAGTTGGGCGTGACCAAAAGCGTCCTTTTCACCGGCTTCGGACAGGAACTTTCCGTTGACTCCCCGGATCCCCTCGGAAACGACAACCGAGCAGTAGCCATGGCTCTCGACTTTTTCTTTGACCTGTTCCAGGAATGCGGTTCGGTTGAATGTCACTTCAGGAAACAGGATCAGCAGAGGGATGTCATGGGTCTTGCTGACTGCCAGCGCTCCGGCCGCGGCGATCCATCCGGCGTGTCGTCCCATCACCTCCAGGATGAAGACCTTGGTGGATGTTGAACACATCGAGGCCACATCCAGGCTAGCTTCCAGCGTGGAAACGGCAACATACTTGGCGACCGAGCCAAAACCGGGGCAATTGTCGGTGATGGGTAGATCGTTGTCGACCGTTTTTGGAATGCCGATGCAGGTGATCGGGTAGCCGAGTTTTTCGCTAACCTGTGATACCTTGTAGGCGGTGTCCTGGGAGTCGCCGCCGCCGTTGTAGAAGAAGTAACCGATATTGTGCGCCTGGAAAACGTCAATTAGCCGCTGGTATTCTGCCTGGCTTTCTTCCAGTCCCTTGAGCTTGTGTCTACAGGAACCGAATGCACCGGAAGGTGTATAGCGCAGCGCAGCGATAGCCGCGTCGCTGTCTTTACTGGTATCGATCAGGTCTTCGGTCAGTGCGCCAAGGATTCCGTTTCGGCCAGCGTAAACGGTCCCAATGCGGTCGGGTACTTTTCTGGCGGCTTCGATCAGCCCACAGGCACTGGCATTAATAACCGCGGTTACGCCCCCGGACTGGGCATAGAATGCGTTTTTCAATTTGCTTCTAATCAATTAAAGGAATAAAACGTTTAAGTATAGCATTAGGTAGGACCTGTGGAATAGGGCCAAGGTCGCCCCTGGCCCGGTTCAGCCGACCAGTCCTTATGTTA
>DBZZ01000011.1 GCA_002311315.1 Methylococcaceae bacterium UBA1147 | reverse complement strand
TGCCATCACCGTCAAAGCTTCATAGACCGGGGTCTGGGCCGTCACGGAGTAGACCGCGCTGCCTTTACTTTGCAAAACCTGTTCAACAGTATTCATAACCTCCCCCCTTTAACGTTAGTACCCTGATTGGTTTGTCATCCACGATGGCCTGGATGCATAGCTTGCATTGCTTTCACCCCAAACCATATCATTCCAGAATCAAGCCATAGATCAAGGCTCTGAACGATTCAACGTCATCCCAACCAAGAATTCATGCATCAAATGCAGCCCCTGGTGATCTCTTGCCTGTCATCGACTTTGACGCCAACCCCTATCCCCTTATCAACGCTGTTCGGGTGTTTCCTTGAAAGGAATCCCGCGCGCAAAAGGAGAATCTAGCGGAAAATGATCAAGATTCAAAGCAATATTTTCCAATCCGGCCAAACTGAAAATGCTGGATGATCCCCTTCCAATGGAACCACCACACCCCAGGCACTGGACGGTAAAAGCGGAATCCCGACCTCAATGAGCTACTGTGGAAACCGATTGAAAGAAATCAGTGATCGATCGTTTTCCTGGCAATCTCGTACACGTCTGTCGATAGGTTTTCGGTCGAAAGGATGCGGTTCACCTGCCCCTTCATCAACCGCTGACGACCCTCATCGTACCGGCGCCACTGGGTGAAGACCCCCATCATTCTTGACGCCACCTGTGGGTTGATGGCATTCAACTCGATCACGGTATCCGCCAGGAAACCATATCCGGATCCATCGCAGGCATGGAAACAAACGGGATTCGCCTGTGCAAAAGCCACAACTAGCGAACGTACCCGGTTGGGATTATGGAGATCGAAAGCCGGATGCTCCTTCAACTCCAGGGTCCGGGCAAGATCGCCCGACACTGGACTCATGGCCTGCAGGGCAAACCATTTGTCAATCACCAGGGCATCCTTTTCCCACTGGCGGTAAAAGGCATCCACGTACTTCGTTCGGTCAGGGGATGAACTATTGAGAATGCAATTCAGCGCAGCAATCTGGTCGGTCATGTTTATCGCGCCTTCATACTGCTGCGCACAAAGCCGGTGGATATCCGCGGAATCCAGTTCCGTCAGGTAATCGAGGCAAAGGTTCTTCAGCCGGCGACGGCCAATGGCCTGTCTGTCCAGCTGAGCCGATTCCCCGCCATGGCTTCGCTGGTAACAATCCAGGAAACGATCCTTCAAGGCATTCGCAATCTGGCGCCGGATCTGCCGCCGGGCCCGATGAATTGCATCAACATCCACCACTTCCATCTGCTCGGCCAGGTACTTTTCAGATGGCAAATCAAGCAGCATGGTCTGAAAAGAAAGGTCATCCCAATCGCTATCCATCAGCTGACCAAAACAGTCAATCAAATCACTCGGCGCCGAACTCTCTTTAATTCCCCGTTGAATCGCATTCACCCGATCGAGCAGAATGGAACCGGCCAGCTGCTGGCCAGATTCCCAGCGACTGAACGGGTCCGAGTCGTGGCCATAAAGAAAGCGGAGGTCTTCCAAACTCCGATCCATTGACAATTTGACCGGTGCAGAAAAGCCGCGCAGGATTGATAGCACCGGTTTTTCTCCAAGATTCGAGAAACGGAAAACCTGCTCCTTTTTGCGTAAATGAAGGATCGTTTCACTAGAAGCCCCCGATTCTCCATCCTGATGGATCGGCAGATGTTCGCCTGAACGACCCAGCAATGCGATTCGCAGCGGAATATGAAATGGCTTTTTCTCGACCTGGCCCGGCGATGGCGGACAACTCTGCGACACATTTAACTCAAGGCAACCACTTTCCCGATCGAAATTCTCTGTCACCCTAACTTCAGGCGTTCCCGCCTGGCTGTACCACAATCGGAACTGGCCGAGATCCAGACCGTTTGCATCCTCCATGGCTGCCACGAATTCCTCGGTCGTCACGGCCTGGCCGTCGTGGCGCTCGAAATAGAGGTCGGTCCCCTTGCGGAAGCCTTCTTTAGCCACCATCGTGTGAATCATGCGCACGACTTCGGCACCCTTTTCGTACACGGTCAGGGTGTAAAAGTTGTTGATCTCGATGTAAGAATCGGGCCGCACCGGGTGTGCCAATGGTCCCGCGTCCTCGGCGAACTGGTAGGACCGCAAGCGATTGACGTCACCGATTCGCTTGACCCCTCGAGAGGTCTGGTCGGCGGTAAATTCCTGGTCACGAAAAACCGTCAGGCCTTCCTTGAGGCTGAGCTGGAACCAGTCCCGGCAGGTGACCCGGTTGCCGGTCCAATTATGGAAATATTCGTGCCCGATCACTCCCTCGATCTGTTCATAATCGGTATCGGTCGCGGTGTCGGCGCGGGCCAGTACGTACTTGGTATTGAACACATTCAGTCCCTTGTTTTCCATCGCCCCCATATTGAAATGACCCACCGCCACGATCATATACAGGTCCAGGTCGTATTCTCGACCGTAAACCTCCTCGTCCCAGTTCATGGCCTTTTTCAGGGACAACATGGCATGGCCACACTTGTCCAGGTCCTGCTCCTCGACGTAGATCGCTAGATCGATGCTGCGTCCCGACCCGGTCGTATAAGTATCGGTCAGGCATTCAAGCCGTCCGGCAACCAGAGCAAAGAGGTAAGCCGGCTTTCTGAATGGGTCTTTCCACTTGACCCAGTGTCGCCCGTCATCCGTCTGACCGGATTCAATCCGGTTTCCGTTCGCCAGCAGCACCGGAAAGGCCTTTGCATCGGCAACCAGGGTGGTGGTAAACACCGTCATCACATCGGGGCGGTCAAGGAAGTAGGTAATGCGGCGGAAACCCTGTGCCTCGCACTGGGTACACAACATCCCGTTGGAAAGATAAAGGCCCTCTAGGGCGGTATTGGACTGCGGATGAATGCGAGCCTCGGTCTCCAGCAAGAAATACCGCCCCTGCGGTACTCCGGGGATAAAAAGCCCATCGTTTGTACATTCAAACTGGTCGGCAATCAGCAATTTTCCGTCCAGACTCA
>DBZZ01000030.1:10314-17638 GCA_002311315.1 Methylococcaceae bacterium UBA1147 | reverse complement strand
AGGACTGCTGATTCTTGGCCCGCGAAACGCTGTTCATATCGGACCTGCATCTGCGCCGTTCCCGGCCGGGCATCATCCGCCAGTTCATGGAATTCTTGTCCATTCGGGCAAAAAGCGCAGAGGGTTTGTATATCCTCGGAGACCTGTTCGATGTCTGGGTCGGTGACGACGACAACTCGTCACCGTGGAAAAAGATCAAGTTCCAGTTGCAGGAGCTGACCGAATCCGGAACACCGGTTTTCTTTCAGCAAGGCAACCGCGACTTCTTGGTTGGAGAACGTTTCCTGAACGAGACCGGGCTGACACTGCTGGAAGACTATTCCGTGATCGATCTTTACGGCACCAGGACACTGCTGATGCACGGCGACCTGTTGTGCACCGACGATCTACCCTACCTAGAGTTTAGAAGAAAAACCCGTACCGACGGATGGCGGGACCAAGTCTTGTCCAAACCACTGCTACTCAGGCTGGCCTATGCCAGATGGTACCGGGTTCGCAGTTTCTTGCACAAACGAAAGAAATCCGAGGAAATCATGGACGTCAATCAGGAAACGGTTGAAATGGTTATACGCGATCATCAGGCGGACCTTCTGATCCACGGACACACCCATCGCCCGGCTGAACACCAGGTTAAGCTCGATGGGAAAACAGCCCGACGTTTGGTACTCCCGCAATGGGAAAACGGCGGCAGCGTACTCGTGTTCAACGAAAAGCACCACTGGACCGAGAAACTGGCCGGCTGACCCCCTTTTTTTTCCGTTCGCTCCGCGGCTTGGACGTACAGGAAAAACCGACCACAACACCATGAGTCGCCTCCGGCCTTTCCTTACCGGGGAAAAAGACGGATTCAACTGGGTACTTGTCCCGGCGGCCTATTCAAAAGATAATCCAGTCCCTTCGTACTAGGGTTTATGCCAATGAAAGCAGCTATCCTTCCCCAATCCGCCGAGTCCGCTTTACTTGACTACACCGATCTGGATGCACCATCGGTCTACTCCGATAGCCAAGTACTGGTCCGTCTAAAAGCCGCAGGAGTCAATCCTGTAGATATCAAGCTGTGTAGTAATCCGTCATATTTTCCGATTCAGTTACCCTTCGTACCCGGTTTTGACGGCTCTGGAATCATCGAGGCCAGGGGAACCGGGGTTGAGGATTTTGAGCTCGGTGACGAAGTTTATTTTTGTAAATGCGCATTCCACGGCGAGTCAGGAACCTATGCGGAATACGTCAACGTCGACCAGTCTCTTCTGGCCGGAAAACCAAGAAACCTCGAGTTCGCTGATGCATCAGCAATCCCCCTAGTGCTGATCACAGCGTGGGAGTCCTTGTTCGATCGCATTTCTCTTCAATCGGGCCAGACAGTTTTCATTCCGGCCGGCGCCGGCGGCGTGGGGCATATTGCCATACAGCTGAGCAAGATGGCTGGAGCCACGGTGATCACGACCGTCAGCAGCCGTGAAAAAGCTGATTTCGTGCGATCAATCGGAGCCGATCAGGTGATTTTTTACCGCCAGGATGACGTGCCCGCTACAGTCATGCAACTAACGGGAGGTGCCGGGGTCGACGCAAGCCTAGATACCGTTGGTGGGGAGGTCTTCGACCAATGCATCGAGTGTACCCGGTATTACGGCGATATCGTTACCCTACTTCAGCCCGGCCAGAAAACGGACTGGTCGAGCGCGCGGCTACGCAACCACAGGATCAGCCTGGAACTGATGCTGACACCTGCGCTCAGCGGACTAGACAAACATTTGCAGCGCCAGGGTGACATACTGAGAAAATGCCGTGAACAT
Source organism: Methylococcaceae bacterium UBA1147 (assembly GCA_002311315.1). GTDB lineage: Bacteria > Pseudomonadota > Gammaproteobacteria > Methylococcales > UBA1147 > UBA1147. The sequence goes on along the minus strand of DBZZ01000030.1, from coordinate 15,845 downwards.
TTCGAAACTGGCAGACTCAGAATCCATCTGGCGAAAACGTTCCCTCTCGCTGCAGCCAATGAGGCGCATTCGTTCCTACAGCAACAGGCACCGGCCGGCAAGATCGCGCTACTGATCGATTGATCGTGTGCGACGGGCAACTTCCCCGATATGATCGCCTTCCGTAACCGCCCACGTATGCTTTCTGCGCTCATCACGGTCATTAGCAGTGCTTTCCGTCGCCACCCCCGTTTGCGGATCCTGCACTACTGCGGATACAACGAGTCGTGGTCAAGAACCATCGAGCACTGCGATATCACAGATGCCAATGCCCACAATCATGGATCCTGATTCGTGGACGCGTAGAACGAATTCATCAGTCGCCATCCTGAAAGCCCAGAAGGTAACCCGGCTGCAGTCCGAATCGCTGATCAGCACGGCCCAAGTTGACGGCGACCTCGACCAGCCCGCTTGAATTGCAATACCAGAAAGCCTCGCCAGGTTTGACATCAGAGAAGGTATTGGCCTGTCTGACCGGGTGTTGCTCGTCCAGAAGAAGGGTTTTTCCATCCAGTCCAGACGAGTAACGCAGCCCTGATATGGCGTTGCCGTAATGATCGATGTAGACAACGACACCGGCATCCGCCGGCCATTCGTCGATTTCCGGTCTCGGAAATGGCCTGCCGACATCGTCATGTTCGCCGCGAGCCAGCCGACCGGCCACTGGGGCGAACAGGTCTCTACCGTGAAAACTCGCCGACAGACGATCCGGTCGCCAGTCGATGATCCACCATTCGGCGTTACCTGATTGCACGGCCACCGTGTTGAACAAGTCGTTGTCAGGACCTACGAACCAGCGCTCGTCCGCCTTCAGGACAACCGGTAGACGTTCTCCACCTACACCCGGATCCACCACTGCCAGGAAAACGCTGCCGGGAGGGAATTCGCGGCAAATGGCTGCAAGTAGGTATCCGGCCAGTGCAGGCTTACCTGTTGGGGCATCGTTCAGAAGCCGAATGACTCGGGCATCAGGCGCTTTCCGACACAGGATGGCTTCTATCTGGCCCAGGTAAGGCCCCTCACTGCCAAAATCGGTGAACAGGAGGATCATCGTACCGGTGATTCAGGGGACTTGCGTTTGTGTCCGATCAGCGGCATCCTGCTCAGTATCACTGTGCCCACGCAGGGCTTCTAGCCCACGGAAATCAAACAACTCACGATCGGCCAATTGAGATAACTCGATGTTCTGAAGACTGCGAAATATGGTTTCGAGACGGCCCGGGTATTGCCTATCCCAGGTGTTCAGCATCTGCTTAACCATCTTACGTTGGAGGTTTTCCTGGGAACCGCAGAGATCGCAGGGAATGATCGGAAAACCTTTCAGTTCGGCGTAGGCCTGTATGTCCTTTTCACGGCAGTAAGCCAACGGCCGGATCACGATGTGTTTACGGTTATCGCTCAGCAGTTTGGGCGGCATGGCCTTGGTTTTCCCACCGTGGAACAGGTTCAGAAAGAAAGTTTCGACAATGTCGTCACGGTGGTGACCCAGCGCGATCTTGGTCATCCCATGTTTTTCCGCAAAGTTGTAAAGTGCGCCCCTGCGCAGTCTCGAACACAGTCCGCAGGTCGTTTTGCCCTCTGGAATCACGCGTTTTACGACGCTATAGGTGTCTTGCTCGATGATCTGATAGGGAACGCCTGTCTGTTCAAGGTATTCCGGCAGAACGTGCTCGGGAAAGCCGGGCTGTTTCTGGTCCAGATTGACCGCGATGATTTCGAAATCAACTGGCGCATTTCGCCGTAGACTGATCAACACATCCAGCATGGTGAAAGAGTCCTTTCCGCCCGACAATGCGACCATCACCCGATCCCCGGATTCGATCATCGAGAAATCAACGATCGCTTGCCCTGCCTCCCGGCGAAGACGTTTCTGTAGCTTGTTGAATCGGGTTCTCGAACGCGAAGAAAGACTTTCCTGATGTTCAGGGCTGACCTGATCCGTCGACACGGGGATCCTCACTTGTCACCGGAAAGAAAATCCTAGCCCTGGTAGCGCTGGAATACCAATGTCGCGTTGGTACCGCCGAAACCGAAGCTGTTGGACATGATGGTATTCAACTCAACGTTGTCCATACGTTCCCGAATAATCGGAAAATCGTCAGCGCCCGGATCCAGTTGCGAGATGTTCGCAGAAGCGCTCAGGAAACCAGACTCCATCATCAGTAGCGAGAAGATCGCCTCGTTTACGCCGGCGGCCCCAAGGCCGTGACCGGACAGAGATTTGGTCGAGTTAATTAGTGGAATCTCATCACCGAAAACCTTGCTCAGTGCTTCGAGTTCCCGGGTATCCCCCACTGGCGTACTGGTACCATGAGCATTGATGTAGTCGATCCTGCCATCCACTGTCTCCATGGCCTGTTGCATACAGCGTACTGCGCCATCTCCCGACGGCTGAACCATGTCATAACCATCGGAGGTTGCACCAAAGCCGACCAGTTCTGCATAAATCTTGGCACCCCTGGCCTTCGCGTGCTCCAGTTCCTCGAGAACCAAAACACCACCACCGCCCGAAATCACGAAACCGTCACGGGTGACGTCATACGGCCGCGAAGCGGTCTCGGGTACGTCATTGTACTTGGATGACAAGGCGCCCATGGCATCGAACAGCACGGTCAACGTCCAATGAACTTCTTCGCCCCCACCTGCGAAAACAATGTCCTGTTTTCCGTACTGGATCTGCTCCATCGCATTTCCGATACAGTGCGCACTGGTCGAACAGGCGGAAGTAATGGTGTAATTCAGTCCCTTGATCTTGAACGGCGTCGCCAGAGTCGCCGTGTTGGTGCTGGACATGCAACGGGTCACCATGTACGGGCCGACCTTTCGAATTCCCTTTTCACGCACCGCGTCGAAAGACAACAACAGGTTGGCCGTGGACGGCCCACCCGAACCAACGATCAGGCCCGTTCTGTAGTTGGAAACCTGATCCTGTTCCAGGCCCGAATCTTCGATAGCCTGCTGCATTGCGATGTAGTTGAACGCAGCGCCTTCGCCCATGAACCGCTTAATCTTGCGGTCAATCAGTTCATCGAGGTCGATCTTGATCGGGCCATGAACATGCGACCTGAATCCAAGGGATTGGTATTCTTCGCAATGCTCGATTCCAGAGCGTCCCTGCATCAAGGACTCCACTACTTCGTTCTTGTTGTTTCCGATACTGGAAACAATCCCCAAACCTGTTACAACGACTCGTCTCATACCCCAACCCTTAGAAGTCATCCGTAGAAGTGAACAAACCTACTCTCAGATCCGTTGCTTCGTAAATCGTTTTTCCATCTACATCCATGGTGGCATCCGCAATACCCATGAACAGTTTCCGCATGATCACGCGCTTGAGATCGAGGTGATAGGTCACTAATTTGTTTTTGGGCAGGACCTGTCCGCGGAACTTGACATCGCCTACGCCCAATGCCCGGCCTTTGCCTGGACCACCGCGCCATCCGAGGTAAAACCCGACAAGCTGCCACATGGCGTCCAACCCTAGACAGCCTGGCATAACCGGATCCCCATCGAAGTGACAATCAAAAAACCACAGATCCGGTGTTACATCCAACTCGGCAATGATCTCCCCCTTTCCAAAAGCTCCACCCTCTTTGGTAATCTTTGGAATCCGGTCAAACATCAACATGTTCGGTAACGGGAGTTGGGCGTTCCCCGGGCCGAAAAGCTTGCCCCGACCACACTCCAGAAGCTCCTCTCGAGCGTAGCTATTCTGTTCTAACATACAAGCAATCCTGACATTATTCTTAGATCCAATCGTTAATTATCTTACAGTTGGCAAAAAATTACATTATGAAGGTCTGATTAAGTTCTGTTTTCGTTAGCTGTACGGTCATTGAGTAACCAATAATCATTCACACACCAGGCTGGTCAATCCACCCACTTTCGCCCCCAGAAAACAGGACCAGGGCTTAACTATCGGATAACAGCCGGGTAGGCCGACAAAACGACCGGCATGTAATCACTGATCCTTTTCAAGGGCACTTCAAGACGATTCTGGTAAACCATTGCATAGCCCAGAACGTACCGTACATACCTGCGGGTCTCACGAAAGGGTATGGAATCAATCCACAAGTCCGCAGCGATCTTATTGTGATTGGGCAACCATTTGCTGACCATTCTCGGGCCAGCATTGTATCCGGCTATTGCCAAAGCCATGTTCTCACCGAATCTTTCTAGAAGATTTTTCAGGTACAGGGTTCCGTAGCGAACGTTTTTTTTTGGATCATAAAGTGATTTGCTGGATTGCCACCGATCGCCCGCCTGGCGGGCCAGTTGTCTCCCAGTACCGGGCATGAGCTGCATTAGACCAATGGCTCCTGCCGGCGAAACTGCTGATGCCTTGAACACGCTCTCCTGGCGAATGATTCCGTACACCATTGCAAACGGTAGCACATTCTGCCGTGCTGATTTCTCGACAGTTTCTTTGAAAAGGATGGGAAAACGAAGTTTCAAATCATCCCAGCTACTCGCCCTGGCAATGGTAAAAATCGCAAGATCGTGAAGTCCCCTTTTTTGTGCCACCTTGGCGGCCACTATTTTCTGCGATGGGTTCATGCCTGTCACCATTTTCCACCAGCTTCTCCGTGCCTCCGTCTGTCGCCCGAAAGCCAACCATTCCCGCACTTCAGCAAAGGATTTTCCGTGTTCAAGGCTAGCCAGTTCGGCTGGATCAATGCGCACCGGTGCATCGTTAAAACTGTAGTCGACTCCGATCCTGTCTGCGGCCAGAAAACCGTAGTAATCCCGTTCCCTTGCGATTTCACGATACTGGGCAATCGCCGCTTGCGGGCCATGTTGAGCTTCCAAGACCCTCGCTCGCCAATATTTCCATTGCAACATCGTCTTTTCATCTGCCCTGAGTTGCCCCAGGGATCTATCAGCTTGGCTCCAGTTTTCGTTCATCAAGGCCGATCGAAGCTTCCAGAATCGAGCATCCTGACTCGACAATGCAGGTTCCAAAACTGAAAACCTGGAATAGGCATCAGGTGCTCGCCGTATTGCGGAAAGGATTGCCAACCGTTGCTCCGTCCGATGACGGTACTCGCGGGTTATATCGTATGACCCATTCAGCCGATCCCAGGCCGAGACAGCACGACCGAGGTTTTTAGACGCCAGTCGCTGGATTCCATGCGCAAAGATCCAGCCCGAGCGTGGTGTATCGGGAGAAATTCCCGACCTGCCCGCCACGCGAGTCGGTTTTTGATGGACCGTCAGTGCAGTGCGTCCCGCCATCTGATCCTGCGGTGAAAAAAAACGCTGGAGATAGCGGGCAAGCCCAACCTGTCGGCTCTCAAGGGCCAGAACGAAACGATCCCAGGCTAGATTTGTGGAAAAAAGTTCACTCCTACGTAGCTGTAAAAACAGTTCATCGCATTCCGCCGGACGACTCTCGCCGGAAAGCCACAGGATCCGTGCTCCTTCAAGAGCATCGGTTAATTTTCCGGTCAAATACAATGCCCGGTAATAGCTGCATCGCAGTTCAACCTCCG
>DBZZ01000030.1:9773-10195 GCA_002311315.1 Methylococcaceae bacterium UBA1147 | reverse complement strand
AGGTAACGTTTCCTGAGGATTTTCGCGTAATGGCTAGACGGAAAGGCCTGGATAAAAGACAGGATGCCGTTCTCGTCAGCCGGTTTTCTTTTCAGTGCGGCATATCGCAGGTAAGGGTAAAGTGGGTAATCCGTCAAGCCGTCAAGCAGTTGGTGGAAGGTTTTCAGCTTTCCCGATTTCAACGCAGCTTCGGCCCTGATAAAATCTTCCCGGCCCTGTTCCAGGGTTCCGGTTTCAGCCTGGACAGTACCGGCAAACCCCAGGGCCAGCATGGACAAAAGCAAACAGAAAAGGATGAGCCTGGATAAAGGAGAAAGCGGGATATCTGCCTTCCAATGGCTCCAGTCTTCCAATAAACTCATCATTTGCCATCTCGCACTATTTTTCTTCTCGATTCAACGTCACCCGGATTGCAAGGGTCG
>DBZZ01000030.1:882-9667 GCA_002311315.1 Methylococcaceae bacterium UBA1147 | reverse complement strand
CTGTTTCTAAGTGCTTTCAGTCAACCGGCCCGATCGATCACCCTTAGCTACAGCGGGGCTGATGAACAAGTCATCCAGATCGTCGAACAAGAGCCTGCACTGGAGGAACTTGCCCGTCAAGACGAAACCGGCGGGCAGGGGTTCCGAAAAAAGCTCGCCAAAGCCCGCAAGGCCATACTGAAAGTCCTTCATTACCATGGCTACTACGCCGGGCTTGTGCAAAGCCAAATCCATCCTGATGGTGTCGACTTTCGCCTCCTACCGGGCGACCCGGTGAACGTCAGTGCAATCCATCTAGGTGCCAGAACCAACGAAGGTTTGAACCTCCTTACCACGGTTTTTGCGCTAACGAAGGGCCAGAGATTCACCCATCAAGTCTACCAGGACGCAAAACAAAATGTCTTGAAGACCCTTCTGAAGGCTGGTTACTTGAAAGCTCGATTCGTCGCCACCCAAGCCAACATTGTCGACGACAACCGGAGCGCCGAGATTCAGATCGAAATTGACGAAGGCCTGCGCTACCGGTTCGGCCCGCTCGTCATCAAGGGCGGTGCCGATTATCCCGAGGATATGTACCAGGAATGGATAACTTTTCGGCCCGGCGATTATTTCTTTCATCCGAAACTGCTGAAGCTATATCGATCCGTCCGGAAATCGGGCTTTTTTGCCAGTGTTTCGGTGGACGCAGACCCTGTCCATGCCGAAGAAGACCGGATACCGATTATCCTCAGGGTCAAATCCTACGAACCGTATTCGGTAAAACTCGCTGGCGGATACGCCACCGATTTCGGCCCCAGAGGCCGTCTGAGCTTCAAGCGCTACAACGTCTTTGGTATGGCACACTCCTTGACCTCCGACATACAGGCCGACCTGAGACAACGGATCATCAAGGGAGTTTACCGGGTCCCGTTGACCAATCCCGGAAATCGATCGTACAAGATCTACGCGACCGCCCAGACGCGGACGCTTCCGGATGACGTCCAGAAATTGGTCAATCTGGGGGCGGGCTACAACGACAGTACCGACAAGAACGCTGAGTTCACCGCTGATCTGGCTTTCTACATGGAGCGCTTTTCGAGTGAATCTGCCAGTCGCACAGTCAACCAGTACCTTAGCCTCTAGGGTCGCAAGCACTGGGCCTTCTTGGACGATGTCACCGACCCCTCGCAAGGCTTTTCATTTGAGATCAGTGCCAAAGGCGTAGCAGAACCCCTTATTTCCCGGTTCAGCGCACTCCGCATGGAAACCAACGGATCCCTCTTCCAGTCGTACCTGAATGGTCTGTTTCGATTCCAGTCAAGACTTCAACTGGGGTACCTGTTCGTATCGAAAGACCCGGGCGCCTTGCCAAATTCGTTTCGCTTCTTTGCCGGCGGTGCTCGCAGCGTGCGCGGATACGGCTACCAGAAACTTGCCCCTCGGAACGCAGAGACCGGTAAAATCATCGGGGGCAAAGCTATCCTAACCAGTTCCCTGGAGGCCGAAATCCGGGTCTACGAAAATTTTGGCCTACTCGGTTACGCCGATTTCGGCGGTGCTACCGACAAACTGTCGATCGAAAACCTTGGGTTTTCGGTGGGCACGGGATTGCGTTGGCACAGCCCGATTAGCCCGGTAGGAGCAAGCATTGCATTTCCGCTGCGCAACAGCACGGAAGATTTCAGATTCGTAATGACCTTTGGCAACCTATGATGCACGTCCGGTTAAGGTCTTTACTGCTGATTGTGATCGCGGGACTGGGCATTCCGGCCGCGATGCTGGCCTGGCTTGTCGCCACAAACACCGGAACCGCCTTCCTGTGGTCCAGCCTCCAATCAGAGATTCCGGAAATTCGTGCCGGAAGGCTTTCCGGAAATCTCTACGATGGAGTGAAACTCCGGGACTTCAACATCCACACCACGGCCGGAACGATATCCGGAGACACCTTATCGATTCGGCTGGACTTCTCACAACTCTTGAGACAACGGATCATCGTCCACTATGTCAAGCTGGGTCGACTTCGCTATCAAGTTCTGGAGGCTGAAAAACCCGTAGCGGATGACCGGAAACAAGCATTGTCCCTGTCGACACTTGCAGTTATTTCCGAGATCTCGATTCGGGAATGGTCAGTCGAATCCCTTTCCGATGAAACCACAGAGTGGTCGCTGGAAGACATCCATAGGGCAGCCCGCCTATTTCAGGCGGGGGATAGTTTCGGATGGCAACAGGAACTTCGAACTTCGGCCCGTTTCGAGTTCGATGGCATCAATGGTCAGGTCCGCCGGGTGACTCACGGGCCGCTGGCACATATTGTTTCCGTTCTTTCGATCGACACAAATGTGGCGAATGCCGAGGCACATCTGGAAATCAGGGAACTGATGACAGATCCACAATTCGTGTTTGAGACCGATGTATCCGGGATCAATCCCGAACACTGGCTGGATCGGAAAGCGGGCCGATATGCATTGCACCTCAAAGCCGCTGGAAAAAAGGACCAAATCGACGGCAATATCGAACTGGAATCGACCGGAAGTCGACACAACGCGCTAATCGACAAACTAACCCTGAATTTCTCCGCCGATGCAGTACGCTTGAAGGTACAAGATCTTTCCCTTTCAATCGACAACAAAGCGGTCATCACAGGTGTTTTTCAGGCCCAGCATGCTAAAAGATTTACCGAATCCGCGGCTATCCGGATCAATGGACTCAACCTGCACCATTTCGATCAAAGCCTGTTAACAACCGACCGCCATGGTTCAATTACCCTGGAACCGACAGGCCAGGCGAATCTTGTACAACTGAATCTTCAGGACCGATCGCTAGGCAAACTGCATGGTTCGATCAGTATCGACCACGACAGTGCCGACCTGGTTCAGTTGGAACTGGATACCGGCTCCGGTTCGGCAATCCTATCGGGCTACATACCGTTTACCGAAGATAACGAATTCCTGTTGAAAGCACGCGCGGAAAACTTCGACCCTGGTTCGTTTGCCGACTCTGTTCGGGGCAACCTCAGTTTCTCGATGGAAACGAGCGGCCGAATTCATCCGCTCGAGATGAAAGGCCGGCTTGAATTCCAACCAGGCAGCAGGCTCGGTTCCGAAACGGTCTCCGGTCAACTTTGCTTCGCGCTTTCCAGAGATGGTTCAACCCATGGCACGGGCAAGCTCACCCTAGGTGAACGGGACATTAGTTTGCAGGCCGCGGGCCACTCAGTCGATATCCGCTTTGCCGGCATTAATCCTGGCTTCATGGCTGATGGCCTGGATGCCGAACTATGGGGTAGGGTCAGGCTCGATCTGGAGGAGAAACATGTCGCTCTGGCCATAAGCAGCCCGAGAATACAATACCAGGGCATTGAAGCGTCCAAGCTTTCGGCCCAGATCTGGGGCTACTTTACCCAACCGGAAGAGATGTCGGTATCGGTGCAACTTGCCGATATGAATTTTACCGACAAAGGGATTCGGCTCGAGAATCTGTCTGTTGCGGGCAAGCAAACCAGTCATCGAATTCAAGCAGCAATTTTGCGAGACCAGGCGAGGATCGATCTGGTGCTTTCGGGATCCTATGATTCCCGCTCGCTACCATGGCAAGCTGGAATCGTTGCGCCTGGCAACGGGTGGGGGTGCCGAATTCATGCTTGACCAGCCAGCTAGATTCAACGCTGGTCCGGATCTACTGACAATGGAACGGCTGGCGCTGAAACAGACCGGCGCCGGAAATGCCCGCGTTGAATTGACCGGAACATTCGATCGACATCGTTCAAAACTGACGACTTCGGGTGAGATCCGTTTGTTTCCATTCCAGTTGCCGGGTTCGATCACTACTCTTCCGGCGATCACCGGGCTATTGTCCGCAAAATAGGCTCTAGACTATGACGACAGTTCAGCGCCCTTGCGGGGAATGCTTTCGACAGAGATCTCGGATCTGAACATCGGGAGCAATGATCTGGCTTCTGAAAAGTCGGTAACGATACAACGAACATCAGTAAAGTTGAAAGCCGACGGAAACAACGCCCGCTTCCAGCTTGACCTGGTCCAGAACCCGGAAAACCGGCTGAGCAGCAGGATCGTAACAAACGGTCTGCCCGGTATCGGGACACTACTCAATGATATCTTCAACCCAGTCAAGATACAGTTCGAGGGACAGATGGAAATTAGCCTTGACGACCTGTCTGACTTGAACCTCCCTGGTTCGCCAGTTGACATCCAGAGCGGCCAGTTCCACTCCCGGCTAGACTTCTCAGGCCCCTTGACCCAACCTCGACTGCAAGGGACGGCACAACTGGAGGAGCTGGAGCTTGAAATCAAGGGATTCGGTTTCCGCGGATCGATTCCCAGGGCTGAACTGATCTTCGAAGACCAGCGGATCCATCTAAACGGCCTGGAGTTCCTGACACCCGTCTCCGAAGGTTCCGCGATCGCCAGTGGAAACCTGTCGCTCCACCCGGATGGTTACGGCGATTTTGACCTGAAGGTCAGCGGCTCGAAACTGCAGATGGCCGATTCCGATACATTGAAAATTACGTTGACTCCTGAGCTCGAGATCAGCGGAACCGCGGAGAAGCTTGCGCTCAGCGGAAAAATCATCCTAGACAAAACCTGGATTACCGATCTTTCCCTGGAACCGGGGGTCCATCTGAGTTCGGATGTGGTGGTGACCGAGAAACCCGAAGCCGGAACGACTTCTTTAGTCGCTACCAGAATCCGTACCCTCAAAATCGATCTTGATGTTGAAATACCCGATAACTTGCAAATCCAGCGGGCCGGCGCAAACCTTCTGCTTGGAGGGAAACTCAATCTGCAGGATGGTCCCGGCGGGATTCCACTGGCCAACGGTAGACTGTCTGTAGTCAATAACAAGATTACAAAAAACACCTACCAGGCTTACGGGCAGAACCTGCAGGTCAGGAAAGGCGCATTGCAGTTCGCCGGCGGCCCTGTCAACAACCCCGGACTGGATATTCTGGCGATACGGACCGTCATAATCGGGGAAGTCGGTATTCGGGTCACCGGCACTGTCTCTGCTCCCGAAGTGCAGCTTCAGTCTCATCCGGCGATGAACGATCTGGAAACGCTTTCCTGGCTGGTCTTCGGCCAGCCTTCCAGCGAAGCAGGAAAAAGTTACGAGACTCTTCTACTGGCCGCCAGCAGCCACTTCTCCGATGGCCGTTCGCTGATGGGTCAGGCCCGCGACTGGCTGGGCCTGGACGAGCTTTCCCTGGATCCAGATCTCGGTACAACATCCGGTATCGTGAACCTTGGTAAACGCATCAACGAAAACCTCTATCTTCAGTATCAACAAGGTATTCTCGAGGAAGGCTACAAGATCAAGGCCACCTACCAGGTCACCCCATCGTGGTCGGTCATCGGAGAATCCAGCGACCAGAGCAACGCGTTCGAAGTCGAATGGACAAAACGATTCTGAGCCAAAGACGAAGCGCCTTCCGCAGACCGACTCACCCCGGACATTGCCATCAGACGTGTTCTCAGCGCTTGCGTTGAAGGCTGTATGCACCGGAAACGGCATGCATGCTCAGAACCAGCCATAGAATCGAGGGTACGAGCGAGAACCATTTCTGGTAAAAGGTTGGAAGCGGATTTTTCATGAACGGAATCCGGTACCAACCTGTCCACTCCCGTCCCAGCGGCGAGCGCTCGAGAATTGCCCCCGAAGCCAGCGCCACCGTGGAAATACCCGTATTCGTTGAACGAATGACTGGTCGTCGGAATTCCACTGCACGGGCCATGGTCATTAACAGGTGCTGGTAGGGTTCCTGCCAGGGGCCATACCAGGAATCGTTGGTCACGTTGATGATAAACTGCGCGCCCAGATTCGCCAGCCCACGGGTGAATTCCGGAAACAGACTTTCGTAGCAGATCTGCGGTCCGATTCGGTAGCCGTTTAACGGAAGCAGGATCGTCGGCCCTGAACCTCGGGCATATTCCCCGATAGGAGGCAGCCATTCGTTCAGGAACGGAAACCAGTCAAGTCCCGGAACGTATTCACCGAATGCCAACAAGATGGTTTTGCTGTAATGCGGATCCATTAATGTTCCGCCTGAGTCCAGCGCAAAAAGGGAATTCGTGATTTTGTGTTGAGCATGCTCAACACCGAAGCCACCGGTTACAAGTGATATCTTGCGTTGCCTAATAAAGCCCTGCAGCGCACCAAACTGGTGAGGGGTGCCGTAGTATTGGTCGATAAAGGCCGGGAACGCGGCCTCCGGCCAGACAACAAGGTCCGGGGCCTGATGCCCGGACAGTCCCTGGTCCGTCAGGTTGAAATACTTGAGAATGATTTCGTCTCGAAAGCCGGTACCCAATTCTGCCGCTGTTTTTTCCGCGTTACCGATGTTTCCCTGCACCAGCAGGACGTTCAGAGATGAATCAGGCTCCTGAATTCGTTTTTCGAGCAAGCTACCGCAAAGGTTTAACCCTGCAAAAAATACCAAGCCCGAAACCAGCCAAACAATGGCTTCATGTTGTCCACGGTGCCTCCAGGCGAAATAGAACGGAAGGTTGAACAGAATCGTGATGGTACCGAGTCCGCTGAACCCAACCAGTTCTGCCAGCTGGTAAAAGGCCAGGCCTGATCCATACCAGGAATAGCCGAAATTCCAGTCAAACAAGGTCAGGGAATAGCGTTCGCCCAACGCTGTCAGGATTGCCATCACAATAACGCCCCGTACCGCTGTAGAGGGTATCCGTTGCCGAAGCCAGAACCACGCGACGCCGGCAAGCGGAATGTACAACTGCGAAATCGCTGCGTACAAGAGCAGGCCAAGAACCGACAGAAACCAGGAGAGATCGGCGAATTCATGGAGCGTATACGCCACCCAGTTGAATCCGACCAGGGCCAGAACAAAGCCCGTCATCCATCCCCCGACAAACACCTGCCGGAACGTCCGACAGTCATTCCAGTAGATCCACAAGGGCACGAAACAGAACAGGGAGGCCCACGGAGGGAATGGGATGTAACTGGTTCCAATCAAAAATCCCGACAGAATCGGAAACAAGGGTAAAACAGACATATCAGGCCGATTCAATGAAAAAGGTAGTTAGCAGATCCCGCGGGCATTCCATGATCCCAGGAAGACAATACAACATCTGGTCCAGGTCGTTGGGCCGAATCAGACTCAATGAAGATCGGATCGCCATCGCTGACTGAAGCAAGTTGCCGAACATCATCCAGCGCTTTTGCCCAGATATTGGTTCTCGCAGCCAGCCTAATTTCATCTCCTCTGGAAATCGGCGTTCTACCAAAGCCGATAGCGATACAATGGCCGTGCACCCAGAAAGCGATTTCGCCGGCTTCAACAACATTCTTGGCACCCGGCTCCATATCCGCTCGTACAGGTACCTCGAAATAGACTTCATTACCCCAGGTTTGTGCCTGCGAACGCATAGGCAAGACCTCTCAAATTGCTTGCGCAGTGGGCGTATCGAGAAACTCGGCACGAATGATAACGTCTCCCGATCTGATGCGCAGCTTGGTCATTCCTCGAGGCCTGTATGAAGGGACCGCTGACACCAGGAAATCCGGGTTCCTTATTGTTCCATCGGCGCTAAGGCCCGCATGTCGAATGCCGACAAATTAACGGTTCAACCGTCTCATGGGAAGATCATCCAGCCTACCCAACACCTTTAGGTCATGAATATGCCATCGATGAATTCAGCACAGTTGATCACCGTCTGTTGCAACATTGATCGCACGAAGGTCGAAGCCGCCATGGCCTCCTCGAATTGACAGCACTATACGAGCACTACCCCGCTAACTTACGGTTAAAGGCTTTGAAGTTAAGTACACACAGGGAAAATAAATGGTTACAGAAATTAATGATAAAAAGAAAGTTTCGTCATCAGTCGGGCGTCAAGCACAAAAAAGGATTGATTTTTCACTCGATTGATTACTCTTGTTGGGTATCCATTTTATTGATGATTTTGCATCCACTCTCTGGCTATTGCTGTGTCTTTTCTATTTGAGAAGATGTCATTGGTTCGGCGACGATTTCTCTGTTCTCTGCTATTCGTTCATCAACATTTACTGGTGCAGAGTTGAAAAACATGGATGCTGTACCATGATCTTTGAGAATCCCCTTCCCCAAGGCGCTCGAACACCGATGCGTTCATGACGGCGTAAAGTACTGGAAATTGTTCTTGCCGCTTTTCTTCGCCTCGTACATTGCCATATCGGCACTCTTCAACAGTTGCTCAGCGCTAGACCCGTCTCCCGGAAAAATCGAAATCCCGATACTGGCACCGACGGATGCCTGATGATTCTGCAACTGGAAGGGTTCAGCCAGAGCAATCAGAATACGCTTAGCCACCCGCGAAGCGTCATGCGCGTCATGGATGCTGGTCAGCAAGACCGTGAATTCATCACCCCCCAGCCTGGCCAGCATGCTCTGCGGAGTATCATTGTCGGGAAAATCACGGGTAATGACGTCCGCGGCTCTCAGGTTTTTCCTGATCCTGTCTGCAACCTCCTGCAGCAAACGGTCGCCGAGATGATGTCCCAAGGTGTCATTGATCTTCTTGAAATCGTCAAGATCAATGAACATCGTGGCAAATTGCCGACCATTTCGTTTACTTTGCGTGATTAGCTTATCCAGTTGTTGTCTCAACGAAAGACGGTTGGGTAAGCCCGTCAATTCGTCGAAATAGGCCAGTTTTTTTTGCCGCTGCTGGCTGAGTTTGAAATTTGCGCCCATTTCCCGGATGCTGGCAGCCAGTTCACCGATCTCACCATCCGGATGAACATCTACCTTGGTTTCCAGATCACCCCGTCCAATCGCTTGGGCTAG
>DBZZ01000030.1:0-758 GCA_002311315.1 Methylococcaceae bacterium UBA1147 | reverse complement strand
GATAACCGCGATGAAAACCTGGACCCGGATAACCTCCATCGCCAGGTTTGAAAACTCGACAGCCGGTACCACGGCCACTACGTAGATATCATCCCAAAGGTGTTGCCCAGAAACCCTGTATTCTCCCCCTACGCTAACAAACGAGCGACTTTCTGGACCGGCGCGCAGCACTGCTTGTGGGTTGACTAGGTCGGGCAATACCGGACTGCCGAACGGTTTCACGAGGACTTCGCCGGCCCCATCGACAAAATACAGGAAGCCTTTCTTCCCCAGTCTCGATCGGTTACTCCTTTTCTGCAGAATGTCCAGATCAACGGTCAGTGCGAGGAATGCCCGCGTCGCCGTTGAATCATCCAAAGCATCCATCGAAGGGCCTTCAGACAGAATCTTCTGCCCAATCAATAAGGCCCATTCGTAGTTGTCCGGATTCCTGAAAAGCACGCGGGTAACGGATTCACTATTCTGGAGCAGCCTTTCGAAATAAGGCATTTCTCTTTCGTTCTGCGCTCGGTTGTCAATGTCTCGACTGACCACGCGTATATCTTCCGTTCCATCTTCCCTGAACAATCGGATCTCGTAATACTGGGGATGGTCATCCTGGATGGCTTGAAAACGCCGAACCACCGCGGATTGATCCCGATGACCCCTCTCCTCCGTATTCGACAGGTAGTGCCACACCAGTTTCATTCGGGAGAAAGCCGTTGTATTTGCCTCGGCTTTTTCCAGGAAATCTGTAAAGTCCTCGATGGTATTGGCAA
>DBZZ01000084.1:5554-5796 GCA_002311315.1 Methylococcaceae bacterium UBA1147 | reverse complement strand
GCACAAAACGACAACCAGTCAGCCGCTTGAGGATCATTACGTGGTGGCAGACGAACACTGCCTGGGCAGTGCGATAGATCTGACGGCCGAACAACAGACCGATGCCGCAGCCGGTACGTTGGGTGTCAGTTCACGCTATTTAACGCTGTTCCCAAATTTTGTATTGGGGTTGTATTACCCGGATCAGATCGGTGTGCACTTGAACCGTCCGGTGTCGGCGGATACAACTCAGCAAAGTCGGG
>DBZZ01000084.1:0-5347 GCA_002311315.1 Methylococcaceae bacterium UBA1147 | reverse complement strand
CGGTTTCAGGAACTGGTCGCTGATGCAGTTCGCCCTGGCCTTGAAGGCGGGATCTGAACTTTTCGCGGTAAATGAAGCCGGCACTTTTTCAGTAACTTTAGCAGTAACTTTTTGAGCCAAATGACCCTTTTGTTTTTGGGCCTAACTAATTTCTAACTATCTGTCGTAACTTAGCCGAAAAAATGTGAAACTAATAAGAAAACCACCGTTTTGAACCGTATTTCATAATGAACTTAGACGAAATACTGGGAATGCTCAGTAACTACACGCAGAGAAATTATGCTCAGGCGAGAAGTATGCCGCCCGAGTTTTATACATCTGAAGAAGTTTTCAAACTTGAACAAGAACGACTCTTCCGAAGCCAATGGGTATGCCTGGGTCGGATCCAGCAAATTCCGAATCCCGGAGATTACTTCACAACTAATCTAATTGATGAACCTTTGATCGTGGTTCGCACAAATGCTAACGAGATCAAAGTTTTGTCAAATGTGTGTCGACATCGAGGATCTGTCATTGCAGATGGTAGCGGAAACAGCAATGTTTTTGTCTGTCCGTACCATTCCTGGACCTACAGTCTTAACGGTGAATTACGACACGCGCCTCTGATTGATAAAAGAACCGATTTCGATCGAAATCGTTGCCGGTTGCCAACATTCTCAATTGAAGTTTGGGGCGGATTTATTTACGTAAATTTAGACGGTACGGCGCCATCATTAGCAGCACAGCTAGGAGGGCTGAGTAAAATAATCGAGCACTACCATATGGATGAAATGATCGAACGACATGCCGAAGAGAGTATCTGGGATTGCAACTGGAAATGCCTAGCCGAAAATTTCATGGAGGGTTACCATCTTTCTACTGTCCATCGAGAAACACTACACGACATTACACCGACCAGATTAAGCAAGCATTTTCCCGCTGGTGAGGGTTACTTTGGGTTTTACTCAGTTTTTCCGGATGATCTTCCACAACGAGGCGAGTACCATCCTGACCTAACGACCGAGGAACGAAATCGTTCAGTAATGTTTGCAGTTCCTCCCCTTCATGTTGCTGGGGTGGCTGGCCACAAAGTGGGTTATCTCTATTTGCGACCCGAGACAGTTAGCACAGTCCGCGTCAAACGAGGTATTGCCGTATTAGATTCTGAGATCTCAGATGTTGATCTTAAAAACATCACCGACACGTTTGAACGCACAATGGCCGAAGACTCAACTCAACTGAGCCGGGTATTTCGTGGGTTGAAATCTCGGTATCTCGATACTGCCCCATTAGGACCGATAAACTACGAAGGCAATGTTCACGATTTTTACCATTATCTCGCCGGCAAACTTCTCTAATAATCTCTACATAGATTTGATTGCACATTCAAATGCAACCATAACAACGCTTCCTTTAAAGCTAGTTCGTCGGTCCGTGATATTTCTGGCATCCAACAGATTCCTGGGCAAGCATACCGCGATTGCAGGAACTTATTGCTGATGCAGTTCGGCCTGCTGTCGAAGGGATAATTTGAGTAGTTCTGGATTAAGGTATGTAATAGATAACTATGTCGCGCAACATAACTGAGATTGTCAGCAAATATAACCAGAACGGTTACCTCTTTCCGCTTGATGCAATGAGTCCCGAACAAGCGCTGGCCTATCGCAGTCAGTTCGAAGCGGCGGAACGCGAATACAAAGACAAAGACAAAGACAAAGACCCCGACTTCGATGCGCTTGTGTTTGGTCACGCCAACATGGTGCTGCCGTTCATCGACGAGATCACGCGGCTGCCGGATGTGCTGGATCCCGTCAAAGCGATACTGGGACCGGACGTGCTGGTGTGGGGTGTCAACTTGTTTATTAAGGAAGCCGAGTCGCCGAACTACGTCAGCTGGCATCAGGATCTCACCTACTGGGATCTCAACGATGTCGAAGAAGTCACAGCCTGGATCGCCCTGTCGCCAGCGACAGTTAATAACGGTTGCATGCGGTTTGCGCCCGGGACACATACCCGGGAGATCGTTTCTCACCACGATACGTTTGCCAGGGCCAATCAGCTCTCACGCGGGCAGGAGATCGAGGTCAAGGTCGACGAGAGCGAGACCGTGAACGTGGTGCTGTCTCCCGGACAGATGTCGTTGCACCATGGCAGGATCTTTCATGCCTCCCATGCGAATCGAACGACTGACAGGCGGATTGGGCTTGCCATTCGCTATATCACCCCAGCCATGCATCAGCTCTCGGGTGTTAAATCGTATGTCACGCTGGTGTCCGGTGAAGACCGGTTTGGCCATTTCAACCTGGTGCCGGCACCGATCCGGGTGATGGACCCAGCGGACTTGGCGATGGCCCGCCAGGCAGTGGAGGCTGGGGAAAAGTTCCTCTATGCCGGCGCTGGGGGTCAAGGTCAGCGCCGACTGTTGAGAGAATGACGACGTTGCCCCGACACGTAGGCCAGCAGTCGAATCTTTATTCCATGGGTATTAGTGGGATATTGCCGCTCTATGCCGTCTGACCTTGGGAAGTATTTGTATTTTATTGAGAGGACACCATGGATCCAATTGAGAAAATGAAAGCAGCAGCCCGGGAAGGGTGGTCCACCTTCACGCCGTTTGAGATCTTTACAGCAACCGTTGCGCCGGAACTGGTGCGGTTTGCCGGTATCGGCAAAGGTGACCGTGTGCTCGATGTCGGTTGTGGTACGGGCGTGGTGGCCTTGACGGCAGCCCGGGTTGGTGCGGCAGTGACCGGTGCAGATCTGACACCACAACTGCTCGAGCGGGCTCGAGAGAATGCGCAGGTGGCAGGCCTTGAGGCCGATTTCCATGAAGCGGATGTTGAGGCGTTACCGTTTGCAGATGCCGAATTTGATTACGTCCTGAGTCAGTTTGGACACATTTTTGGGCCACAACCGGATTTAACAGTGCAAGAAATGGTCCGAGTTCTGAAACCGGGCGGCACCATTGCCTTTTCGACTTGGCCGCCGGAACTCATGGTGGGACGGATATT
Source organism: Methylococcaceae bacterium UBA1147 (assembly GCA_002311315.1). GTDB lineage: Bacteria > Pseudomonadota > Gammaproteobacteria > Methylococcales > UBA1147 > UBA1147. The sequence goes on along the minus strand of DBZZ01000084.1, from coordinate 2,357 downwards.
CAAACTCCTGGGGGCCTATGGGCCACCACCACCTCCCGGCGTCTCACCGCCCTGGGAGTGGGGTGATGTCAGTATCGTCAGGGAGCGCCTGGCGTCTTTGGTCGAGAACCTGACGTTTGATCGCGCCTGCATGCGGTTCCCGGCACTCAGTCCGGCACATGCCCGTATTTTCTACGAACAAACATCCGGTCCGCTGACAAAGCTGGTCAAAGCGCTTAGCGATGATGCGGCGAAACTGGCCCTGTTGCGCCTGGACATGGAAGCATTAGCTGCAGATTATTTTGTAGACAATGTAGTACATCAGGATTTCTTGATGACCCGAGGCACTCGGATTCAACCAGCTTAACTTACTTCCAACACACGCTGTCCCAAACTCACCGTACAACAGGGTGTTGAAAATGGAAAGTGTGGTTTATCACCGTGGGCGACACTCCACAAACGGTTGCGAAAGGACCTGAATTAGGGATTTCGCTATTCGGCGCTAAATTGTCGTTTACTTTTGGCATATACGCCCCACCCCTTTTGATATAAGGATAAACAGGGATATCTGGTCCTCACAGCGGTGGAAAATTGAGCGTTTCGTATCATTAAACGATGCCGAATCTGCACTCCTAAACCTTAATTAACAAAGTCGTTATCCGAGAGTAATATGGGTGTATGAAACGTCTGTTTGCCGTAAAGAAACCAAAAAAATAAGTAGGTACAAAGTAGGCTAGGAGAACATCATGGAAGAATCTACAATTTCACGAAAAAAAAAGAGAAAACGAAAGAAATAGTAGGAGAACATCGATGAAGAAACACATCACACCGTAATTAAACTTATTAGAAAGGAGCCAAGATGAGTTATTTGAAAGGATTGCCAGAACAAACTGACTTGTGGGATGTGATACGAGCGCGTGAAGATTTGTGGAAGTTTACGATTCCTGCAAGTGAGACCATCATGCGTGGACCGTCATCGTTATCGATTGCGGAACGCGAGTTGATAGGAACATACGTCTCCGGTTTGAATGCCTGCAGCTATTGTTTCGATGCACATGCAGCGACAGCGAAAGCCATGGGTTTCAGCGAAGACGTAACAAACGCCGTCTTAGATGACCCCAATACGGCACCCATCGAAGAAAGGTGGAAGTCTGTTTTTTCATTCGTCCACAAGATTACAATTAAGCCATCAAAAATTGTGAAATCCGACATTGAAAAGATGAGTGATGCTGGTTGGGATGACGATGCCATATCATCTGTTATTGCCGTCGCATCTTATTTCAATTTTGTGAACAGATGGGTTTTGGCACATGGTTGTGAACTTAGGGACGACATCTTGGCAGTATGGTCTCTGCCATTAAATATGAGTAGAGAAGAAATGTATCAGGCATATTTAGATAAATCGAATGAAGACTCCAATTGATATTTGACAGATCTTCGTACAAGCTGTCACCATTTTGCACGGGTTATATCCTCTAATGGACAAGGCCCGCTACGCATTTCCCGGAGCGCGTTCGTCAGACCGAGTTATGTCGGAAGCTACCATCAACGCGGCTTTACGGCGTCTGGGCTATACATAAAAGGAATTGACAGGTCATGGTTTTCGGAGTCCGTCTGGTACCCTGCTCAACGAGCAAGGTTGGCACCGAGACGCGATCGAGCGGCAGCTCGCCCATGCAGAGCGAGACAGTGTAAGGGCCGCCTACAACCGAGCTGAACATCTACCAAAGCGCCAAAAAATGATGCAAGCCTGGGCGGATTACCTTGACGGGCTGCGTGCCGGCGCCACAAGTGATCGGGCGGCCATTCGCTTTCACGACATTGGCCTGCGGATTATCGAGCGCACCGATACGGAGACAATCTTTGAAGGCGTTGGTGAAAGAGGCGGACGCAGCATGAACATACAGAACAAGAGGAACGACTTGAAGCGTTTGTGCTTGAGCAACCGGCAGACCGACTTGCGTCCTAACCCTGAGTTGTCCCAAGGTTATCCATAAGAACTGATATACGGGTTCAGTTGATTGGGCCTACCTCAACGTGAAGCGCTAGTACTCCGAACTAGTATCACTGTACAGGGTAACAGGTACCTGGAGGTGAATCACATTTGGCTACTCAATTTTCAAGTCCAACAACAATCGGTATTTCCTGTGACAGGTCACCATAATGACTTAAATGGACTTACAACCTACGATTCAGCGTATCCCTCCCACAGGCTTGTGTGCTGATCGTTGGGTCCCGACAACGAGACTAGGCCAGTGGATCGTTCCACTTAAATCTGGGATTGATCTCTAGGGATTAGGGGTTCCTTTTCGATCAGGTCAGTGTGACCAGAATGTGACCAACAGGAGTCCTCTCCAGTCCATTCCAGTCACATTCGC
>DBZZ01000058.1:4909-6904 GCA_002311315.1 Methylococcaceae bacterium UBA1147 | reverse complement strand
TTTTTTCAGGCTTTAGATACTCCACTAGCGAACAACTCACGATTGAAACGTCTCCTGACGAGGGGGCACCCTGGGAATCAAGTTGTGTGTGAATCTGTGACTGGCTAATCAGCTATGACTGTGAGAAAAATATTCAAAGCGCAATTTAGAGCGCATGCCCCTGACATTCTGCAAAGGATTCAAGCAACAGATGAGTCAGTGATCTTAACAAATCGTGGCAAACCGGTCATTGAGATACGAAAGCACCGTGAACTTCAGGGATATCCGCTGAATGTGCTCAGGGGTAGTGTTCTCTACTACCGAAACCCAACTGATCTAGTGGGGGATAACGATTGGGCGAAAGACCAGTGATATCCTGGCTCAAACTGCACGAGGACACTTATGAAAACGATGGATGTTGAGGACTTTATCGATGGTGTCGTCTCGGAAGACGATGGGTTGATCCGTCCGGATGAAGAGGTGTTTTTGCTGGCGGACGATAATTGGAGATAAATTGCCAATGCCTGAGAAAGTTGAATTAGATGTCGCCTATCTCAATAAGCCCAAGTACGTCGCGATGGATGTCGATCGTTACAACCAGTTATTTGAAGTCGCTGGGCGCTTGACAGAAGCTCCAGAGAAATAGGCCATGTCAGTCACTTTTCGGGAGCGGCGATAACTCGTGTTATCGGGCTCACACAGTGTTATCCCTGAAACCTTGGAGGGCATAGGATTTATCTGTTGGCCCGAGCAGATCAGTCAGTAGTACGGCTTCTCGCATCGGTTGTTTTTCAGCTTTGGGGTAGATGTCGGTATTACTGAGGAAGAGGAGTCGTTTTACGCTGTTTTGATGAGCTGCATGGATACCGTTGGCTTCGATCATTACATTTTTGCAGGGCCTTAACGCTTTAACGCTCTGATGATCATTGCCTCTACTGCAGATACAGCATGGACATAATGGATTGGTGTATCAGTGTGTGACAATCGATAGACTCTGAAGATCTCATCTGCAAAGGCTTGGCCAATCTGTGTCACCCCGGAGAAATCGAGCAATACTTCACTGAAGCGATCAAATCGGGTAAGCAGTCTCTTGGCCTGTGATCTGGATACCAGAAAACCACCCTCGTGCTGAGCCAATTTGACTGGAACACGAGTCTTATCAAAACCGAAATCATCCCCTGCAAACTGGTTGAATAGCTCATTGATTTCAGTGGTCGAGAACACGCTGATGCTCATGGTGATCTCGGTGCCTTGTATATCTGTGTCTAGGCCTTCGATTAACCAATCATCGGTTTTATGGAAAAATGAGAGTTCACCAGACTGGATGGCAAAACGATCCATCACTCTTGATGTGAAGAAGATGCCTTCACCCGAGTGATTGTCCGGGTCAGTGGTCAGTTTCCCCTTGGAGATCTCAAGTATGGATTCTCGTGGATCATCCAGACTATAGGCACTCTGTATCTTTCTAAAGATTCCAACCCCATTATCCTTGACGGTGATTAGGATATCGGAGATGGATCGCATGACTGTTGCTCTGATCTCTGTCGCATTTGAGTGATCAAATGCATTGTTCAGCATTTCCGTGAATGCATAGGAGAGGATGAAACGAAGGTTTTCAGGGAGATGCGTGATCTCTTTCTCAACATGATCCACCCATACCTTGTGTTCGACGTTGTCGGTTTCGGTAAATGTCGTATCCAGTATCGTAGTGTAAACGGGTTTATAAATTCTGCTCTTGGTCTGTCCCTCACCTTCGATGAGGTGGTTCTCAACCATCTTTCGAATGTGATGGTTTGCGGTCTGCCGTGTTAGTCTGAAATTCTCGGCAACTCTGTTTGCTATATTCCTGTTGTCGATGTTTTTGGCAATAAACCGGGCAACATCCTCATGTTTGGTTCGTTTCATACCTTATTTGTATCACAACATGACCTCATTTGTAATACAGAAAGATTGATTATATGACAATCCATCGATGGCCGTTAAGGGGAAGCAATCCTTAATTCACGGGCTTACCAC
>DBZZ01000058.1:0-4755 GCA_002311315.1 Methylococcaceae bacterium UBA1147 | reverse complement strand
ACACACTTTGTTGACCAGATCAGCCAGTTTCCGATACGCCGTAGCACGGCTTGTCTTGGTCAAATCCATATATTTCCGGGTATTGGCAGCTGTTTGTTCTGCAGCCATTGCAGTGGCTTCAACCTGATCAAGAAACCAGGCTCGAGAAAGGTGAGGCGCAAGAACTACTTTATTCCATTCAAATTCAGGCCAGTGCCTGAAAAATATGGATTCCTTGCTGTCATGCCAGTAGCGCTCAAGGATCAGACTACTGAAGACATATTTGATGGAACGAACTCAAAAGAAGCCCGAAAGGTTTATGCGTAAACAGGTTGGAGTATTGCTGCAAGAAAACTGGATCCGCTTGATTCCGTTCAGGCACTTGAAGAACTGAAAGTACCTTCATAGGTTAGATGTATTTCAGGGGAAAAGCCGTTCCCAGGAGCTATATCAAGACCACAGGTTCTTGAACATGAGCAGGCCTTCGCGGCAGCAGATGCGGTTGCCGAAATGAAGCACCATCCGGTCGTGAGAGCCCAGTAACCGGATCGAGAAGGACCCGTCGTAGAGGCTTTGTTAAGGCAATCTTTCGTAAAACATTGTCGGATCGTTGTTCCGTGGAATATCCAGGTTGGATTTCTGTCGCTATTGGATATTGTTTTATTTTCACCGAATTGCTGTCTCGGGCGGGATATGCCATTGTCCGGTCTCGAATGCAGATTGACCTTTTTTCGAAACCAACGATCTAAACCAGGAGCAGGATGATTCGTGCCAGGGCTTGATGAACAATGGATGGAGCATGCCATTCGTCTGGCGCACAAGGCCGAAACCCTGGGTGAAGTGCCGGTGGGTGCGGTTGTTGTTCGCGACCAGTCGTTGATCGCGGAAGGCTGGAATTGCCCCATTGAGACTCGTGATCCAACCGCGCATGCGGAAATTGTTGCGTTGCGGGTGGCCGGTGATGCCTTGGGCAATTACCGACTGGTCGATACAACGCTTTACGTGACGCTCGAACCTTGTGTGATGTGCATCGGCGCGATCCTGCATGCCCGTGTTAGACGCCTGGTTTTTGGTGCGCTGGATCCAGAGCGTGGCGCGGTCTGCAGTGCGGTCGATCTCTCGCAATGGTCGTTTTTCAACCACCGGGTCGAGTGGCAGACAGGGGTGCTCGGACAGCAGTGTTCAGCCTTGCTGAAGGAATTTTTTCGAAGAAAACGAATTTCATAATGCAGGCTGCCGGTCCGCTGTTCTGGATACCATGCGGGTGACGTCTGTTTTTTGTAGAGGATCCTCGGATCGGCCTGTTTTTCTTCGTCCTCGGAACTGGTCAGCCATACCATCAGGGCGTAGTAGTTGCGGATATTCTTGACATAGCGAACCGGTTCTCGGCCGCGCGCATAGCCGTGTTTTGTTTTCCTGTACCAGCGCCTCTGGCTGAGTAGCGGTAAAGTCTCTTTCACAACGATCCATCGGTCCGGATCTTCCCCGCGCATTGCAGCCAGCACCCGGGCATCTTCGAGATGGCCCGGGCCGACATTGTACGCGGCAAGGGCCATCCAGGTCAGGTCCGGTTCAAGTATATCCGGAGGGATACTTTTTCTTCGCATCTTGAAGTAGCGTGCGCCGCCGTCAATGCTCTGGTGGGGATTGCTCCGGTTCCTGATGCCCAGCTCTTTGGCAGTCGCCTGGGTCAGCATCATGATGCCCCGTACGCCGGTCGGTGAGACCGCGTTGGTTTTCCAGTGGGATTCCTGGTAACCGATGGCGGCCAGCAGCCTCCAGTCGATCCCGGTTTCATTCGCGGCCTGTTCGAAGTAAGGCCTGAGTTTCGGCAGGCGCTGGAAAAAATGCTTGCGGAAGGTACATCTTCCGACGTAGTCCAGGGCTCCGGTATGCCCGTAGTGCTTTTCGATCAGTCCTGCGAGCGTGCCGTTTTGCTTGATCTCTTCAAAGAAGCCCGTGGCCGCATCGTACAAGCTGTTGTCTTCGCCATGGGGGAACGCCCAGGCCAGATCCAGGGGTTTGGAGAGATTAAAGGCCACGTGAAGTTTCGGATAATAGTGCCTGGTCAAGAGCAGCTGATCGGAGTCGGCCACGGTATAATCGATCAGGCCCTTGTCCACGAGCTCCAGTAACTCGAAGGCTTCCAGCTCGGTATTTACATTCCAGTCCAGCTCGGGGAATTCCGTCCTGAGCTGGGTCAGGGTGCTGACATGGCTGCTTCCGTTGATCGCCTCGAGAATGCCGCCGTAGAGATCGGGGATTTTTTTTGGGCGATTGTTTCCGGATCGATAGACCAGTTGTTCGGTGATCTTCCTGTAGGCTGGGGCGAAGCGCATCAGCTGTTTGCGCTTTTCGGTTACGGTGATTCCTGCGGCTGCGAGGTGAGCATCACCGACCATGATGCGGCTGATGATCTGGCCGAAATTGTTGGGGACGACGAACTCGGCTTCTACGCCGATCTTGCTGGCAAACAACTGAACCAGGTCATATTCGAGCCCTATCGGGCCTTCCGGTCCTTCGTAATAGGTGGTCGGGTCGAAGCGTGTCAGTACTTTCAACGTACCGGATTCCTGGATTTCCTCAAGCAGCAGTGGCTTTTTCAGGAATCCCGAGGGTAGTTGGTCGCAACCCGTGACGAGCAACAGTGTGACAATCAGGGCAACAGCATTCAGTAAGGGCACATTGAAAAACCTTTTCTAGGACGGGAGGCTTTTAACTGCGACTGTAAACGCATTATAGCCTTCCACGGTTGCGGCAGCTGAAGGAATTTTCCAGTGTCATTCACTGGCTGCTTTACCCTTTGTTGGGCCATGAAACGGGATGGTTTTTGCTCTCCGCCAGATTAGCCAATCTTGAAAACGGCCTCCTGCACATTGCACTGGTGTGCGAATTGCCCGATGAAATGAAACCGCGGAGCATTGCAATACAAGCGAGTGGCTCTGATCGACGGGTGTAGAACAAGAAGGCTGCGTAAGGCTGTAGAGAAGCTCAGGGACCTGAAGAACTGGACATTTTCCCGGCTTTCTTCGTTTGGACTAGAGGTTTCGTTGCCTAGCCCAGTAAGCCGCAAGCAGGGAACCGGAAAGATTGTGCCAGATGCTGAAAACCGCGCCGGGAAGGGCTGTTAGCGGGGGAAAAAACTTCACGGCAAGTGCCACGCTCAGGCCGGAGTTCTGCATTCCAACCTCGATGCTGACGGTTCTGCACACTTCTGTGTCATAGCCGCATAGTCGAGTAATGCCGTAACCGGCCAGTAGTCCGGTGAGGTTGTGTAAAAAGACAGCGAGCAGGATCACCGGACCCGCCATCGACAGGGACGAATGGTTTACCGCGACAATGATCGAGATGATCAGCACAATTGACAGTGAAGACACGAGCGGGAACAGCGGCCGAATGCGCTCGATCTGGTGGGTGAAGCAGCTGTTCAGGCCAGTTCCGAGCAGGACCGGCACAAGGACTATTTTCAGAATACTGTCGAGCATGTCCCAGAAGGGAACCGGCACTGATTCATTGAGAAAGAACCAGGTCAGGCCGGGTGTGGCGAACACGGCGACAAGCGTGGAGCTTGTCGTCAGGAGAATCGACAGGGCCACGTCGCCCCTGGCAAGGTAGCAGATGACGTTGGACGCTGTTCCGCCCGCACTGGCGCCCACCAGCACCATGCCGACGGTAATCTCCTGCGGTAATCCCAGGACATGAGAAATCAAGACTGCCGCCGAAGGCATCACCAGGAACTGGGTCAGCACGGCAATGCTGATGATGCCTGGACGCCGGATCACGGCCAGGAAACTCTGCCAGGTGAGAGTCATTCCCATCCCGAACATGACCAGCGAAAGCAGCGGGATGATCGCGGGTTTCCACTCGGTCAACAGCCGAGGGTTCTGCCAGGCCAGAATCGATCCGGTGATGGCCAGTAGCGGGAACAGTAGCGTGAACTTCTGCGTGAACCCCGTTTTCATGTGAGGTGGAGTGTGATTGTCGGAAAGGCCCGCCGGCGCGGAAGAAGGGTGTTTACTGAGTCCGTTCCTTTTTCTGTACCCGGACAAGCAGGTTCTGAACCGCCGTGGTTGGCGAGACATTTGCGTACAGAACCTGGTACACCTGTTCGGAGATCGGCATTTCGATGCCGTGCCTTGCGGCCAATTGATGAATTTCCCGGGCGGCGGAGATGCCTTCCACTTCCTGGCCGATCTCGGTCAATATTTCCTGCAGGGCTTTGCCCTGGCCGAGGCCGATGCCGAGTCTCCTGTTTCTCGACTGGTTGTCGGTACAGGTCAGTACGATATCGCCCAACCCGGAAAGGCCCATCAGGGTCTCCTGCCGTGCCCCGATGACGGTGCCAAGACGCATCAACTCCGCCAGTCCCCGAGTCACGATGGCGGCCCTCGAGTTGGCACCAAAGCCGAGGCCATCCGCGGCGCCGGTTGCAATGGCAAGCACGTTCTTGACTGCTCCACCGAGTTGCACGCCGATGATGTCGTCGTTGGTATAAACCCGAAATCGCTGGTTGTGGAGAATTGCCGACAGTTCGGTAGCAAAGCGGCCATCGGGGGACGCGATGGTCATCGCCGTGGGTAGGTTTCTGGCCACTTCAGTTGCGAAGGTCGGGCCCGATACGACCGCGATCGCTCGTTGCCCTGAAAAGATCTCGTTTGCCGTCTCGTGCAGCAGCTGTCCTGTTTTTGGGTCGAGGCCCTTGGTTGCCCAGGCAATCCTGGTTTGTTGGTTCAGGCGGGGCTGGATCTGTTCCAGCGTGGATCGAAATGCGTGGCT
>DBZZ01000074.1:30907-37446 GCA_002311315.1 Methylococcaceae bacterium UBA1147 | reverse complement strand
GTCAGTGCCGACCCGGTTCCCGGTAATGTATCTTGCAGAACCAGCGAAGACGATGGAGGTTCCAACGCGCCGGTGGCATAATCCGCCTGCGTTAACCCGGGAATTTCTTTGATCGAGGAGTTCCCGGCCTGACGGTTGCTCTACCAGAGCCGGAACCCGGAAAGATCATTTCCGGGTTCCGGCTCTGGTGGTTCAGGGCATTCCATTTTCTCTGTGCTGTTTCCGGTCGCGGTGTCACTGGTAGCGGATTAATGCCTGGAGGTCGATCAACCTCGACTTTTCACTTTCAATGGTTCATGCATGGTGACGGGTGCTCTGGTCGGCTCAGAAGCGGGATCTTGTCTTCTCGGCCGGTTGTTTTATATTGCGGTTGACAAAGAGGTTGGTGCTGTTCACGTTATCGTGCCAGGGTGTTTTTGCTCACCCATGGGCCATAAAGATCTTCAACCAAGCGGAGAAATATGCATGAGGTTCTTATCCAGACTGTTTCGGTTCGGGTTTGTGTTGTCGGTTTTGCTGTTGATGTCGTTTAGTTCCCAAGCTGGTGAGCGCGATTTGAAGGTAATGATTGCACCGCAACTTGGGTCGTTCCGCGTTCTTCACAACGGCAAGCGAACGACGGTCATGCGTAATCAGAACCGCCGAAACCGAATTGTCGACGACCTTGCGCTGACCTCTCGGGATTGTCCGCCGCACTGCTTGCAGCCAATCAGGATAAAAGCCATTGAAACGGTTGGAGAACTGGAAGTAATCCAGTATCTCCGACGAATTGAAGGCGGAGATAGGTCAGTGCTGGTGGTTGATACGCGTTCCAGTAATCAGGTGCTAAAGGGAACAATTCCCGGTTCGGTGAACGTTTACGGCAATCATCTGATTGCGGAAGTCGGCGCAAACCCCATCATGGTGGAAGAGATCCTGATCGGACAGTTTGGTGTTTCCGGAAACAATGACCATTTCAATTTCAGCAATGCCAAGACACTGGTTGTTTATTGCTTCGGGATCTGGTGCGGACAGGGACCAAGAACCCTCCACGCGCTGCTCAAACTTGGGTATCCAGCAACCAAGCTCAAATGGTACCGGGGTGGCATTCAGGCTTGGGAAAGCGTCGGCTTGACCACGATCAGGAACTAGTGAGAGCGGATTTTCAGGGATATTCCTGACTGGTTCGGAGCTGGAATGAGCAAATGGATTGAAGGCTGAGGTGTGCCAACAGCGGTCGTTTCAATGGCTGGCGGCGGACTCTTAAGGGAGTTACTGGTCAGCTTGTATCGGGTACGAGAACAGCCGCACCGCTGATTCTTCCGTTTCGCACGTCTTCAAGGGCCTGGTTGGCGGATTCCAGTGGGTAAGGGGACACCACGGTTCGCACGGGTACCTCCGGTGCGACCCGGAAAAAATCGATACCATCCTGCCGGGTCAGGTTGGCGACCGAGCAAATGCTCCGCTCTTGCCACAGGAGTTTGTAGGGAAACCTCGGAATGTCACTCATGTGGATTCCGGCGCAAACGACTTTTCCTCCTTTTCGTATGGCTTTCAGTGCCAAAGGTACGAGGCTGCCGACCGGGGCAAAGAGGATAGCCGCATCCAGGGATACGGGAGGAAATCTGTCGGAATCACCTGCCCATACGGCTCCGAGCGAACGGGCAAACTCCTGCCCCTTTAAATCTCCCTGGCGGGTAAAAGCGTAGACGTCGATGCCGCGATAAACGGCAACCTGCGCGATGATATGAGCCGCTGCCCCAAAGCCGTAGAGCCCGATTCTTTTACAAAGGCCGGCCATGTTTAGGGAACGGTATCCGATCAAGCCTGCGCAAAGAAGGGGAGCCGCACCGGTGTCGCTGTATGAGTCGGGGATCCTGAAGCAATACTGCGCGTTGGCCACGGTAAACTCGGAGTAGCCGCCGTGAACCTGGTAACCGGTGAACGTGGGGTGGTCGCAAAGGTTTTCCAAACCAGAAAGGCAAAACGGACAGGATTTGCAGGTGCCGCCCAACCAGGGTACGCCGATGCGGTCACCGATTTTTAGCCCCGTTACTCTGGGACCACGTTCAATGACAGATCCGACAATTTCATGTCCGGGAATCAGGGGCAGGTTGGGTTTGGTTAGGTCACCGTCCAGTACATGCAGGTCGGTCCGGCAAACGGCACAGGCATGAACCTGAATCAGGACTTGGTTCTCACCCGGGGTAGGGATCGGTAATTGGCGGGGCTGCAGGGGAATGCCGGGTCTGGTCATTACCATTGCTTTCATCATCTTGGCCATAAGTCAGGGGTCAAGCGTCCGGCCGGTCCGGCCAGTACCAAGTGTACGTAAAAGATTTCATGTTAAACAGAGACCCAAGGCTTTTTTCGCTAGGGGTATAGCCTTTCCCGAAGAGGCAACCTACGGTTTTCACAGGGTTTCCGAGAACCCTGAATCGGAAGCCAGTTCTCACCAACAACATGATCTCTGATACGCCCTTGAGGGATTCTCATCATCATGATATAAGCACATAAGAAGCCGGGTATGCCCAGAGGGAATTGATTTCGAGAAGCGGTCGCTAACCATGGACGAACCTGGCTTGCTGGGCCCAATTGACTATATTAAAAACTGAAAAGGAGGATTTGCTGTGGAAGATAGAACACGTTTACACGATGCCATCGTTGGTGGGTTGATTACCTCGGGGATTTTGCTGGATAGCGTTTCTTTTGCTATCGGATACTTTCTCATTTTCCTGGTTGGGATCGCCCTGCTTCAACAGTATTGGACTGGCATTTGCCCGGTATACAAGGCAATGGATTTGTGGGAGGCCAGGGAGGCTAAGGAGGCTAAGTAGAGATTGGCTTTGGTCCGCTTCCGGGTCTTTGATACTGTTACAGGTTGGCGTTGAAGGAAATTCGGTAGCTCGGGTTATCTGAAAATATTTTGCTTTTGACAGATAATGGTACTGGCCAGCCAGCGGTTGCTGGGTGCGTGTAGCGTAGGCTCTTCGCGCACCCGGTTGAACCGGCTTTGTGTCAATCCTGCTAGGGTTCCGTAGCTTCGGACCAGGATCCTTCCCCGCCGTCTTCCTGATCTGCGGTTCGTCAAAGCGTGACAATAACCCTGATTGCGTCCAGTCGCAGCGGTGCAGATTCGATCATTTCCCCGATTGCGTTGAGCTGATTCCGAAAGAATTCGATTTCCTCGTCCCTTACGTTCCGATTTACCCGACGCAGATCGCGGAGCCGCTCGATTTCGGTCGTTAGTTTTCGGCTGCTCTCGCTCCGAGCCGATTGACGGGTTTCTTTGGCCTGTTTTTCGGCTGTTTGCTCGGCAATGACGATCAGTCGACGGATTTGTCGTTCCTGCAAGCGGATGATCTTGCAGGCTGTCTCCAGATTGACATCCCGTTGATTGCTTCGGATCTGTTCAGAGCGAAGAACCGATCCGTATTCCCTTCCCTGCTGATCAACCACGACCCGGATTGCCAAGGGGGGCAGGTAGGTGTGACCCCTGAATTCAGCCGAATCTGTGGCTTCGATGATGTAGATGCATTCGAGAAGCATTGTACCCGATGGGAATTCGGGGCTTTCCAGGGCTGTCAAGGCAGTGTTGCCGAGTTCCCCGATACGTATCTGTTCCATCACTCGAACCACCATCGGGTGTTCCCAGGTAATGTACTGAACCTCTTCGTTGGAAAGGGCTGTTTCCCGGTCAAATGTAATGGTGACGCCGTCCTCCGGAAGACAGGGAAAAGGCTCTGCCAGATGAGTGCCAGGGTGCAGGATCAGGCATTCGGTACTGTGGATGTCGCTTTCTACCCCGAAGCAGTCAAACACCCGCTCCATGTAGCCGGAAAGAGTCGATTCCTGATCCATTTTATGGGCCTTGGCCGCCAGTTTTTGTGCCGCCTGCGGGCGACAGGAATTATATTCCAGCAGGCGATCTCGGCCCTGGCGCAGTCGTTGTTTTTGTAGTTGGTCAAAGGATCGGGTTTCCTCGATCAGTTTGTCCAGGGATGCGCCATCTTGTGTCAGTGCTTCGAGCAACTGATCCGAGAACTGCTCGAAAGCCAGCATCCCTGTTGAGCACGACTGTTCGAATGCGTTGAGACCTTCTTGATACCAGCGGTAGATGGTTTCCTGACCCGTGTTTTCCAGGTAAGGCAGATGTATGTTGATGGTATTGAGCTGCCCGATTCGATCGAGTCTGCCGATTCGTTGTTCGAGCAGGTCGGGGTTTAAGGGCAGGTCGAAAAGCACCAGGTCATGGGAAAACTGAAAATTGCGGCCTTCGCTCCCGATTTCCGAACAGATCATGACCGGGCTGCCATGTTCCATGTTGGAGAAGAAAGCCGCGGCCCGGTCACGTTCGACAAGATTGAGGTGTTGGTGAAAAACAGCGGCGGCAATCCCACCTCGTGACTTCAGAAAACCGGCAAGCTCGATGGCGGTAACCGGGCTTGCTGTGATCACTAGAATTTTACGGCGCTTGAGAGACCGGACCAGTTCCAGAAGCCATTTGGCCCTCGGGTCCAGTTGCGTCCATTCCGTGGCCCCGGATGCTTGCTTTTTGCGGTAGCCCGTTTCCGGACAAAGAGCTTGTTCAAGTTGATCTTCGGCCGTGGATGGCAATTCGCCGGTGTAGGCGTTCGGGTTCTCCAACGGCCAAGGTATCGCACAACGTGCCGGAAAATTGCTGATCACGTTGCGTGTATTTCTGAACAGAACACGGCCGGTACCATGTTGGTCCAGCAAACGCATGAGGATCTGCTCTCTTGTTTTCTCCAATTGTCTTGTTTCAGCCTTTTCTGAGTCCATCGGCTGGACTGTCAATCGCGGGCCATTATCCGGTAGCATTGAATGGATCCATTGGGATTCATCAGATGTGAGCGGTCGGTCGTCAATTAGCGCCTGCATTGCGGAGGCAACATGGCTGTAGTTTTTTTCCTCTTCAAGGAAGTCTTCGAGCTTGTGGAATCGGTCCGGATCAAGTAGTCGGAGGTTAGCGAAGTGACAGGATTTGCCCAGTTGTTCCGGGGTTCCAGTGAGTAGGAGGAGGCCCCTGCTCTGAGCGGATATCTTTTTTATGACCTGGTACTCTCGACTTGAATTGGCAGGGGCCCATTTTAGATGATGCGCTTCATCCACGATCACCATATCCCATTGTCCCTCGGCTGCCTGTTCGGCACGTTCGGCATGGCTGGTCAGGAAATCCAGTGAACACAGAACCAACTGCTCGCTGAAAAACGGGTTCTCGTGCCCTGAGCTTTCGCAGACCGACTCGCAGCGGGTTTGGTCAAAGATCCTGAAATGAAGATTGAACCGCCGGATCATTTCTACCAGCCATTGATGGATCAGGGTTTCGGGTACGATGATCAGGACCCGCCGGGTCTGTTCAGTGATCAGTTGGCGGTGAAGAATAAGCCCGGCTTCGATTGTCTTGCCCAGGCCGACTTCATCGGCCAGCAAGACACGGGGTGCATACCGCCGTGATACTTCGTGGGCAATATAAAGTTGGTGAGGGATCAGGCTTGTTCTACATCCGATGAGGCCTCGGAGCTCGGAGTTTAGCAGCCTGTTTTGCTCCAGCACCGTCTGGTACCGAAGTTCGAACCATTCATCCGAATCAACCTGAGCGTTGAACAGGCGGTCTAAAGGCCGGTCCAGGCGGACGAAGTTGTCGAGTTGCCCTTCGTGCATACGGGTAGTCTGGCCTCCCGTGTCAATGCCTTGATAGGTGATCAGGCCTTCCTGTTCGGAGATGGCTTCGACGGTGATCTCCATACCTTCGTGGTTGCGCACCGTGTCGCCGATGGAAAAACGTACCCGTTGGAGTGGAGCGGATTGCTTGGCGTAGGTCCGAGTTTCTCCGGTTGAAAGAAAGAGAATGTTAACCGTCCTGAAATCTGAACCCAGTACCGTACCGAGTCCGAGTTGGGATTCGATCGTATTGATCCAACGCTGTCCAGCCACGAATTCCTGCACCGTTTATTCCCCAGTTTTTGATGGCGGCGGATATGGTATTGAAAGTAGCCTGAAAAGCCAAAGAGTTTTTGAATCGAGATCGAGACTGGGCGGTCGGTCCCTTCGGGATTTGGTGAGCTTCCAATATAATGGACCGGACACAGAGGCTGGGATTCAGGTTTCAGCCATGCATTTTGGGAGATATTGGTGATGTTCAGGAAACTTGTATTGGGAACGAGTACGGTATTCGCGTTATGGACCGGGCTCGATTTTATCTTTCACGGGGTCGTTCTGGCTGACTACATGAAGGAAACGGCCCATCTGTGGCGTCCTGAGAATGAATCGAAAATGATTCTGAATTCAGCAGTGGTCTTGATTGCGTCGCTGGCGTTTACCCTGATTTATGCTCTGCTGATTAATCCGAAAGGACTTCGTTTTGGACTCCTGTTCGGAACCTTTTTCGGTCTGGCTATGGGGATGGTCAGCGGTTATGGTTCTTATGCCTTCATGCCGGTCCCTTATTTCATGGCCTTGATCTGGTTCTTAAACGGCCTGGTGCAGGGCGTTTGTGCCGGGGTTGCCGTCGGGATGCTGATCCAGGATGATTGAGC
>DBZZ01000074.1:29343-30760 GCA_002311315.1 Methylococcaceae bacterium UBA1147 | reverse complement strand
GGCTTTCCAGATCCGAGGTTCTATCGGGTCTCGGGTTGTCGCATGCCATTCCGGGCTTGATTAATTCTGGTTTTCTTCAGGTGTTGCCCGACGTTTCCCGATCAGGTAGCCCCCCAGGGCGAGCAGAACGATTGAGAAAATGACGATGTTGCCTTCCTTCACGTATTTGATCACCGTATTTCCGTAATGGTAATACAGGGTGAAAAAAGTGAGGGTGGAAATGGTGCAGGCGGTGAGATCGGACAACGCGAATTTGATGAACTTCATTTGTCCGAGACCGGCGGTCAGGAACAGGCCGTTTCGAACCCCGAAAGGAATAAAGCGGCCGACCAGAAGAGTTACGATCCCGTATTTTTCGTAGAAGTTATGAATCTTATCGATTCTTTCCTGTGGAACCATGCGGGCAAAAAAACGGATCTCGAACAGTTTTGGACCCAAGAACCGACCCAGCGAGTAACAGATCAGATCGGACAGGTAGGCGCCCATGAATACCCCGATGAACAGATGGGGAAGGTACTCTGGATGACGACTGGCTAGCACCGCGGAGATGAACAGCATTGCGTCTTCGGATACCGGAATGTTCAAGCCGGCAAGCAGCAACGAACCGAAGATGATCAGATGGGCGTATTGTATATTTGATTCTATGAAGAGGGTAAGTGTTTCCATGATTGATGTTTGTATTGTCAGGTCACGTGTTTAACGCCATTGCTTATTAGTATACTGTAAGATCCTGGCTGTTCGGTCATGCTCTGACGGTCGGCAGAAAGGGTTTTCGTTAGTCGATTAGTCGGTCCTGGGTGGGTTCGGTTCATGTCTTGGCGTGGACTGCAGTTGGCGGAAGAACGATGTCCCTCAGGATTCGCTGCGGACCTTAGCAGCCAGTTCCTTGAACCAGTCCAGTTTTCGGACGCCGCGGAAATCCGGATCATTTTCAAGCTGGCTGGCTGATGGAATCTTTTTTCCTGAATGTGCGGTTTCCAGATGCTCGCGACATTTCTCTAGTTCGCCGCACAGCGCCGAAATGCAGGCCAGGTTGTATGAGGCAAACCCGGGCTTGATCGACTCTGCTTCAAGACATTTGTTTCGAGCCTGCTCAAGAAACTGTTGGTTTTCCTCATCCGCTGACAGGGCAGCCAGGGCCAACAAGGCTGCACCCCAGTCGTTGTAAGTGTTCGGATGTTTCTTGTTGATCCTGGCCGCTTCGGAAAATTGCTCGCAGGCTTCGTTCAGTAGATTTTGGGTCACCTTGCCTTGTTTTTTACCCGCCTGTTGATACAGGGTAAGTGCCCAGTGATAGTGAAGATCGTGTTCCTCGAGCGTTATAGCGGCTGCCAGCTCGAATTTTTCGCAGGCTTTCTGGAAGCAAAGATCAGGATTTTTCTCTCGCTTGTTTCTAGCCAGTCCGCGCAAGGCCAGC
>DBZZ01000074.1:28809-29160 GCA_002311315.1 Methylococcaceae bacterium UBA1147 | reverse complement strand
GATCCTGGTTGATAGTTTGTTGCCGCATCAAAGCGTTCATAGGCCGCTTCATAAAAGCCGAGAGCTTTCTTTGGATCGACCTTGGCCGCTCGTTTCAGAAGACTGACTCCTCGCATGAGCGACCAGCGCAGGAACAACCAGTTCAACGGTTTCAATTCGATTACCCCGAAAATAGTCTGGTGGCGATGTAATGGTTTAACGTGCAGGCAAAGCTGGTCACCAGTGCAATTCATTCTGGTTCGATCCATTCGTCGTCGCCTAGGGTTGCCGAACTCTGACTAGTAGATCAAGCAATCTTTGCAAGGGCTGCATTCTAGAGGGTTCTCGCATTAAAAAATAGAAGCGCCACGC
>DBZZ01000074.1:22256-28599 GCA_002311315.1 Methylococcaceae bacterium UBA1147 | reverse complement strand
GGGA
The DNA here is from genome assembly GCA_002311315.1 of Methylococcaceae bacterium UBA1147. Lineage (GTDB taxonomy): Bacteria > Pseudomonadota > Gammaproteobacteria > Methylococcales > UBA1147 > UBA1147. Next base: position 28,595 of record DBZZ01000074.1, on the reverse strand, counting down.
TACGGCGGGGCTTTTCCCACAGCCGGCCTGGTTTGCCAGGCCCGGATTGGTACTGGCCTCGCATTGTATTCGTGTTGGCATCCCTCATGTTTTAGCCGGTGCAGGAGCATATAATATGCATAGACTCTGGTTAGCGCTTTTTTTTCTCGCTGGATTGACCTCCTGTTCAGAGTCGAAACGCCCAGAAATTGAATATATCCAGGGCCAGCAGCGTGCGCAGATGGAAGGTTGTCATTGCAATCCGATCCGGGCTCGGCCCGAGAACTTGGATTCCGACGAACAACAAAGCTGGATAGATGGTTACATCGAGGGCTGTATCCGGTTCAGGCGAGAAGGTCGCTGCTAGTCTGTCGGGTCTGGAAAGACGAAGGCCGATCTGCAAAGGCCCTACCCGTTGCCCGATGTCTGTTCGGTGGGCGGAAATACAATTCCGAAACAGTAACATTGAGGCCAGAAATCCAGATGAATGACTCCCTGATCCTGAAGGCTGTCCATTTCGCGTCGATCAAGCACCGCAATCATCGCCGCAAGGATCTTTCTTCTTCACCCTATATCAATCATCCGATTGCCGTTGCACTGTCTATCGCCGAGATCGGAAAGGTTGATGACGCGGAAGTGATTGCGGCCGCTCTGCTCCATGATACGATCGAGGATACGGATACCTCGGCCGAGGAACTGGAAGAACGATTCGGGCGTCGGGTCCGCGGCATTGTCGAGGAAGTAACGGACGATAAGCGCCTGAGGAAAGAAAAACGCAAACGTCTGCAGGTTGAACATGCTCACAACCTGTCGCCGGCCGCTATCCTGGTCAAATTGGCTGATAAGATCGCCAATGTCGGTGATATGGCCGAGGCTCCTCCAGCCGGCTGGAATCTGCATCGGCGGCTAGAATACCTCGACTGGGCGGAAGAAGTCATTGCCCGTTGCCCGAGGGTCAATCAGGCGCTGGAGAAGCGCTTTGCGGAGGCCCTGAAGTCCGCTCGTCTCAGGTTGGCTAAAGGGATTCACGCCGGGACGGAATTTTGAGGCTTTTGGGCCAAGCCTGGTTTTCTGTCGGGCGGTCTGTGAAGGGGGCTGTCGGGGTGGTTCCTATCGAATTTCAGTTGTTTCTCGTAAAGCCCTTCCAGTTCGCTTTTCAGCCATTTTTCGGAAGTCAGCCATGACGAACACCCGAGCCGCGATCGCAAAATCAGCGCCTCTCATGGGTGATGCCTGCAACGCCTTCCCCCTGCCTACCAGCCGCTTATTACCGCAATGCCCGGTTGGTCAGGTGAGCCACGGTTGGACTGTTGATCTAGGGCCCAGCGAACATGTTCTCGAACCAGTTCTGAGGGGTGTTCCAGGCGCGCTCTCAGGCTCTTGACGATCTCGGTTGAAAAAGGGCTGTTACCCATGGCAACAGCGATGTTTCTGAGCCAACGTTCATGGCCCAGCCGTCGCAGTGCAGTTCCTTCTGTGCGAGCAAGGAAAAGACCTTCATCCCAAGCAAAGAGGTCAACCAGCCGGGGTGAGTCGAGTTCGTGCCGTGCGGCAAAACCGGTTTCCTGGGTCATTCGTGCAAAACTGTTCCACGGACAAACGATCTGGCAATCGTCGCATCCATAGATCCGGTTTCCGATCTGTGGTCTGAATTCCACCGGAATGGATCCGTGAAGTTCGATCGTCAGGTATGAAATACAGCGCCGCGCATCGAGTTGATAGGGAGCGACAATGGCCTGCGTCGGGCAGATGTCGATACAGGCCGTGCAGCTTCCACAATGATCGGTTGAAACTGAATCAACCGGCAATGGAAGATCGGTATAGATTTCACCGAGAAAAAACCAAGACCCGCTTTGTTTGTCGATGAGGTTTGTGTGTTTTCCAATCCAGCCGAGTCCCGCTTTTTCGGCCAGGACTTTTTCCATTACGGGTGCGCTGTCGGTAAAAGCGCGGTAGCCGAAAGGTCCGGTTTCTATCGAAATCCTGTTGGCAAGTCGTTGCAGTTTCTTCCGAATGACCTTGTGGTAGTCCCTACCCAATGCGTAACGCGAAATGTATCCAAGCGTAGGGTTTTCCAGAACCTCCTCGCAATTAGACATGGACTCGGGTAGGTAATCCAGTCTTGCCGATATGATCCGGATGGTTCCGGGAACCAGTTCTTCCGGTCTTGTACGCATGGTTCCGTGGCGCTGCATATAATCCATCTCGCCATGGAAAGATTTTCTGAGCCATTCCACCAGCTGTGCTTCGGCCTGTGAAAGATCACAATCGGTAATGCCGATTTTCTGAAAGCCCAGTTCCTGGCCCCATTGCTTGACGCGGTTGGCTAACAGGCTGTAGTCAGGGATATGGGTAGGGACGCCGGTGGTTTCCATCGGGCCAGATTAGAGCAGGTGTCGCCCCGCGCTGGCTACGACAATGACGATCAGGCCCAGACTGAGATTGATGGCAACAATGTGCCGGATGGTGGCCAGATGATTGGCCCCTGCAGCCCAATCGCTGTTTAAGACAGCAGTTCGCAGACCTCTGAAGGGAACGGTATTGAGGTACAGGAAAAGAAGGAACATGATCCAACCAATACCATTCATCACGTGAACATGGAGCCCCACCTGTTGCATGCCCCCAAGTACACCGAAAATCATTACGTTGCCCGTGCTTAGCAGAATTACAATGGCTGCCCAGACCCAGGGAAAGAAGCGTTGAAACACGCCCGACCAGAGTGTAAGCCGGTCGGGCCCTTCGAGAAGCGAACCGGCACTGGGTCGAAGCACAACATAGGCGAAAAACATGCCTCCAACCCAGATCACGGCAGAGAGTAGATGCAGAGTAATTGCGACTAAAAAAAGCATGATGCTGGTCTGCAGCGGACGCCCGCGTTCAATTTGAAGTTGTGGTAGCCTATCGCCTCGAATCCTTTTACGCTGAGGCACCTTGAATAGTTCGGGTCAGATTAGCACAAAGCCGTCGGTGGAAGCACTTCACCGGGCGAACCAGGTCAGGTCAATGGATCGTTTCGCCATCGATCAACTAGGAATCAGCGGCCTTGAGCTGATGCGTCGAGCCGGTCAGGAGGCATTCCGGGTTCTTACGCAGATGTGCCGGCCCAGTGGTCAGGTCATGGTTTTCTGCGGTGCCGGAAACAATGCCGGCGACGGATATGTGGTTGCGCGCCTGGCCAGGGAAGCGGGTTACCCGGTCCGAGTGCGGGCGATCGTGTCGCCGGAAAAGCTTGCTGGTGATGCGGCTGCTGTTTACCGAGAGTTCGTCGACCAGGGTGGGACAATCTGCTTATCCGACGCCGAAATTCGCGCGTCCGCGGACATTGTGGTCGACGCCTTGCTGGGTACTGGGCTGGATCGGCCGGTGTCGGGCCGGTTCGAAGAGGTGATTCGAGAAATCAATTGCTTCGAAGGTCCTGTGCTGGCTCTGGATGTCCCTTCCGGTCTGAACGCGGATACGGGGTGTCCGATGGGTGTCGCCGTGCGTGCTGATCGGACCGTGACCTTTATTGGGGCAAAACAGGGTCTTTACACGGGTGATGGGGTGGATTACAGCGGGGAGGTATGCTTCGTCTCGCTCGGTGTGCCTGCCGCGGTGGTGGCCAGTGAAACCCCCTCGGCTCGCCTGCTTGCCTCGCCGCGGGAAGCTTTTGCCCGCCGGGTGCGCTCGGCGCACAAGGGGCAGTTTGGTCATGTACTGATTGTCGGCGGTAATTCGGGCTACAGTGGTGCCGCGTGCATGGCCGGGCAGGCCAGTGCCCGTGTTGGGGCCGGTTTGATCAGTCTGGCAACCCGGGCATCGCATGCATCTTTCATGACTCTGGGCCAGCCTGAATTGATGTGTCACGGGGTTGAATCTGCTGATCAACTGGATATGCTGCTGGCAAGGGCCACGGTCGTGGGTATCGGTCCAGGGCTTGGGCAGGACCGATGGTCAAGAACCCTGTTCGATGCGGTACGGGAATCCTCGGTTCCGCTGGTGATCGATGCAGATGCACTGAACCTTCTTGCACAATCGCCGTTCAGGCGGACCGACTGGGTACTGACACCGCATCCGGGAGAGGCAGCACGACTGCTTGACACGGATACGGCCGCGATCCGCAATGACCGCTTTGCTGCCGTCATCGCGATCCAGGAACAATACGGCGGAACTTGCCTTTTGAAGGGTGTCGGGACGCTGATTGCCGATGGTAATGTAATCGCTGTGTGCCCGACAGGCAACCCGGGCATGGCGAGCGGCGGGATGGGTGATGTGTTGACCGGTGTGATTGCAGGGTTGATTGCCCAGGGTTTTGATATCGGAGATGCCGCACGGGCCGGAGCCTACCTGCATGGAGAAGCCGCTGACATGGCTGCCGTTGGTGGCGAGCGAGGACTGCTTGCAACCGATCTGCTGTTGCATCTTTACCATCTGGTCAACCCGTGAAACGGGTGCTTGGCAATGAATCGGAAACCCTGTGTTTCGGCGCCAGCGTGTTCCATTCGGTGAAAGAGCCCCTTTGTATCTATCTGGATGGTGACTTGGGTGCCGGAAAGACCACTTTCGTTCGCGGGTTTTTGCGGGCGGCGGGGTACACTGGCCTAGTTAAGAGTCCGACGTTTACGCTGGTTGAAGAATACCAGTTCGAGCAATGGAGGGCGGTTCATTTTGATCTTTATCGGTTGGCCGAGCCTGAAGAACTGGAATGGATGGGTATTCGCGACTATATCGACGTAAAAGCCCTCTGGTTTGTTGAATGGCCGGAACGGGGGAAGGGGTTCTTACCGGATCCCGATATCCGGATTCAGTTTTCGGTTTGCTCTGAAGGCCGATGTGTACAGATCGATCCACTGACGCTTGGGGGAACCAGCTTGTTAGACCGTATTGAGTAAAATATCTCTAAATATCATGTGGTAAAGAGCATAACTTAAGTATTTGCTTGCACTTTGGTTTTGAACCGGCTATTTTATCTTCAACCATTTTGTTATGCGGTTTGAACCGTGCCGGCAGGGTTGCCGGCCTGTGGCAAGCTAGGCTTTCGCCGCCGAGGTAAGAGCCCCGGGAAGAATGCGGATGTTTTCAGGTTACAAACTGCCAATTTCAACATTTTCTGTCTTCGGTCTGGTGATCTTGATTTCCCTGATGGCTGGCGAAGCCTTGGCTAAGGCTTCCATTGTCAACTCGCTCCGAATTCATGACCAACGTGACCGGACGCGAGTCGTTTTTGATCTTTCCTCGGTGGTAAAACGCAAGGTTTTCCTGCTGGGAAACCCTCAACGGGTTGTTGTCGACCTTGAAAATACGCGGCTGAAGACCATTGTCGAACAACCGGATTCGGCGCACCCGCTGTTCAAGGCAATCCGTCAAGCTACCCGTAATGGAAACGACCTGCGGGTGGTTCTCGATCTGAAGAAAAAGGTCAAACCCGAGAGTTTCATTCTGAAGCCGGTTCATGGTCATGGTTATCGACTGGTTTTGGATCTCTACGACGCGACATTTGTTGGGGCTGGAAGTGCCAAGAGTGCGGGAAAAGGGGTGGGAAAGGCCCCGCGGACGGTCGAACCAGCTGCTTCCAGACAGCCCACAGTGGTGCGTGCGCCCCAGGCCGATGATGAATTCGTGGTGGCTATTGATGCCGGTCACGGTGGTAGCGATCCGGGGGCACTGGGAAAACACGGGACGCGTGAAAAGGATGTCGTCCTGAAGATTGCCAAACAACTGCACAAGATCATTGCCAGGGAACCCGGCATGCGTTCGGTACTGATTCGTAAGGGTGACTATTACGTGGGATTGCGTCAACGAATAAAGATCGCACGCAAGGCAGAGGCTGATATCTTTATTTCAATTCACGCGGACGCAGCCCCCCAGTCCAGTGTTCGCGGGTCTTCGATTTACACGCTGTCGAAAAAGGGCGCCTCCAGCGAAGCTGCGCGCTGGCTCGCGGCCCGAGAGAACAAGTCGGATCTCGTTGGCGGTGTCAGGCTGGATGACCAGGATGAGATGGTTGCTGAAGTTCTTTTGGACTTGTCCCAGACGGCGACACGGAATCTTAGCTCCGATGCTGCTTCCAAGGTGCTCGCTAGCCTGTCTCATTTGGGCAAGGTTCGCAGGAAAAAGGTACAAAGTGCTGGTTTTGTGGTGCTGAAGTCACCGGATATTCCTTCCATCCTGGTGGAGACGGCGTTTATTTCGAACCCCTTAGAAGAGAAGAAACTCAAAAGCGGATCCTACCAAAAAAAGTTGGCGAGGGCGATCTTCAAAGGGGTTCGTCGTTATTACACTACCAATGTCGTTCCATCCATGCATGCCACATCCCGGCGTCACGTGATTGCCAAGGGTGAGACACTATCGGAGATTGCCAGTATGTACGGCGTCAGTACC
>DBZZ01000074.1:15849-22182 GCA_002311315.1 Methylococcaceae bacterium UBA1147 | reverse complement strand
CCCGGATCAGGTATGGCCAGGTGCTAGAGATTCCCACAGGCAGTTAACCGGGCGTTTCTGTGCAATGGGGACCCTTTCAACGACAAGGGAATCCGGTTTTTGAAGCTTTTGTTCCTTGACTAGTAACACCGCCTATCATCATCTACTGCACTTGCACCCACGTGAGAGGCCGCTTGCTATATAATCGAGAGCCTTGATTGCAGGCTGGTTTGCTATCTCCTTCTGGACCCTGTTGCAATGCCGATCCGTAAATTGCCACCCCAACTTGTGAACCAGATCGCGGCGGGCGAAGTCATTGAGCGTCCCGCTTCGATCGTTAAGGAGTTGGTTGAAAACAGCCTGGATTCCGGTGCCGGACGGATTACCATTGACGTGGAGCATGGGGGTGTCCGATTGATCCGGGTTGTCGATGATGGCAGCGGGATTGAAAAGGATGAACTGCCGCTGGCTCTGTCTCGCCATGCGACCAGCAAGATTGCCTCGCTTGATGACCTTCAGGAAGTTCGCAGTATGGGCTTTCGTGGTGAGGCCCTGCCAAGCATCAGTGCCGTGGCAAGGTTAACCCTGGTTTCCCGCACCGGGAGTGCCGGGTCAGCATGGCGGGTGAACGCTGACGGAACCGAAAAGGGTTTCGATCTGGTGCCCGATTCCTTGCCGTGTGGGACTTCGGTAGAGGTGCGCGACCTTTTCTACAATATTCCGGCAAGGCGCAAGTTCCTTCGGACCGAGAAAACCGAGTTTGCTCATCTTGAATCTGTTGTGAAGAAGTTGGGATTAAGCCGCTTCGATGTCGATCTCGTGCTGAATCACAACCGCAAGCCGGTTTTGAACCTTTCAGTGGCTAGTTCGGACGCGGCTCGTGAAAAGCGGGTTGCAGGTGTACTGGGGTCCGCGTTCTTGGAAAATTCCCTGGCCGTGGAATTCGAGGCGTCGGGGCTTGTATTGTCGGGGTGGATTGCCCTCCCTACTTTTTCAAGAAGTCAGGCCGACATGCAGTATTTCTACATCAACGGCCGCCTGGTACGGGATAAACTGCTCAATCATGCGGTTCGCCAGGCTTACAAGGATGTCCTGTTCCATGGGCGTCAGCCGGTGTTCGTTCTGTATCTTACGCTAGACCCGGGCCTGGTCGATGTCAATGCTCATCCGTCCAAGCTGGAAGTACGTTTCCGGGAAAGCCGCCTAGTCCATGATTTTGTCTACCGGGCGCTACAGCGCGCTCTTGCATCGACCCGCGCAGGTGCCGACTCCGGATTGGAAACTGTTGAACGGGAATCCGTGTCGATCGCAGAGGATATCCACGCCATGGGTTTCCTTAGAACCGGCGCGTCGCGCCAGTCGTCTCTGGCCTTGCCGGCCAGGGAGCAAATGCAAGCTTACACGGCACTCGTGGAGCAGTCCCTTTTATCAGATCCTGTGCCTGGGGAGTCCATTCAAGCGGGCGAAGCGGGCGCGATCCCACCGCTTGGATACGCCATTGCCCATCTGCACAACATATACATACTCGCCGAGTCGGGCAACGGGCTAATCCTGGTTGATGCGCACGCGGCTCACGAACGTGTGACCTACGAGAAACTCAAGAAACAGTACAGCGAGGGAAAAGTGCCGGAGCAGACCTTGTTGTTGCCCGTTCGCCTGAAGGTTAGCCAATCGGATGCAGAACTGGCACTGGGGATGGTTGATCAATTTCGCAAGCTAGGATTCGAAATCGACAGACTTGATCTGGAAACCCTCATGGTTCGTTCGATTCCCGTCCAGCTTGCCAATGTCGACGTATCGGTTCTGGTTCGAGATGTACTGTCGGATATCCAGGCCAAGGGTTCTAGTTATCGAATCCAGGACACCGCGAACGAACTTCTTGCCTCAATGGCATGCCATGGGGCGATTCGAGCCAAGCGCCGGTTGACGCGTGATGAGATGAACGCTCTGTTGCGAGAAATGGAGGCGACCGATTACAGCGGGCAGTGCAATCATGGGCGTCCGACTTGGGTCGAACTGACGTCCAAGGAACTGGATCAGTTCTTTTTGCGTGGCCAGTAAGCAACCGGTGCTTCGGTTTCCGGTGCTCTGCCTGATGGGGCCGACCGCGACAGGCAAATCGAAACTGGCGGTGGAACTGGCCCTCAAACTCGATTGCGAAATCGTCAGCGTGGACTCGGTTCTGGTTTACCGGGGCATGGATATCGGAACCGCTAAACCCACTTTCGAGGAGCGTCAGGGAGTACCTCATCACCTGATTGATATTCTGGACCAGTCGGAAGCGTTTTCCACGGGCCAATTTAGGCGCAGGGCACTCGAAGCGATCACGGCAATCCGGGAACGGGGCAAAACCCCGATGCTGGTCGGCGGTACGATGCTGTATTTCCGTTCCTTGTTACAGGGACTATCATCCTTGCCCGAGGCCGCCCCCGAAATTCGCCGCGAAATCGACCTTGAGGCCCGTTGCCTGGGATGGGGGAAAATGCATGAGCAACTGGAGCAGGTTGATGCCGATTCCGCTGCCCGGATTCACCCGAACGACCCTCAGCGTATTCAGCGTGCCTTGGAAGTTTTTCGCATTACCGGAAAAACTCTGACTGAATTGTGCAGCGGGAACCCGGTCGACGAGACGCCGTTTATACCCGTTACCGCGAAGATCCTCCCGCTCGACAGGACGCGGTTGCATCAGCGCATTGAAACCAGATTTCGCCGCATGATCGCCTCAGGTCTGGTTGAAGAAGTGGCGGCCATGTATCGAAGAGGCGATCTTGATCCGGCGTCTCCCGCGGTCAGGGCTGTCGGTTACCGACAGGTCTGGGCGCATCTGGACGGGGAAATCGATTACGAATCAATGATCGAGAAGGGAATTACGGCAACCAGGCAGTTGGCGAAAAGGCAAATGACCTGGCTGAGGAAGGAATCCGTATCCTTTGTTTACGACATGGAATGTAGCGATCTGGCCGGCCGAATTCATGCCGATGTGGAACCTTTGGTGGAGAATTGCGATCTGATCGAGTGAAGGCTTTTGTCACCTTAGAGGCAAATACAGTTTTCAGCCGGAGGACTTTTCGATCCAGAGGGTCAATCCGGGTCTCTGGTCAGGGGCTATTTGACTGTTTTCGTGTTAACAAAGATTCATCATGCGGGCTGCATTTCGGTCGGCAGACGCTTTGCCTGGCTTGCTTTGAAGGACTTCATTTTGTGCTACAATCAAAAACGATTCATGGAATGATTTGATCCGGGTTTGGATACAAAGAACAAGAATAAGGAGGAGCCTTTATGTCTAAAGGGCAGAACCTGCAAGACAGTTTTTTAAATTCATTGCGCAAAGAGCGGGTTCCGGTGGCGATTTACCTGGTCAACGGGATCAAGTTACAAGGTAAGATCGATTCGTTCGATCAATATGTGGTGATGTTAAAGAATTCGATCAATCAGATGGTGTACAAACATGCCATTTCAACCATCGTTCCTTCGCGGTCGATCAGAGTGCATCAACCCGATCATAGTGAAAATGACACCGGTGCCTAGACCGGTCTTGTTCGCCTGGACTTGATAGTCAAACATTTTTTTGCCGGTTCCCGGGTCAGTCCCGAGGGCACCGTTGTTTGAAAGGCCCGGGTCCGGTGAACGGGCCATCCTGGTCCACATGTCGGTGCTTGGGCATGGGGATGATTTGGACGAACTCCATGAGCTGGCGTTTTCTGCCGGCGTGGTTCCTGTTGTTTGCGTTACCGGACGCGGAAGGGTAGCGGATTCCAGGTTCTTTGTCGGCAAGGGGAAGGTTGAAGAACTGCAGGTTTTGATCCCGATCCACGGTATCAACCTAGTCCTGTTCAACCAGAGTCTCACGCCGGGACAGGAACGTAATCTAGAACGGGCCCTTGGTGTTCGAGTTGTGGATCGAAACAGCCTGATTCTTGATATCTTTGCTCAGAGAGCCCAATCCTTCGAAGGCAAATTGCAGGTGGAGCTGGCCCAGCTTCAGCATTTGTCTACACGGTTGATCCGTGGCTGGACGCATCTGGAAAGACAGAAAGGCGGCCTTGGTTTGCGCGGACCGGGGGAAACACAGCTGGAAACCGACCGTCGTCTGATCGGAATCCGGATACGTCAGATCAAGCGACGGCTTGGAAAAGTTGACCGCCAACGGCACCAGAGCCGCACTTCTAGAAACAAGGCTGAAATTCCGACTTTAGCTCTGGTTGGGTATACCAACGCCGGAAAATCAACCTTGTTCAACGCCCTGACTGAGGGTAATGCCTACGTGGCTGATCAGCTGTTTGCAACCCTGGACCCTACCTTGCGGCGTATTGAACTGCCAGATCAAAACGGGGCTATTTTGGCCGATACGGTGGGCTTCATTCGACGCCTACCGCATGAATTGGTTGCTGCGTTTCGTTCGACCCTGCAGGAGGTGGAGAATGCTAGGGTCCTGTTGCACGTGATTGATGCGAGTCTCGAGAACAAGACTGAGGTAATCGATCAGGTCAATGCAGTCCTTGAGGAAATCGGCGCAGGTGATATTCCCCAGTTGCTGGTTTTGAACAAGACGGATTTGGTCGAGCACATGGGGTCAGTCATCGATCGAGACGGCAACGGTGTGCCGTTAAAAGTCCGCGTTTCGGCGCGCAGCGGCGAGGGCCTGGACGATCTCCGTAAGGCACTTTCGGAAAGGCTCAGGGGTGACCGCGTCAGGCGTTGCCTCAAACTGTTGCCGCAGCATGGAGCGATCCGTTCAGACCTTTTCAGATATGCACGGGTATTGCGGGACGAAGTAACAGAAACCGGGGGCTGGGAGATGGAAGTGGAGATACAGAAAAAGGATCTTGGCATCCTGAAGCGATTGGAACTGGAGACCGCCTGCGGTTGAAGCTTCAGCCTGGAGTTGGTTGCATTGACAAAGGGGGAGTGAGCCTTGCTGGTGCTTTAGCGGAGATTTTGGGATTTTACCCGATATTTTTGCCGAGCTTGTTGTGTCCGCTCAGACTGCATATGGCATGATGCCTCGATCGATATCGAGCAGGCAGGTCAGCGTACTCCACAATCAGTATTTCTCCAAAATCGGTCTTGCAGTCCGTTCTAAGGGGCTAAAATATGGAACTATAGGGGCCCTTTCGAGTCAATGGCGTTCTACATTACTAAAATGTAATGCTGTGTTAAGACATGGGTAATCATGGTCCCCATATGATGTCAGCCTAGATGTATGGAGATCGTGCCGTGCCGCAAAGGCCGACAGGGTCTGGATAACCGACTAAAGTCACCAGTGGTATGAATGCTGGATGCTGATCCGCCATGGTGTATTGACAGGCAGCTGACTATTCTAGTGCTTGTGCTGTGGGATGCGATAAACGATAATGGAACGTTTCGGATTGATCTCACAGTGTAGTCGATCCAATTTCAAACCCGAACGGGAGTAATCATTAATATGGCCTGGAATGAACCGGGAAACGGTAAAAAAGATCCAAAGGATCCACAGGATCCCTGGAGCGGACGTGATCAGGATAAATCACCCCCTGATCTTGATGCGGTCATCCGCTCGCTGCAGGAAAAAATCGGCGGGATCTTTGGTGGAGGAGGTACGGGGGGATCGTTCGGCGGTTCGACCAGAAGCATTGGCTTTATCATCGTGGTTTTGCTGGTTCTGTGGTGCCTGACCGGGGTTTACAAGGTCGATGCAGGGTGGCGAGGCGTGATTACACGCTTTGGTGCCTACACGGAAACCACCATGCCGGGTCTGCATTGGCACCTCCCGACGCCCATCGAGGTGGTTACCAAGGTGAATGTCGAGGAGCAGCGCTTTCTCGAAGTGGGGTACCGTTCAGGCGGTCGACAAGGGTCTATAGGCTCTGTACCCAGGGAAGCCCTGATGCTGACCGAGGATGAAAGTATTGTCGACGTGCGCCTAGCGGTCCAGTACCAGGTCAAGAGTGCAGAGGACTTTCTGTTCAACGTTTTCGAGCCGACAGCGACCCTGAAGCAGGTGACCGAGAGTGCCGAGCGCGGTGTGGTCGGGCAGAGCAAGATCAATTTCGTTCTTACCGAAGGGCGTACCCAGATCGTGGGGGACATTCAAACTCAGATCCAGAAGCTCATGGACGCCTACGGTGCGGGTATTCAGGTGACCAGTGTGAACCTGCAAGACGCGCAGCCTCCGGAAGAGGTGCAGGCTTCTTTCGAAGATGCGATCAAGGCTCGTGAGGACAAGCAGCGATATATCCGCGAAGCCCAGGCATACTCCAATGATATTATCCCGAAAGCACGCGGTGCCGCCGCACGCCGGGTACTGGACGCCGAAGGATACATGATCAAGGTGGTATCCGAAGCTGAGGGTGAAAGTGCTCGCTTCGATGCATT
>DBZZ01000074.1:8048-15698 GCA_002311315.1 Methylococcaceae bacterium UBA1147 | reverse complement strand
GCAGCACCGAAACCGTTATTATCGATGTGAAAGGAGGCAACAATTTGCTGTATTTGCCGCTCGACAGGCTTGGCTCAAGGGGTAGATCAGACTCGAACACAACCGCAAAGCCCAGGGACTCCTCGGATGATGATCACTTTAATCCAACCAGAACCAGGTCGCAATCAACAAGCAACCGTGGCTCAAGCCGTGGTCGTGACGGGAGGGGCCGCAAATGACCCAGAATAGACTTCTGGCCATTCTCGCAGTGGCCATCATCGGAATTTCATCCACGTTATTTGTCGTGCACCAGACAGAAAAAGCCATCATGTTTCAATTCGGTCGGATTGTCCGGTCCGATTACGAGCCCGGGTTGCATTTTAAGGTCCCGATCTATCAGAACGTCAAATTTTTCGATGCCCGGATTTTGGTGCTGGACGCAAAGCCCGAACGTTTCCTGACCATGGAAAAGAAAAACGTGATCGTGGATTCCTTTGTGAAATGGAAGATTTTCGACGTTTCGTTGTTCTACACCACCATGGGGGGTGACTCGTCTACGGCAAATCTTCGGATTGACCAGATCATGAAAGACGCCATGCGCAGCGAATTCAGCAAACGCACCATCAACCAGGTGGTTTCCGCTGATCGTGCCAGTCTGACTGACATCCTGGTTGCCCAGGCCAGTCCGGTGGTGAAGAAATGGGGAATCGACGTTGTCGATGTCCAGATCAAACGCATCGATTTGCCATCGGATGTCAGCCATTCGGTTTACCGCCGCATGCAGGCTGAACGTGACAGGATCGCAAAAGAGTTCAGGTCTCAGGGCAAGGAAGAGGCCGAACGAATCAAGGCCGGATCAGACAAGGAGCGCGAGATCATTTTGGCTGAAGCCTACAAAGAGGCCGAGATGCGGCGAGGTGAAGGTGACGCGAAGGCAACCGATATTTATGCCAGGGCGTTCGGCAAGGATACGGAGTTCTATACCTTCACCCGGAGCCTCAATGCATACAAGAATGTATTCAAAAAGGGTGACGATATGCTGGTACTTCAACCAGACTCGGATTTCTTCAGGTACTTCGGAAAGGGAAAATAGTTCGGGGAAGTTCTCCTGAAAATTTTTTTCGACGGAATCCACAACAGCTGATGTTGGCTGTTGTGGATTTTTGTTGTCTGGTTTTCGGGTAAGATTGCATTTTATCCACGCTGGGTTTGTTGTACATGAGTGATTTTGCATTTCTGCGGCGCCCAGCTCTGCCCAATCAGAATCTCTTGTCATGAGCATGTCGCAGTACGATCGGTGGTTGTTGCCGGAAGGCATTCAAGATGTTTTGCCGCACGAGGCGCGGAGACTGGAAGACCTGCGCCGGGAGTTCCTGGACCTGTTTGGGCTCTGGGGATATGAACTGGTTATGCCGCCGTTTGTCGAGTACCTGGAATCCCTGCTGGTCGGCACGGGGCATGACCTCGATCTTCAGACATTCAAGCTCACTGACCAGCTTAGCGGTAGAACCCTTGGTGTTCGGGCAGACATGACTCCACAGGTCGCCCGTATCGACGCACATGACCTCCAGCGCGACGAACCGACACGCTTATGCTACCTCGGCACCGTGCTGCATGCTTTGAATGATCCGCTGGAACGGTCCCGAAGCCCGTTGCAAGTTGGTGCCGAGCTCTATGGCCATGCCGGGATCGAAAGCGATCTGGAAATCGTCCAGCTGATGTTGGAAACACTTGCACTGGCGGGTATTCAGGGCGTGTGTGTGGATTTCGGGCATGTTGGAGTATTTCGCGGCTTGGCCCAGCAGGCCGGTTTTGATCCGACCCGGGAAGCGATGGTTTTCGAGGTGCTGCAGAGAAAGGCCAACGTGGAACTTGATGAACTGCTTGACGACTGGAAGGTGAACGGTGCGGTGCGGGAAATGCTGGCTACACTGCCTCGTCTTAACGGCAACGAGAGTGTAATCGACCGGGCTCGGGAAGTTCTAGCGGGTGCCGGCCCGGATGTTCTGCAGGCGGTCGATTATCTTGAGGATATGAGCCAGCAGTTGCGGACGTTTTTCCCTGGGTTGTCGATGAATTTCGATCTGGGCGAACTTCGCGGATACCATTACCAGACCGGGGTGGTTTTTGCAGCATTCGTACCGGGCTACGGCAGGGAAGTAGCCCGCGGTGGGCGGTACGACGAAATCGGAAAGGTTTTTGGCCGCGCAAGGCCTGCGACCGGATTTAGTGCCGATGTAAAGGTACTGGCCAGCCTGAAACAGGAAGCTGGAGATCCGATAGACGATGGGATCTTTGCGCCGGCAGGCGCTGATATTGCCCTTGAAGAAAGAATTCGCGATCTGAGGGTATCTGGGAGGCGGGTGGTCCGGGAATTGCCGGGGCAGTCGGGTGGCGCGGGGGAAATGAAATGCGGGTATCGACTGGTGAAGGAAAAGGATGCATGGGTGGTTGTTCCAGCCTGAATGGCTGGTGGGTCGTTGGTGGTCGATGAGTCCGGCCCCACCTTTTTCGGTGGAAGGGCCGGATTCTCATGGATATTGCTTGATGCCCGCCGTTGCTCGCCTTATCGGTTCCGGAGTATTCCGCGTTCTAAATAGCTATACCGTCTATCAGAATCTCTATACACTAAATAAGTTTGGTCGGTAAAAATCAGGTCTCGATTCGAGAAGCGGTCTGTTTGAAACAGCTTGTGTTATTGCCCGGGGCCTACCTGCAACCCCCCTGGAGTGGACACGGAACTCACTTTCTGAGGTTGAAAAATATTGATGGGCAAGAATGTCGTTGTCATCGGAACCCAATGGGGGGATGAAGGTAAAGGAAAACTGGTCGATTGGCTTACCGAAAAAGCCGATGCGGTCGTTCGATTTCAGGGAGGACACAACGCCGGTCATACCCTTGTCATTGACGGTCAAAAAACGGTGCTCCACCTGATCCCTTCCGGCATTCTGAGGGACGATGTCGACTGCTTGATCGGAAACGGTGTCGTATTGTCGCTGCCAGACCTGTTCGAGGAGATCAACGTGCTTGAAGCGGCCGGTATCTCGGTTCGTCAACGCCTGGAAATCAGCGAAGCCTGCGCATTGATACTGCCGATCCATATTGTGCTGGACCAGGTCAGGGAACGAGCCCAGGGCAAGAATGCTATCGGTACGACGGGTCGTGGGATCGGCCCGGCTTACGAAGACAAGATTGCGCGGCGCGGGATCAGGGCCGGAGACCTCCTGACTCAGGATCTCTTTGCGGAAAAGCTGAGGGACCTGGTCAAGTATCACAACAGTATCCTCAGTCACTATTTCAACGAACCCGAACTTGATTTCCAAGAGGTCTTTGAACAGACCTGGGGTTTCGCGGGCCAGATTCGGCCGATGCTAGGAGATGTGGCAGGAACCCTGCACCAATTGCAGGCAGCGGGCAAAAACATTCTATTCGAGGGCGCGCAGGGAGCCATGCTAGACATTGATCACGGAACCTATCCCTACGTTACTTCTTCGAATACGGTGGCTGCAGGAGCGGCCATCGGTGCCGGAGTCGGGCCGTTGGATCTTGATTATGTTCTGGGCATTACCAAGGCTTATGCGACCCGAGTCGGAAACGGCCCGTTTCCCTCCGAATTGTTCGACCAACAGGGCAAACGGCTTGCCGCACGGGGAGCCGAATTCGGGGCAACAACCGGAAGGCCTCGGCGTTGCGGATGGCTGGATACTGTAGCCTTGAAAAGGTCGGTAAAATTGAACAGCGTTTCCGGGCTCTGCGTCACCAAGCTTGACGTGTTGGACGGTATGGAAAAAGTCGGAATCTGTACCGGTTATACTGGCAATGGCCAGGTTCTTCGTGAGATGCCGGTTGGTGCTAGGAGTCTTGCAGCATGCGAGCCGGTGATCGAGGAAATGCCGGGATGGAGCGAGGCGACATCCGGGGTGACCCGCTATGAAGATCTTCCTGTAAATGCCAGGACGTTCCTGTCAAGGATCGAGGAACTTGTCGAGGTGCCGGTGGAAATTATCTCGACGGGCCCTGATAGAAACGAGACCCTGGTATTAAATGATCCATTTGAGGTTTGAAGGCGAATGCCGGGGAAGAAAGCCGGAAATATTTGTGCCGCATTACCGTGCTGAGTTAATTCAGGCTGACAGAACCTGAATATCGGCCTGCTGGCCCGGCTTTTCGGTCGGTTCCTGCATCCGTCTGATTTCTGTAAAGATATCGCCCGGACACGGACAAAGAGGATGTGGTGCCGAGGAGAGGACTTGAACCTCCACAGGGTTTCCCCCACATGGACCTGAACCATGCGCGTCTACCAATTTCGCCACCTCGGCATTTCCTCGGAACAACGTACCCGGTTGAAGACGCCGCTCTGATTTGAGCGACGCACTCTACCGAGCCCATGGTCTGTTGTCAACGTCAACGGCCGAAATTCGAAGCCTTTTCCCGATTTGTAAATCAGGATGCTCCAACTACACAGGATTAAGATGGTATCAGAAAAAAACGAAAAGTTTGGCAAATTCAAACTCCAGGATCCAGAGGCTGAACGCGAGGCGAGGAAATACGAAAACCCTATTCCAAGCCGGGAACTCATATTGAAGCTTCTGAACCAGAAGGGCGTGCCTCTCACCCGGCGCGAACTCGCGGACGAACTCGGATTGAAGGAAGAGCAACAACTTGATGCATTTCGCAGGCGACTGAGGGCGATGGAACGCGATGGGCAACTGCTGAGGAATCGGAACAAGTGCTACTGCGTAATCGATCGGGCTGACCTGACATCCGGTAGGGTGATCGGAAACGCCGAAGGATTCGGATTCCTGCGCCCGGACGAGGGTGGTGACGACCTTTTCCTGTCTCCCCGTCAGATGCGTGCGGTACTTCACGGTGATCGTGCGGTTGTACGGGTCAGGGGAGTGGACCGTCGTGGGCGCAAGGAAGGTGCGCTGGTGGAGGTGATCGAGAGAAATACCCATGAGACCGTGGGGAGGTTGTTCAGCGAGAGGGGGGTCCATTTCGTCATCCCGGACGACAAGAAGATTTCACAGGACATTCTGATATCGGATTCGGACCTTGGCGAGGCTGTGTCTGGACAGGTTGTTGTGGTAACGATCGTGGAGCAGCCAACAAAACGGAATCGCCCGATTGGTCGAGTGAGCGAAGTGCTGGGTGATCACATGGCACCGGGAATGGAAATCGAAATGGCTTTGCGCAGCCACGAATTGCCCTTCGAATGGACGGGGGAAGTGGAAAGGGAAGCGAAAAGCCTGGATCCAACTGTTGATGTTGGACAAACGGGGCGCCAGGATCTTCGGAAGATTCCGTTTGTCACCATTGATGGAGAAGACGCGCGCGATTTCGATGATGCCGTTTATTGCACCCGGACGGAAAATGGCTGGCGACTCCTTGTTGCCATCGCGGATGTTTCCCACTACGTAATGCCGGACAGCAGCCTCGATCAGGAAGCCGTCAAACGGGGAACCTCGGTCTATTTTCCCGAGCAAGTCATCCCGATGCTTCCGGAAATACTGTCCAACGGTCTTTGTTCCCTGGTACCTGATGAGGATCGATTCTGCATGGTTTGTGAAATGTTGGTTTCAGACGATGGCAGGGTCTACCGTTCACGCTTTTTTGACGCGGTGATGCGCTCGCAGGCACGTATGACGTACACCGAAGTTGCCGGGATTCTGGCTAGCTCGTCAGAGGCTCAGAAGGGCAAGCACAAAGCCCTGGTTCCTCACGTGAGAGTCTTGTACGACCTTTACAAGGCCTTGCGTGTCCAGCGTGAAGCTCGGGGAGCGATGGATTTTGATACCCAGGAGTCTGTCATTGTCTTCGGCAAGCAGCGGAAAATTGAAAAAATCGTTCCCCTGGTCAGAAACGAAGCCCATCGCCTGATTGAAGAATGCATGCTTGTAGCGAACTGCGCTGCAGCGCGATTCCTGGAAAAGAAAAAGATGTCTCGGCTGTTAAGGGTTCACGAAGGCCCGAGCTCTGAAAAAGTATCGGATTTGAGGGTTTTCCTGGAAGCGCTGGGCTTGAGCTTGGGGGGCGGCGAATCGCCCGCGCCTGCCGATTACATGAAACTCACTGGACAAATCTCGGAACGGGCAGATCGACACGTAATCCAGACGGTGCTTTTACGGTCGCTTTCCCAGGCCGTCTACACGACCGAGGCAAAAGGTCATTTCGGCCTGGCGCTCGAATCCTATACCCATTTCACGTCGCCGATACGGCGTTATCCGGATCTTGTTACTCACCGGGCAATCCGCCACTGTATACAGGGCAAAAAGCCGGAAAGCTTCCGCTATAGTCAATCGGACTTGGCAATGGTCGCAGAACATTGTTCTATGGCTGAGCGGCGAGCCGACGATGCAACCCGCAATGTCGTCCGCTGGCTGAAATGCGAATACATGATGGACAAGATTGGAGAGCAATTCGATGGCGTCATATCAGCGGTGACTTCCTTCGGTATCTTCGTCGAACTGTCGGATGTCTACATCGAAGGCCTTGTGCATATTTCATCTCTGAGACGGGATTATTTTCATTTCGACCCGATCCATCACCGGCTGAACGGCGAAAGAAGCGGTGTTAGTTATCGCCTGGGTGACCGAATCAGGGTGACGGTGGCCAGCGTCAACCTTGATGATCGGAAGATCGACTTCAGCTTAGTGGACACGGCTAAAAAACCCAGGCGCCGTTCCAGGCGATGAGCGACCATACCCGTTTAGGGGGAATCCATGCGGTCCATGCCGCATTGCAGAACACCGCCGAGAAAATCGTTGGTGCTTGGCTGGACCAGCAGCGTCAGGACCAACGGATTCGTGAAATTGCCAACGATCTGGNNAACTGCCGGGATCCCAGTGGAACCAGTTCATCGAAAACAACTGGATTCCCTGTTCAAGGGAGGCAATCACCAGGGGATCGTGATCGAAGTCCTCCTGCCGCGGGAAAAGACAGAAAAAGACCTGTTTGAAGCCATCGACAGCATATCGGGGGCTCCCTTCTACCTGGTGTTGGACCAGGTGCAGGATCCCCATAACCTGGGCGCCTGCCTTAGGACTTCGGATGCGGTTGGCGTGCACGGAATCATCACACCGAGGGACAATGCGACCGGCATTACGCCGGCGGTCTGCAAGGTCGCCAGCGGCGCTGCCGAAACGATACCGATTTACCGGGTGACCAACCTGGCCCGAACGCTCAGGCAGATGAAGAAGTCAGGGTTGTGGATCATAGGCACCGGCGGAGAGGCCCGGGAAACGGTCTACAATACGGACTTGACCGGCCCCCTGGCCTTGGTGATTGGTTCCGAGGGACACGGGCTTCGCCGTTTGACCAAGGAACATTGCGATTTAATCGTCGGTCTGCCGATGGCCGGAACGGTAGAAAGCTTGAACCTGTCGGTGGCGGCTGGGGTGCTGCTGTATGAAATTCTTCGGCAACGAAACGTTCCAGCCGATCCTGATTAAAAAGGTTTAGCAATGCCATTGATTCGATTATCAGGAGTTTCCCTCGCCTTTGGTAGCCATGCCTTGCTGGACAAGGTCGATTTCCATATCCAGCCGGGTGAACGGATCGGTTTGATCGGGCGTAACGGTGAGGGGAAATCCACCCTGATCAGGTTGATCGCCGGTTCGATCACGGCCGACGACGGTGAAGTTTGGCGGGATTCTGGTCTGCGGGTATCGT
>DBZZ01000074.1:750-7981 GCA_002311315.1 Methylococcaceae bacterium UBA1147 | reverse complement strand
GGAGAGATGGGGGCCTGGATTTCGGAATATCATGCCTTGTCCATGGATCCGCAACCGGATGATGGCCTACTGAAAAAGATGGGGCGTTTGCAGGAAAAGCTGGAGGTGCACGATGGTTGGAGTCTGCACCAGCGGGTTGAACGGGTGATCACTGAACTTGATTTGCCGGGAGACAAAACCCTTGGCGAACTGTCCGGTGGTTGGCTTCGTCGGGTTTCGCTTGCCAAGGCGTGGGTTGTTCAGCCGGACTTGCTGCTTCTGGATGAACCGACCAATCACCTGGATCTGGAAACCATCCTTTGGCTCGAAGAACGCTTGCTCGACTTTCCCGGAGCATTGCTGATCGTTACCCATGATCGGCGTTTCCTGCAGCGTCTGTCTACACGGGTGGTCGATCTGGACCGAGGGCAACTGGTTTCGTGGCCGGCTGACTATTCGGACTACCTCAAGCGGAAGGCCACCGCACTGGAAGAAGAAGTTCAGCGAAACGCAGAGTTTGACAAGAAACTGGCCAAGGAAGAAGTCTGGATTCGCCAGGGTATCCAGGCTCGCAGAACCCGTAATGAAGGTCGGGTGAGAGCATTGAAGAACATGCGCAGGGAAAGAATGTCCCGACGGGAACGGGTGGGCACCGCAAGGATCGGGCTTGCCACGGGTGAACAGTCTGGCAAGCGAGTGATTGAGGCTGAGCACATCAGCTTCGGTTACGATTCGACGCGGATCGTATCGGATTTTTCGTTTACGCTTTTGCGCGGCGACCGGGTCGGGCTGATCGGTGCGAACGGAGCCGGTAAAAGTACCCTGCTCAAACTCCTGCTTGGTCGAATGAAACCGGATTCCGGAACGGTCAAGCTCGGGACCCGTATTGAGATTGCCTTTTTTGATCAGATGCGTGAAGCACTGGATCCGAAACAGACCTTAGTGGATTGGGTGGGCGATGGCAGTGATTTCATTGTGATCGATGGACACCGCAAGCATGTTTTATCGTACCTTGGCGATTTTCTTTTTTCGCCGGACAGGGCTCGGTCTCGAATCAGCAGCCTGTCGGGTGGCGAGAGAAACCGGCTGCTGCTGGCTCGACTGTTCCGGAAGCCCGCGAACATCCTGGTCATGGATGAACCTACAAACGACCTGGACATCGAAACGTTGGAATTGCTTGAAGAACTGCTAATCAATTACCCGGGAAGCTTGTTGCTGGTCAGTCATGACCGTGAGTTTATCGACAACGTGGTCACCAGTACGCTGGTCTTTGAGGAGGATGGAAAGATTCGCGAGTACGTTGGCGGATATTCCGACTGGCTGGATCAAAGAACAGAAAAGACTGTCGAGGATCAATCTTCGAACCCGAAACCCGTTCCAAGGGCAAAGAAGGCTGCGAGCGTAAAAAAGAAGCTGGGCTACATGGAACAGAGGGAACTTGATGCTTTACCGGCCGTTATTGAAACACTGGAGGCCAAACAGGCGGAATTACATGCGAGAATTGGTGACAGTGATTTTTACCAGGCTGACAAGAACGAGATTACCCGGACACTGAACCAGCTTGACGAGACAAGCGGGGAAATAGAAGCGAACTATGCCAAGTGGGTCGAACTGGAAGTCTTGCAATCGAGGGCTAATGGCAGGGTATGAGTCAGCAGACGCCGTTTACGGGATGAATTGAGGATGCATCAACCGATCTGGCGATGATGCACCTTACTGGCCGCGAGGTGCCTTGGTTAACGGAGATTTCCTGTTTACGGCACTGCCTGATTCATCCCGGCATCGTACTGGCCGAAATCAACGAGGAATGGCAGGAGCGTTGCTAGGACCGAGGTTCATGCATGGCTGGCCCAGCCAAAGCCCAGGATCTCGGGGCCGGCATCAAGTGATTCAATTTGGCGATTTTACGGATGCGAATGTACAGTAGATTCTGTACTTGGCCGCGTAGGACAATGGAAATACATAATCGACAGTAATGCTGTCAGTTCTTGCTGGCTAATCGTGTGTTGCCAAGCGGGTTGAATGGTCGGTAGTAGGCAATCATCAAGACCTGGGTTACAGGCTGAATTGGTTCTGGTTGGCGAAAGTGAATTACTTTGAACTGGAAAGATGGAGCGGGTGATGGGAATCGAACCCACGTTTGAAGCTTGGGAAGCTTCAGTTCTACCATTAAACTACACCCGCCTGCCGGCTCTCAAACCATGTCGACAAAACATGATCAAGAGGATTCTATCCGCGGGCCTGTGAATAGGCAATGAAATACCCACCGTATTCGCGAAAGTTCTGGATCGTTTCTGCCCGTTGGGTGGATGAATCTTTCGGAAGCATTCAGGCGGAAACTGACGGGGGACTGGGCTGGAACCATCGGCGAACAACGGGCTTGTACAAGCCTATACACTCGTATCGGCAATCAGTGGGTTACTGTTGGTGAAAGGTTGTGTTGAGCGGTTATCCATGCGTCGCCGGTCAACAGCCCTTCTTTCCTGAACACTTCTTCCTTCTCGGCAGAGCGGGAGATTCATCATCAGGTCTTGGTCGGCAATCGGCCTTGCCATTATCACGGTAGTTGCTCCTTGAAACCGGTTTCTTTAAAAAATCTGCTTTTGCTGGCGATCCCTGCGGCGGTCTCTGTTCTCCTGAACAACGCTTTCAAGGTGATCGACCAGTATTCTGTTCAGTGGTTGGGCAAGTACGCCCAGGCCGCGATTGGTTCCTGTACATTCATTTTGCTGGCCCTGTTCGCCATCTACTCGGTGGTGTCATCGGGATCCGGGCCACTGATCGCCCGTGCAACAGGATCCGGTAACCACGAGGAGCGGCGCCGTATCATCGGCAATGCGCTGTTCGGGGCCGCGTTGATTGGTGCGCTTGTTTTGACGATGCTGGCTTTTTTGGCACCGACGATCTGCGATGGGCTGGGTCTCAGGGGAGAGGTGCATGCCCTTGCGGTCGAGTACTTGCAATGGCTTGCCGTAATGGGTTTTCCCCTTGTTCTGGCACCGGTGATTGATACGGTCTTTATTGCTGTAGGAAGGACGGCTCTGGTGATGGGTCTGCAGTTTGTCGCGACGGTCCTCAACATACTGCTTAACCCGTTTTTCATTTACACGTTGGATTTCGGCATTGCGGGCGCGGCAATGGCGACCGGCATAAGCCGTGGAATCTCGGTGGTGATCGGGCTCTGGTTTCTGCTCCGCCAGTTTCGGCCGGCAGGTCGGGATTTCTGGCCGGATTCCTCCCTGCGAAGAATTATCCGCATTGGCTTGCCACTCAGTTGGGGTATCGCACTTTATGCACTGGTCTACTGGGCCCTTCTGCGGTACACGATTTCTCCACTGGGTCCTACTGTCAACGCGGCTCTTGGTATCGGTTACTCGGCTCTTGAAGGCTTTACCTGGCCGATCTTCTGGGGTATCTCGATGGGCGTGGCCAGCCTCATTGGGCGCTATATCGGGGCCGGACAGGTAGACCAGGCCCGGCGTACCATCCGCCTGGCTTTCCCCCTGATGACCTTGCTTGGAATTGCGGCAGGCTGCATCTTCTGGTTTGGCGCAGAACCGCTCTGCCGATTATTTACCGATGATCCGGGTGTATTGGAACAGGCGGTTCTTTACGCGAGGATTCTAGCCTTCTCGCAGCTCCTGGTCGCCTACGAATGCTTGGCTGAAGCGGTGCTGGAAGGGTCTGGAGACACCCGACCAATCCTATTCTGGTCGGCTCCATGGAATATCGCAAGAATTCCATTTTCCTGGTACTTCGGGATTTATCTCGAAATGGGTCCTGCCGCAATTTGGTGGGTCATCAACGTGACTACCCTGGTCAAAGCGGCTGGAAAGTGGTCGGCGGTGATCCGTGGCAACTGGCAGTCGATCCGGATCTGACCGATGTGTCCCGTTCTGCGGTGCAGCCTGGCGTTTTATTCTTTCCCACCGGGCGCAAGCAGGCAATGTCTATCCTGCATTCCGCTTTCAACCTGGATGGTGGAGTGGCCGATGTCGAAGTGTTTGTTCAGATCGGCCGCAACCTGCTGCAGAAATTGGTCACCGGTTTCGATTTCCGGTATCACCAGGTGGGCCGTCAGGGCGGCTTCGGTTGTACTCATACCCCAGATATGCAAATCGTGGATCGAAACGACACCCGGAAGTGATAGCAGGTATTGTCTGACCTCGAATGGATCGATATCGGCAGGGACCGCATCAACGGCAAGCCGCAAGGCATCGGCCAGCAAGGCCCACGTACCGCGCAGTATGACGGCGACGATGATCAGGCTGATGGCGGGATCCAGCCAGGTTTTTCCGGTGTAGATCATGGCAATGCCGCCGATAACGACCCCGATCGAAACCGCGGCGTCGGCCAGCATGTGAACATATACCGCGCGAATGTTCAGGTCGTGTTGCTGGTTTTTGAGGAACAGCAGGGCCGTTACAGCGTTGATGAACACCCCTGCTGCTGCCACGTAAATGACGATGCGGCCTTCCACCAGCTCAGGTTCATTCAGCCGGGTGATGGCTTCACTGGCAATTGCGACCATTGCCAGGAACAGCAGGAAGCCGCTGAAAAGCGGTGAAAGAATTGTGGTGCGCCGTAATCCGTAAGTGAGTCTTTGGGTAGGTTTTCGGTTGGCCAGGCGGTTCGCACCCCAAGCCATCAGAAGAGCGAGTACGTCGGTCAGATTGTGTCCGGCATCGGCGACTAGAGCGAGTGAGTCGGCGAGAATGCCGTAGAAAAGTTCGACACAGACAAACCCGATGTTCAGCAAAATTCCAACGGCGAATGCGCGGTTGTAATTGGTGGGATGAGGGTGGTGTGACATCAGCAGGCTGTTTTCATCCCTTCAAACCGCGCTAGTGGCAGCATGCGGTGACTTGTACGGC
Source organism: Methylococcaceae bacterium UBA1147 (assembly GCA_002311315.1). GTDB lineage: Bacteria > Pseudomonadota > Gammaproteobacteria > Methylococcales > UBA1147 > UBA1147. The sequence continues at coordinate 3,128 of DBZZ01000074.1, read as the reverse complement.
AATCGTAGGTGTTTGGTGGAAACATTACTTGTTGCTGATACGTTCTGCAAGATCGATTTATCGTCGGCAGCAGCTGGCTCAGGGCGTTCGACTGGTGAGTCAATTCCTAGACTCTGGATGTTTTGTAAAGCCGCCAAGACAACGTTCTGTGTTGTGATTTTGTCCACCGTTCGACGAATAACTTGAGTCTACAAGGCAACAAATCACCGTTTCGGGGATTTTTCCCAGGATTGCCTCGTGATTTAACGAAGCTGAAGTGGGTATGCAGCGGCAGATCCGCTTCGGCTCCTGCCTTCCCCAAGGCAACCGGAAGGTAGAGATCTTGTTCTTGACTACCCCCGGTCTTGCGGATGGTTGTTTTGACCGCAGGGTGTGTTGGATCGGTGATCAGGTGCAGGCGCTGCAATCCAATATCCGAACCCTTGCCGAGAGGCAGGGGTGAAATCCGGGACATTCAACCACAAGAATACTTGTTAGCATAGAGTAGGATGAAAATCCGAATTGGATTTGAATCATTCCGAGGATCTTTGTTTTACTGGCACAGCAAGGCGAAATGGTTTTATCCATTTCCAAACATTTCGAGGAAAACAGAAAAGACCTCAGGGCTCCGGGCTTTGTTTGTCTTGCCGGCGTAATGTAACAGGTGCGTCACGCAGGTTGGTGTAGAGTTCCTCCATCACGATGGAGGTGCCGTTCTGCCTGGATTCGGTATAGAGAGCCATCGACAACTTGGGTTATTCAGGGATCATCAGTAAGGGTCAGGGTTGCGATCTCAGCGTTGTCGCATTAGGGTGACGGCACTCTTGAAGAAAAGGGAATGACAAGAACGCTGAGAAAGAGGGGTTTTAGGCAGCGCGGGATTGAAATTGCAATAGCGAATGGAATGGCCCTGTGTGGACAATGCTCGAGGGGTTATCACGTCAATCTTGGGGGGTGTTTCTTCTCCAAGAAGGTCAATGTGATCAAAAGATGTTGGTATCTTTTAAAATAACAAGGGGCTAATTTTAATGAAAAAGAAATATTGTTCAGTTTTTTCTCCGTCGACGGCAATGGAACGGGAAGACAATTTTGAGAGCTATTGGCAATTTACCCAGCAACATGGCGGTACGTTATTTGAAGGGGATAAGGACCTGGAAAAAAAACGTAAAACATTAAAAGCGTTTAAAGACAATCCGGTTCAGTTGCGTACCCCATTAGCAGATCCTGAATTGTTCTATCGGAACTATGTCGAGATGAAAGATGATCCTGCAACACTGGATCGGAAAACCGCGATGTTGACCTGTATGTATAAATTTGCACGGCATGAGTGGGTGGGTATTAAAGGTGCCTGGGATGTTATCCCTGATATGGAGAATTCACATACTGTTGAAGACAAAATAAGCAGGGTTCATCTAGCTGAAGAATTTTGCCATGTCCGCCTGTTTGATGAGATCTTAAGGACCTTCGGGCTTGACCGGGTTGAGTGGGTTCCGTTAACTCCTGTGATGGAAAAGGTTTACGAGATTTTTCCAAGACTTCCTGGGGTTTTAATGGATTCGCCGGCATTTGTGACTGAACTCATGGGCGTGACTTTCTATTTTCATTTACATGCGTTATTTGATGACGTCCTGGCCGACGAACCGGAAGTTTGTGAACGTGTGAAAGCATTGCTGAACGAAATCACGATCGATGAAATCGCGCATGTTGGGCAGCGAAGAAATTTTATTGGTCCTATCGCCACGAAGGTTTCAAAAGCGTTGGTCGGTCCTTTTTACACCATGTTTTTCAATGATATTCCGGAATTCAAGCAGTTGTTTGATGTGAAACAGATGATTAGAGATGGAAAATCATTCGATTTTAATAACGTGCCGGAACACATGATTGAACGCAGTTGGATTCCGTCTTACTGCACCATTTAACGTAGTGGCGCTTGTGAATCTGAACCGGTCGGTCATCGGTATGGTAACGCCGATCAATTGAGGGGCATTCAGGTTCAAGAGGGATTCGAAGGGGTCAAGGCCTAAATACTTTTCTGAGCCGATCCGGATTTTCGGCTTTCGGATCAGTCTTGCAACGGGCTGGAACGGAGCCTCCGAAACCAATTGCAACCGTAACCTGAGCGTTGATGGTCTCATTTCTTGCTGGACGGATGAGCCATGGGATAAAAAATCAACAGTTTGCAGGCCCCGGACATCGATTGCCATGTGTCAGGGGGCTTTACAGTACAGGGCCTGTTGATGCCTCAGGCTTCATGGCTGACTCCGTTTCATTGGGTTTTCGAGAGTGAATTTGATCCGGCTGATGGCGGCGGCTGTTATTTTTTGTGTTTTCGGATTTTTTCTTTTCTCTGCTTCGCCCGAAAGCCCGGCTTGCGGGCGCGCATACGTCAGCCGACAGAT
>DBZZ01000074.1:0-634 GCA_002311315.1 Methylococcaceae bacterium UBA1147 | reverse complement strand
TTGTGGTGTTTCGTTTCGTGATTCTTTGCCGGATGACAGTGGGATGCTGTTCGTTTATCCCACGGATCGCATCCTTAGTTTCTGGATGAAAAATACTCGGATTTCGCTTTCGATCGCCTTTCTGGATTCCAGGGGCACGATAATGAACATGATGGAAATGCAACCGATGGATACGACCCCTCGCTATCGCTCTGCGAGGCCGGCACGCTTTGCTCTTGAAATGCCCGCCAATTGGTTTGTTGGAAAAAATATCAAGGTCGGTGACCGGGTGGACGTTGGCACAATAGTAGGGGATGCGCCGTGACTGACTGTCCTTCAGACGATCATTGGCAATATGGCGACAACAGACTGTATTACGTTCATGATCCGATGTGTAGTTGGTGCTGGGCCTTTGCGCCAGTTTGGAACCGCCTGGTAGCCGCCCTGGAGGGAACGGTTAGGATTAAAACAATCCTCGGAGGGCTTGCACCGGACGCTGGACAGCCGATGCCCGGGGCACTGCGCGAAAAGATTCGGGGGATCTGGCAGGCTATCGAAATCGAGGTGCCAGGGACACATTTCAACTTCGATTTTTGGGAACACTGTACGCCTCGCAGATCGACTTACCCGGCCTGTCGGGCGGTGATCGCAGCGA
>DBZZ01000052.1:28000-39473 GCA_002311315.1 Methylococcaceae bacterium UBA1147 | reverse complement strand
ATATCTATGAATAAGTCAAGGGTTCTCACTGGAATTACCACAACCGGGACGCCTCATCTGGGTAATTATGCAGGAGCAATCCGGCCGGCAATCGAAGCAAGCCGAGACCCAAACGTCATCCCGTTCTATTTTCTCGCAGATTATCATGCCCTGATCAAGTGCCACGACCCCGATCGAGTCCGAACCTCCAGTCGTGAAATCGCCGCAACTTGGCTAGCGCTGGGGCTCGATACCGACAATGCCATTTTCTACCGTCAGTCGGATATTCCAGAAATCATGGAGCTAACCTGGATATTGACCTGCGTAACAGCCAAGGGACTGATGAACCGGGCGCATGCGTACAAGGCTGCCGTAGCGGAAAACCAAAAAGGCGGCGAGAAGGATCCCGACAAGGGGGTCACGATGGGTCTCTTCAACTACCCGATCCTGATGGCTGCCGACATTCTCATGTTCAATGCTACCAAGGTCCCAGTTGGGAAAGACCAGATCCAGCACCTGGAGATGGCACGGGATATCGGCGGGCGCTTTAACCATATCTTTGGACAAATTTTCACTCTGCCCGAGGTTGTCGTCGGCAAAAATACCGCAACCCTTGCCGGCCTTGATGGTCGTAAAATGAGCAAAAGCTACAACAACACCATCCCCTTGTTCCTGGCAGAAAAAAAATTCCGTAAACTGATCAACAAGATCAAAACTAATTCCCTGGAACCAGGGGAACCCAAGGATCCCGAAGGCTGTACGTTGTTCGGGATTTACCGTGCCTTTGCCACTGATAAAGAAGTTGAGCAGGTTCGCCAGTACTATGTCGATGGCATTGCATGGGGCGAAATGAAAAACCTGCTTTTTACCTATTTGAACGACGACCTCAAGGAAGCCAGGGAACGTTACCAAGAACTCATGCAGTCACCAGACTATATTGAAGACAAACTTGAGGAGGGAGCAGCCAAGGCACGAGCGTTCAGCACCCCCCTGTTAGCCAAAGTCCGGAAAGCGGTCGGAATTTCTAAGATCCAGGGCTAGAAATCCAATGCAGTTCCTCGCGGGAACGCGGAGTCCATTCACAGAAAAGCTGATAGCCCAATCAATACCCTGATTTATTCCCGAAGGCAATTTATTCCAGCTTTTTGATGATTCGATATTCATCCCTCATTATGTCTGGTTTTATCTGCTAATGTCCCACTGCGCATGCGCAGTGCATACACAGAATCAGATTTGGGGGCAAAATAGCCGGCTATTCCAAGTTCACCCACGCGGGGGTAGCGGATGCCGAAACTCGAGAAAAGTGTAGATAGCCTGGCGATACAGACCGGCCATGACGCTGCAGCAGTCTGCCGTGCCCTGGGCGTTGGCACAGCTACATGGGCTGGACAGTCGGTAGTGCCAAGTCAGAAGGTACTTGCACCCGGATTCGAGATCTCGGTCACACGCGATACCAAACCGATGTAGTTTGCCTCAGTTGCTTGCCTGGAGGGTCAGGGTTGATATCCATCCAGTTGAATTGATTGCAAGGGTTAGAGATCGACATATGGGCATTGAATTTAGTTGAGAAGTGATTACCAAGTACATAAGGCGAATGTATGCTGTAACTTGAATATCTACCAGATAAAGCCATCTCAAACCACCTCGGTCCACAATCCTCTTGGTCGTCGGTCATCGATTAGCGGATAAGGGAACTCAGAGAGACTCCAGCCACCTGAGGATGTCGAAGTTGTAACGCCTGCCCCTCTCGCGACTGACCTGCCTTTCTAGTCCACTATGCAGCTATCCTGTTACGTACTGACGATGAAAGCATTCCTTGTTCTGGACGAGAAAACGGTAAGACCTTTCCGCCTTTGGTACAATAAACCGACCACGGCTTCACCAATTACAAGACGCATTTCGAACAGATCACCACTCCGGTATGGCGCCTCGCGCACGGTGGATGATTGTACGGACCATGGCAAGCTTCAAATACCCATGTAATTCCACAAGGCTGTCGCATGGATTCGAGTTAATCTTGTGCTTAAGAATAACCGAATGAAGTCTGATCGAAGGTAATTAGACATGGCATCAAGGTCAACAGCTTTACTGGTTGAGAATCGGGCCTTATGCATCTGAACCATCGACTTCAGCATGCCACGAATTGAACTAAGTTAGAAATACTATGATTTATGTTATTGTTCAGTTTTCTTGCATTATCTATTTATTTGTTAATGCAAACGTTACCAACTTAAGTATTCTATCTAATCTATTGCTTGTTGTCGCCACCATGATTCTCATTGCGGCAGTTGCCAGCATGAAGCATAATCTTAACAACACGTCGACCAAAGAAAAACATCAACTAGTAACATTCGGAATCTACCGATGGATTAGGCATCCAATGTATACTAGTTTCCTGATCTGTTGCTTTGGGCTCATGTTGAGTAATCCTCACTTACTATCACAATTAATAATGTTGGTTTTATTTATCGATTTGATGCTTAAAGCAAAATTGGAGGAAGCACTGCTGACTCAGCGTTATACTGAATATAACAACTACCAGAAAAATACTGGTAGATTTTTACCATTTTTATGATTTTATAAGGAGCCTCTAAACAAAACTCCGTAACCGCTCCTATCCAGAACTACAAGCAAAGGAGCGAATGCACCAATTACAATTGGTAATCCGCGTTAGACAGGGACCATCTTAGCAGCAGAGAACGTTGTCGTCGGTTGGCGGATACAAACGGAGAAGGCGGTTATTCTGGAATGCCCGCTGCCGGGATCGAAGAGGCCAGCTGCAATATTCCGAAAGTCCTTGAATTCAAGAGCATTGCCGGTTTGATCAAAAAAAAGAGCGTCGGTGGTTCACCGAACTGGCCCAAGAACCGAGCACAAGTCTCAATCAGGAATTCCACCCCCTTGCCGTGAAGGGACCGGGCTAGCGACGCCCAGCCCCTCATTTCCAAAACCACGCCGAAAGGGGTACTGGTACATGGTGTCAGTCAACCGTTGTGGTGTGCAATACCAGCGTTCCGGTTTTTCCGATTAACGGATTTAGGTGACAAACAAATTGATGGCCGTAGAGATCGAAATCAATCCAGTCCCGATCTTTTCTTCCCTCGGTACATCCCACAACGTTGCCATAGAAATGCCTAGTTTCTCGATATCGCGTACCTGTACGGAGAGGTGAAAAGGATTCAAACACACGAGATCAGGGGCTGGCTTTGTAGTGTTTGTTTGCCGATTCAAGAACGCCATGATAGTGCTGGCAGCGACGATAGAACGTCAGCAACTCCGGGACCGAATCAAAAGACTTGATAATGGCCTCGAACTCGCATCCCTCCGCAAGTAAAACGGGAAGTTCACTGGACAACCCGGCAAAATGGACATCGTGCTTCCGCGCAACGATCAGATAGTACAAGTAATGGACTGCACGAATCGCTAGCCGCGCATCATTAAACGTTTCCATGATGGATACCAGGAAAGAGGCCTGCAAGGATTTTGAGCGTTGGTCTAGAACATAATTACCGTTTTCTGTGCTGCAGACCATGGGCAGCACTTTCAGTGTTTGGTCGTCTTTAAAATCAAGGCCGGGCCAATCGACAGGCGTTTGTTTCTGACTCGACAACTCCGAGAACGCTTTCAGGTACATCCAGCTCAAGCTGCATTGTGCACAATTATCGGTCGTTGAGGATTTAGGGTGGGCAAGTTCCTGAATACGTGGAAGCAAGGCTCGGCGTATATCGGTCTTGGAACTGTCATTTGGATGGTCGACTAACACCCTGTATACAAGGCCTCCAACCAACACCAGGCGTGACAGGGGTTCGAGCTCTTCAAGCTTGTCGACTAAAAAACGTACAGCGCCCGGTTCAATGCTTGTCTGGGTCCAGGTGAGGAATCCACTCAGGTTTCCGACAATAATTTCGTTATGACTTTTTCTCCAGTTCTGGAACAGGGCTTTGACACCGTTTTCGGTTAGCATCCGGTCACCGAACGATTCACCCGCAATTCGGTAAATGCGAGTATGAAATGCTGCGATACCCAGTTCCTCGAAATTGCGCGTGCGGATACAGAGCGAAAGATACTGCCCGAGGAGAAATTCTTGCCAGTGGCGATGGCGGAAACGAACGACACCGGAACTGGTTGGTACAAACAACGATCGTTGCAATAGGTTTTCACAAATTCTCGGGTTTCCAGCCAGTGAAAACCCGAACAGAATATCGTCCTTTTCGGGCGCAAGGCTTTCCAGGTAGAACGATTCATGATCCCGTTCTTGAGCTGCGAAAAAGGTGCTCCATCGCTGGTGGAATTGAACAGCTTCCCGTTGTAGAACCACAATGCTTGTCTCGCCGCGCGCCTTGCTAAAAAAAAGCCACGCGATCACCATCATTGCTCTGCCGAGGTGTTCGAGTTCGATTTCGCGGTCCTCGATTTGCGTCCTGACCAACCCGGACCTTGATAGCAGAGTCCGTATGCTTTGGCAGAGCAGGGCACTTTGACTATGGGCACCCTCACTGATCGGACAACTGGGATCGGGTTCATAGTTGGAGAGAATCAGGGGCGTCAATATGAACTCCATCAGTTCCGGATCCTCGATGGATTCGATCCATTGCTGGCAGGACGGATAGATCTTCTTGGCCTGAGCAACGGTGAGGTGCTGAATTTCATGGATATCCCGCGGGTGATCGACAAGCCTATCGATTCCTTGGAGAGTATTGCGGATTCCGATCACGATGGACAGGTTCGCATTATCAACATATCTGGCCTCGGTTTCCCGAAGCAATTGAACGATCGATGAAAATCCAACGGATTTGTGATTTTGTAGAAAGTCGTCAAGTCCGTCCAATATCACGACAACCGAATTGTTGCGAAACTGATCTTCCAGCCATTCCCGGCTACAGTTCGCCTCCGGATGTAGGGATTTGCCCCAGTTCAGCCACCACTGCCACATCATATCCCATGTATAAGTGCTGTCGCCCGGCTCCGAAACGGTAATCTGCTGCATCGGAATGAGTAGCGGTAATGGGGTTGCAGTGCCGGGCCTGTCCAGGTAATTTAGTCCTAGTTTGGCGGAGATATGACGCAGAACAGAGCTCTTACCTACCCCTGCTGCGCCGGTTACCAGCAATTTTCGTGGATGCAATCCGCCCCGTTGTACAGTCGCAATAATGCGTTCGGTCACCTCCTGTTGTGTTCCCGCCATGGAAGACAGAATGCTAGGGGCGATTTGTTCGAACTCAGAATCGGTCGCAACAGAACCAATCAATCGTTCGGTTCCGAGGGTCCGGTTGACCAGACTGATTCGGGACAAGGCGAAGCGCACCAGATCGAGCCCGGGGTTACCCCCGTATCGACGCAAGAGTTCTGCGCTAATGAATACGATCGGTGCATCGACTCTTCTCGGTATCTTGATTGATTTGTGAGTACCGCGGATAAAAACCTGTTGGCTGCTCTCTTCGATCGTATAGGGTACTGACAGATCAGATTTCGCCCCTATATCCTGGACTACCGGCGCGATCTCGTTCGAATCCCTCGATTGCCTGAGTCGGGCAACATACTCGTTTTCAAGTTCGAGCAACTGGGGATTCCCCCACGCCAGGGCCGGAATAATCTGGTTTTTACCCCAGTCTCGGTTGCCCTGGCTCAGAAACCGGGCAAAAGCAAAAACAGGAGCCAGGCAAAAGTAGTAACTCTGGTAAAGCCATTTTCCTCCACGGCTGACAACAGCGGAGCCACCGAAATGGGGTACAGAGATGTTTAGAACCCGGCGGGTTCGTATCCACAATGAATCGGTTTGGGGGGGAGTCGCCAGGTTGCTGCGCTTAGCCTGATGTTCGTTAGCTGCATTAACCAAAAGAGTTTTTACCACCAGTCCGCCGGTGCTATGGGTTACAAATAAAACGTGCGGATATTCACGAAACTCGGTTTCCAGCCAGGATTTCAGATCATCGGCAGCCTGCACGATACTGCAACGATGCCATGGCCGCGAGGGGTATGAGAAAGAAATAGCCGTCAGATCAAGTTCGGCATTTTCCAATACCCATTTGGGCATTTGGCCCCAGGTTCTGCAACTGTCACCGAACAGTCCGTGGACGAAAACCAGTAAACAGCGATGATCCTGGTTTTGCCCCGATGCGTCAGGTTGACAGCGGTGTATGGCACCGTAACGGCAAAAGGTTGTCCAGAAATTCTCGTTTGCAGTGTCGCCCATAGGTATAGAGGGAAAAGTAATCTTCGATGGATCCGATTCTATCCTAATTTTTCCATCCTTTGGAACCCTGGTGTTTACTAGGTTCATTAGGACATTGTAAGATATTTGTAAAAATCACACCCCCCACTTTAAGTTAAAATTAAACTAGTGGATGCTGTGAGTTATTGAGAATACAACGGGAAACAAATCACACTTTAACAACATCCCCTTCAACGACTAAAGGAACTAATAGGTTCCTTTAGTCAGTACTCACACAACTCCCTCTAAACACTTCTAATGAGTCGGTAGACACTATCGTTAATTCTTTTGGATTAAATCCCTATTCCAGTAGGTTTATGTTTAGGTGATGTTTCCGTTCTCAAAGCATTAAATCCAATGCCCGTCTTTCTTACCACCCTTGTAGCTTCCTTCCCAATGTTTCTGTCCGTTATCAAACCATCCGGTCGAAATTCCTTCTAACTTTCCATTCTTGTAATGTTCTTCTAACTTTTTCTGTCCGTCTTCGTAGTATTTCACGTACTTTCCCGTAAACGGTTCTTCTGTGTTTTTTTCGTATTTCGTACCACCTCTGTCTTGTAGCTCTGTGACTATCTTTTCTCCTATAAATCCTGTTAAAAGAGCTAACGATAAAGTGAAGTAAATAACGTTTTTTTTCTGACTTTATCAGACCGATGGTCGATATTGCCTTAAAACCATGATGATCACCAACGAGGTGATAAAAGTCAAAGAGAGAACCACAAGCTCCCCTCCACTCATTTCATTATTTTCCACCCTCACAACAATAGATGCAAAGAAAACAACAACACTTCCGATGAGTGACAATCTGGCCATTAACCCTTTCTTCAGACTGTCTGGATAGATCCTTTCCCAAAGGACAATGGTGTTAATCAAGAAGGGAAGTATCCATAGGAACCAACAAACCAACTCCCCCCCTTTCCAAGCCCTCATCAATAAAATGGAAAAGATAAACGAGGAAAAGAACACCATTAAAAATGAGAGACAAGAGGGTCAATTAGTCTTCCGTTCCAGTTCATAAACAGAATTCAAATCATAAACGAAATCGGTTCAATCAGAACCCACTGAATTAAGTGATTGGAAGGCGATGTGGTTGCAAATCTGACCAGAACAAAAAAGAACCTTTCGGTTCCTTTAATCCGTACTTACAACTACACCTCAAACACTTCTCACAGATTTGATTGGTTAATCTTTTCCAACTCATCTGGAAACCTTCTTTCAACCCATTCCCTGAACTTCACATATGCATTATCTCTACAATGGTATTCGGGAAGACCTTCAATGTAGTCTGGGTGCCATTTTCCACCCTCATCACACCACTCCCACTCTATCTTAACAGTCGATATATCACGATCTGGGTCATTCAAACCCTTCCCGTTACGGGACTTGAAGTAAGTTACAACCTCAATCCTCCATATATACTTATATTCTTCAGGATAGTTCCAACTCTCCTTAAATGGGCTAGTTGGGTTATCAGTGTATTCAGCATCCTGAATGCCCACGATATCTTCCCACTCATCACCCCATTCCAGTTCTTCTTCAAGTGTCTCTAACAACTCTTGTCCATTCTTCATATGTCTTCTCCACCTCATACACTTCTAATTTGTCTGTACGCCGAACCATTAGAAATACAGAACTTCCGTCCCGTCAAATCAGATTAACCATTTCCCTCTGATAGTCTGTATCCACTTCAATGTACCTTTGTGTGGTCTGAAGGTTCTTGTGTCCTACCATGACCTGAATGTCTCTTAACGACTCACTAATCAAAGAAACTTTCTTGGATAAATCGGTGATGAAGGTTCTTCGACCCAAACATCCGATGAAACCAAGGTCCCTGTACCAGGCTTGGAACATATTGATTGTCGACTGACTGGAAGTATTCGGGGACCGTTCAGTCCTGACCACAACCGAGGTTTGAACATCAAAACTATTTAAGGAATGTTCGCGGTCATAGAGTTCGACCAACAACTTTTTTAGTTCCTTGTGGATTTGGATTATTCGATCGCCGGATTTACCTTTGGAAACATCATTGATCAGCTGAATTGAATCACCGAGTTCACTGGTCGGTGAAACCTTCATCGACCACTTCACTCCAGAGATTTCTTTGGATCTCAATCCACTTTTGACGGAGAGAAGGAACATCACTCTCTTCCAGAGAGGGTGTCTTGTAGACCCCAGATATAACAACATGGTTTCGATTTGTTGCCTAGTCAGAATCTTTGATTGTTTTCTTAGACCCGGTTTAGTCACCAGATCTGTTATTAAATAATACATTTGAATCAAGATATATCCATTTATATGCGCATAGGGTAAAGGACAACAAAAAACTATCGTATTACCATTGGTTTCCAATGACTCAGTAGGAAAACCTACTTTCATATTCAGTGCGTATAATCGGAACTGACGGAACACTTGACCGACCACTATGACAACGAGCACACGGCCTGATTCAGGCTTTCCACAATAGTGGAATGGGATACAAAAAGATTTCCTACTACCTCAATGATAAAGGCATTAAGACGATTAGGGGTAAAGAGTTCTCACCATTTTTGGTCTATTCGGTTCTGAAGAGGAAGAAAGAACTCGATCACCGTTCTGATAAGGGCAGGGGAAAGCAGGTTCTCGTCAAGATTAATCGCTTGGAATTCAAATAGCTCCCAATCACTTAGCTCAGCGAGTTCTGAAGGAACCAGTTTTGTTTATGGTGTAATTTCTGTGGACAAACTGGAACGGAAGACTCAATGATCCAATTTTTAACCGTACTTTTTAATAGGGGGCACAACCGATCGTCTATGGAGGATAAGCAATATATGATGAAGGGGATTGGGGAGAACTTCCCTAATTCATCAGGGGCTGATTATCAAGAACGGGAAATAGGAACTGGGGGTGTCCAGTCCTCAGTTTCCTACCCTACGTTTAACGATTAACGGAAATTGGTATGAGGACCAGAAATGTGAAAAAAGACGGGTTGTTCGTGAATTATTGGGACAACGGAAACAAGGAACAGGAAGGAAGCTGAAAGGATGACAAAAAAATGGACGTCATACGTGGTGGCATTGGGATGGAAAAAACTGGATCGGTGGGATTGTGGACAAAAAAAAGCTTCACGGAGGTGAAGCCTTTGAGAGGGAGGAAAACTCAACGTTTTGGAGGTAAGTAAGTTATTTCCTGGTAGGGCCCTAGCATTCCGTGCCGGAGCCTTGATCGCTATCCTTTAGTTCCAGCGCTGCACTTGCGCTTTCCACGAGCCATCGTCCTGCCGAACCAGTACATTGGTCATTTTTCCATCGTAACCGTGTCCAACCGAGCCATATGGCGTAGAGTTCAGGCCGTTACGGGCCGACCATGTCGCGGCAAGAATGATCTTGTTGCTGGATTTCTGGATCCCTTCAATATCGAAGGAATATTCACCGCTCTGGGTATCGAAAACCAATTCCCAGAATGACCGAATCGCATTGCGGGTTTGAAAAACCTGACCGTTCGACTGGAGGACTATCGCATTCTCGGTATACAGAGCCATGACCTGTTCGACATCACGTCGGTTCAGGGCTTGGTCCCACTGGTCAATATTCGATCCTGCGATGGAAGCCAGCGAATCAGCGGCTGCTATCGGAGTGCCACCAAGAGCTATAAGGCCCAACAACAGAAGGTTTAAAAATTTGTTTTCCATAAGAAAACTCCGAAAATTTATGTTGGGCGCAGTATAAAGAAGACCTCCTGTATTGACAATCCGAAGATTATTAAAATACTATTTCATAAAAAGAAACAAAAGCGAATATGGATAAGATAACGGGAATGACGATTTTTACCCGGGTTGCAAAATCGGGAAGCTTCACGGCTGCGGCAGATGAGTTGTCGATGTCAAGGGCAATGGTCTCCAAGCACATCATGAGCCTTGAAAGCAGTCTTGGAATACGGCTGTTAAACCGCACCACACGCCGTCTCAGTCTGACCGAGGTTGGTCGAGTTTATCTGGAACGGTGCCTGGCGATTCTTGAAGAAATCGAGGAAACCGAAGCATCCGTGACCCGGTTGCAATCGGAACCAAAGGGTACTCTGCGTATTTCCGCACCGCCCTTTTTCGGCTCAAAGCAACTGGTGCCCGCAATTATTGAATACGGTCGCCAGTTTCCCGACGTGCAGTTTGAACTCATTCTCCACGGCGGCCTGGTCGACATGATCGAGGAAAACATGGACCTAGCCATTCGGTTGGACAACCTTGGTGACTCCAGTCTTGTCGCACGTAACGTGGGCTTGTCTAAGCTGATCCTGTGCGGTTCACCCGACTACTTCCGGAAAAACGGAGCACCTCGCGATCCGGAAGAGCTCAAGAAGCATAACTGCCTGGTCAGTACAACGTTGCCACCAGGTGCCATATGGAGTTTCGTGAACGGGGAAGAAGAAAAGAAAATCCGCGTCGAAGGATCCTTACAATCCAATATTGCAGGAGCCATTCGATCCGCGGTGATTGGAGGGCTCGGTCTGGCCATCCTGCCTTCTTATATGGTTGGTGAAGAACTCCGTAAAGGCCTGCTGCAGCAGGTTCTTACCGAACAGTTATCGGCATCGGTTGCGATCCAGGCAGTGTACCCGCACCGTAAGTTCCTGTCGGCAAAAGTCAGTACCTTCGTCAATTTTCTTGCCCGGAAACTGGCGCCACGACCATCTTGGGATCCCTGGCTGAAAAAAGCCTGAACTATTGCTGCCGGTTGTCATATTCATTCCGCAACAGAACGGCGGAAAAGTCCATTGAGGTCATGACTGATCAACGGTGTATCCTTTATACTAGCCCTCCTTGTTACTAACTCGACTCGATTGGATTGATTGACTGATGAAAAGCCGATTCATCTCGCTAGTGCTCATGACCCTTTGTTCATCGGTAGCCTTGGCAAACTGTTATGACAAGAAAGCCTCCACGGATTCGAATTACCAGCGCTGCAGTCAGGAGGCACTGGAGGGTGATTCCATCGCCCAGTATTACATGGCGCAGATGTATCGAAAGGGTGACGGAGTTACCAAAGACGACAAGGAAGCGTTGAGATGGTATCGCAAGGCTGCGGCACAGAAAAACCGCCTGGCCCAGTTCAATCTTGGATGGATGTACGACACAGGCGAAGGAGTTGAAGTTAATCCGGAAGCGGCCATTGCCTGGTACGGCGAAGCAGCAAAGCAGGGCGACCAGTATGCTCCTTACAACATCGGGTTTCTCTATTACACCGGGAGCGGTGTAACAGTGGATTTCGCGAAAGCTCAGTTCTGGTTCTTGGTTGCGCGTCTGAACGGCAA
>DBZZ01000052.1:17736-27793 GCA_002311315.1 Methylococcaceae bacterium UBA1147 | reverse complement strand
TCCAGCCGTGAAAGAGGCTCAGTCTTGCCTTTTCCCGTGTTCGGCGATCACAATTGTATAGATGCCGCCGCGCACGTTGAAATCAGCGGAAATTTTCATGTACTTGGGCGAACAGGCTGCGACCAGGTCGTCCAGAATCTGGTTGGTAACAGCCTCGTGGAAAGCGCCCTGGTCGCGAAAGGACCACATNNGGTGGCGAAATCGGGCTGCCCGGTAACCGGACACAAGCAGGTAAATTCAGGTACCTGGATGCAGATTGTATAATCTCGGCCAGGCTTCGGATTTTCAAAGGTTTCGAGATTCGAAGAAGGTTCTATCGACATGACTGTAGGGATGACAATGGTAAGATGGAAACCAGGCCTTATATGAGGGATCGTTCCGTTCCTTTCTTTTCCGCAATCAGTCCGATCATCTACGCTCTCCAGTGCGACTGACGACAATCAAGCTTTCCGGCTTCAAGTCCTTCGTGGACCCGGTATCGATTCCGGTCAATGACAACCTGGTTGGCATCGTTGGACCAAACGGATGTGGTAAATCGAATATTATAGACGCGGTTCGCTGGGTGATGGGAGAAAGCTCTGCCAAGCATTTGCGCGGCGGCACCATGATCGACGTCATCTTCAACGGCTCATCGACCCGCAAACCCATCGGCATGGCATCTGTCGAACTTATCTTTGACAACAGTAGGGCAGTGCAGGGCGGAATGTATTCCGGCTATAGCACGATTGCTATCAAACGCCAAGTTTCCCGTGATGGTCTCTCAGTTTACATGCTCAACGGGACGAAGTGCAGGCGCAAGGACATCAAAGATATTTTTCTTGGTACCGGACTCGGTTCGCGAAGCTACGCCATCATTGAACAGGGAACCATCTCGCGACTGGTCGATGCGAAACCGGACGACCTGCGTATCTTGATTGAGGAGGCAGCAGGAATCTCGAAGTACAAGGACCGACGACACGACACCGAAATTCGCATCCGACATACCCGGGAGAATCTCGAGCGACTGACCGATCTGCGTGAAGAAATCGAAAAGCGGCTTCATCATCTGAAACGTCAAGCCGCCAAGGCGGCCGCATTCAAGAAACTGAAGACACAGGAACGACAGTATCGGACTGAATTGCTTGCCATTCGCTGGGATGCCTTCGATCAACAGGTATCACGTTACGACCACCTAATCCAGGTAGAAAAACAGAACCTTGACAATGCACTGAACGAACAAGCTGCGTTGGACAGAAAAATTGCCGATTACCGGAAAAAGCAGGTCGAACACCAACAGTCGATGAACGCAATCCAAGCTGAACTCTATGCGGCAGGCGGAGATCTCGGTCGAGTCGAGGAATCGATACGGTTGTGCAACAGGAACCGTGAAGACATCGGAGTTGAAATCAGTCGTCTGCGTTCAGACAACCAGCTCGCCCTGAACGAACTCGAGCACGACAAACAACAACTGGAACACATCAGGCAAAGCATCGGCCTTTCAATTGAAAGCACGGCACAGGCACAGGCACTGGAAAGGATAGTGACAAGATTGCGGGACCAAGTCGAGCAGATCAGCCGCAAACACCAGGAAAAGATCGAAAGGGCCAATACTCGCCTCGCAGTGGAGTCCGAAAGGGTAAGAACAGAACGAGACCAAGCCACACGAATGACCGGTTACAACCACACACTGACCAGTCGGAAAGAACGTCTTCTGGCAGAATTGGACGGACTGCATCAAGTCAATCTGTTTGATGAAATCAGCGTGCTTCAAGATCAAATCGGCGAACGCGAAGAGAAATACCAGCTCCTTCTCAAAAAATTGGGCGCACTCAAGACTCTTTCCGACAAGCTGAAATACAAATTCCGAGAATTCGACAACCGCCGCAACAAAATTCGATCATCTCTGCAAAGCTGCGAAGGCAAGATGGCTTCTCTTGAGCGACTGCAGCAACACTCAATGGGCAAGGATCGGGAAAGCCTTTTCCATTGGCTGAAGAATAAGGACCTTGTCGACCGCCCAAGATTGGCAAAGGAAATCGATGTCGAAAGCGGCTGGGAAACCGCCGTCGAGGTCACCCTGGGCAGCTGGATCGAGGCGATCTGTGTTGAAAAGCCCGATCATCTGCTAAACCACATTGCGCGTCTGGCAAACGAATCGGTCTCGGTCATCGGTCCAGCCTGCGCGGTCGTCGATCATGAAATCGGCAACGTGGCGCGGCTCACCCAGAAAATCCGATGCAGCTGGAATGTTCATTCACTGCTGGACGGTATTTTCTGTGCCAGCGACCCGGAACAGGCGAAGCTTCTGGTTGGACGGCTTGGAGCCGGCGAATCGGTCATTACGCCCAATGGCCTGTGGCTCGGAGCAGGCTGGATATCACTGAACCGGACAACAGACCAACGCAGCGGTGTTTTGGCGCGTGAAAAGGAACTCCGGGAACTGAAAACTCAGCGTGCCGAACTCATCAGGATGGATCAGGAGGCCGGTCTGGCACACGAAAAACTGGATGTGGAAGCTGTTGAACATGATCAACAGATCGATGAAGTTGAGTCTAGCGAGCGGGAGTTACGGCAGAACCTCGGTGAAGCTAAGGCCAGCCTGAGCGAAAAAAATGCACGCCACAAACACGTAAACCAGCGTTGCGGTCAGATCGAGGAAGAACTGGCCGATGTTGGAAAACTGATAGAACAGAACGAGAGCCTGATTCTTGAGTCAGCCGGCAAACAGAAAACAGCCAAAGATACAACCCGGTCGCTGTCGGAAGAAAATAGCGCCCTGGAGCATCCCGGGCGCCAACTACAGAATTTCAGCGCGGAAATCCGCACGAATGCAGCGGCGATGCACGACAAGGCAAACAGGCTTGAATCCGGCCTTGAAACTTTCCGATCATCCGAGCAATTGGCCTCCCGCCATCTGCAGCGGCTCGGACATCGGTATCACCAGGAAATAGAACGCGCTACCGAACTGGAAAAAAAACTAGCCCAAAGCACGAATCCCCTTCAGGGTTACAGCGAAGAACGGGATCAGTTACTGGGCAAGAAGTTCAAACTCGAAAGTTGCTTGAAAGAGGCTCGAATCCGGCTCACGGATTACGAGAAGCTAAGCGAACAGTCTACTGAACAGCATGCCGGTCACCAGCAGAACCTCGGTGCTCAGCGAGATCAGCTTGAGCAGGTCAGGCTGGCGGCCCAGGAAAACCGGGCAAGATCGCAAGCAGTGATTGAACAGCTGGACGAATTCAATATCAGCCAAGGGAGCATCAGGGCTTTGTTGCCGCAGCAAGCGAACGAGGAAACCTGGCGCGAAAAAGTCGACAAGGTTGACGACAAAATCCGCCGACTGGGCGCCATTAATCTGGCGGCGATTGAGGAGTTTGAAGAACAGTCCCAACGCGAGAGTTATCTAAGCGAGCAGCATGAAGATTTGCTCGAGTCGCTGGAGACCCTCGAACGGGCGATGAGCAAGATCGACCTGGAAAGCAAGACCCGTTTCAGGAATACCTTCAATCAGATCAACGAACATCTACAGACAAAGTTTCCGAAGCTTTTCGGCGGCGGGCATGCCTGCCTGGAGTTGACTGATACGAACCTTCTTGAAACGGGAGTGAATGTCGTCGCCTGTCCGCCTGGCAAGAGAAATTCTTCGATTCACCTTTTGTCCGGGGGGGAAAAAGCGCTCACGGCCATTGCCCTTGTTTTCTCCATCTTCGAATTGAATCCGGCCCCCTTCTGCATGCTTGACGAAGTTGACGCGCCGCTGGACGATGTCAACGTGGGCCGGTTCAGCAAGCTGATAGAAGAAATGTCAGAACGGATACAATTCATTTTCATTACCCATAACAAGGTCACCATGGAGGCGGCCCGGCATCTGACAGGAGTGACCATGAACGAACCTGGGGTGTCACGGATGGTGGTGGTCGATATTGACCGGGCGGTAGAAATGGCGGTGCAGTAAATGGACATCGAAATGTTTCGCTGGGTTCTGGCGGTACTCGGTATCGTTGTTGTTACCGGGGTCTATGTTGCGGGAAGCCTCAGAGCGCGAAGCCGAAAAAAGGCCCTGGCTCAGGACCTGGAGCAGAAACATCCCGAAACCGATAACCTGTCAATCACCACAAACCTCGACGGCGAATCGGTCGAACCGGATCTTCCCTCAATCTGGAACGATCGATCAGATCCGCTGTTTGCTCCGGATACCGAAATCAAGATTCGGCCGCAAACGGAGGAAGGCATACCGATGCGGGAAGACATTGCTGAACAGCCATGCAGCCCTCCAGAAATCATCCAGATCAAGCTCAGGTCACGAGCCCCTTCTGGTTTCGAAGGAGGTGCTCTGCTTCGGACACTGCAGTCGGCAGGCCTTGAATTCGGTGCCATGGATATTTTCCACCGGAACCATTCGACCCGCGCAGAGATCCTGTACAGTGTCGTTAATCTGGTCGAACCTGGCACCTTCCCGAACGGCGATGCTGGCGGGTTTTCAACCCCGGGAGTCGTCCTTTTCCTGCAGGTATCTGCCTGTAGTCAGCCACTGGAATCGTTCAACGAAATGCTCAGTGTCGCCCGGGTGCTAGCTGCAAACCTGGATGGTGAACTGCTTGGCTCGGAGAACCGGATACTAACTGATAAAAATATCCAGATCATCAGGAAATCGTTGTGGCCAGTCCAGGCAGATCTGTATACCGGGTCCAGGGATTAAACTCGTCCAATCAACAATGTCAGAGGAGTTCATTCGGGAAAGGATCGATGAATTGAGACTGGCCATTAACCGGCACAATTCACATTATCACCAGTATGACTCACCCCAGGTCAGCGATGCAGAATACGACCGCCTGTTTCGGGAATTACAGGAGCTAGAACAAGCCTATCCAGCCTTTCGCACGCCGGATTCACCAACCGAAAGAATGGGAGCGGAACCGCTCAAGGGCTTCGATCCAGTCAGCCATGAAGTTCCCATGCTGTCGCTGGACAACGCGCTATCGGACGACGAGCTGATCGCCTTTGATAAAAGGCTTCGAGAGCGACTGGATACGGAAAGGATTGAGTACCTTGCCGAACCCAAACTCGACGGACTCGCGATCAGTCTTGTGTATGAACATGCGATTCTGCTTCGTGCGGCAACCCGCGGGGACGGCCAGGTGGGTGAAAACGTCACCAGAAACGTCCAAACGATTCGCTCTATTCCGTTAAAGTTAAATGGAAAGAAAATTCCTCAGTTTATTGAAATACGGGGAGAAATTTTCATGCCGAAAAAGGGTTTCCTGGCCCTGAACCAGCGTTGTAGAGCAACCGGGATGAAGGAGTTCGCCAACCCAAGAAATGCCGCCGCGGGCAGCCTCCGGCAGCTGGATTCCAGGATAACGGCAACCCGCCCACTGGATTTCTTTTGCTATGGCCACGGCGTATTTGTCGACCAACTTCGCCCCAAATCCCACTGGAAAATGCTGCAACTCATGCGTTCCTGGGGATTGCCGGTATGTCCTGAAGGGCAAATCGTACAAGGCATTGAAGCTTGCAGGGAATATTTCCAGCGCTTGCAGGAGAAAAGGGTGGCACTTGATTATGAGATCGACGGCGTCGTCTACAAAGTAGACAACTTTGCCTTGCAGGAGCGTCTGGGTTTCATCGCTAGAGCTCCGCGCTGGGCCATTGCTCGCAAGTTTCCTGCGGAAGAAGCCTTGTCCGTTGTCGCGGACATTGATGTTCAGGTGGGTCGCACCGGCGCGCTCACACCCGTGGCACGATTACGGCCAGTAGAAGTTGGAGGAGTCACGGTCACCAACGCAACACTGCATAACGCAGATGAAGTCCGTCGAAAGGACGTCCGCAAGGGTGATACCGTGGTCGTTCGCCGAGCCGGGGACGTGATCCCGGAAGTGGCGAGGGTGGTGATGGAACATCGAAAGCCGGGTGCCAGCCCATTTGCTATGCCATCTCGATGCCCAATCTGCGGGTCAGCCGTGGAAACGGTTGCCGGGGAAAGCACAATCCGATGTAGCGGCGGCCTGGCCTGTCCGGCCCAACACAGGGAAATGATCAAGCATTTCGCATCCCGCAAAGCCATGGACATTGAAGGCCTGGGAGACAAGCGGATCAGCCAGCTGATCGAGCGTAAGATGATCGACAGCGTGGCCGATTTGTACCGGCTCGACGTCGACCGACTGAAGGGCCTGGAACGAATGGGCAGGAAATCTGCCGAGAACCTTGTTCAGGCCATAGAAAACAGCAAAAAGACCACTCTGGCTCGGTTCATTCATGCATTCGGACTCCGCGATGTCGGGGAGGCCACCGCCCAGCTACTGGAACAACGCCTGGGTTCGTTGGAAGCCATCATGGATGCTGATGAAGACAGCCTGATGGAATTACCCGGCATCGGTCCGGTCGTAGCCAGAAACATCCGCCATTTCTTCGATCAACCATCGAACCGAAAAGTAACCGAGCAGCTGGTGGCGGCCGGAATCACCTGGCAAGCCGTCAGGACGATCAAGGATACGCTCCACCAGCCACTGGCCGGCCAGAGTTTCGTGCTCACGGGAACCCTCGATTCGATGCCTCGCGACCAGGCGAAACAGGAACTCAAGAAACTTGGAGCAAGAATCAGCGCGAGCCTTTCGTCCAAAACCGACTATCTAGTCGTCGGGGACAACCCGGGTTCAAAAGCCAGCAAGGCGCTGGACCTGGATGTTGAAATTCTGTCTGAAGAAGACTTCCTTTCGCTGATCCGCTAAGCGCCAAAAGGGTTTAGCTCGGCAAGGGTCGCGGGAGCAGCCAATCGGCCTGCGGAGACTGCGAATCAGAGGTTTTGTACTTCCTCCGGAGTTCCGGCAGCCGGGTTAGCAGGCAGTTGAACCGTTTCAGCGACGATTTCAATCGTTGCATTCTTCTGCAATTTCTGCAAATGAGTGTCGAGAATCTTTCGCTGTAATTGGCTCTTGATCTTGTCCTTGACCGAATCAAACGCCGGAGGGGTCAGATTCCGTGAATCTTCTCGAAGAATCACGTGCCAGCCGAATTGTGTCTGAATCGGCTCGCCGGAGAATTCGCCGTTCTGCAATGCAACGACCGCATCCGCGAACCCCCCGACCATTTGGCTCGGTCCGAACCATCCCAAGTCACCACCCCCAGGACCACTCGGCCCCGTTGAATGATCATTCGCCAGCCCTTGGAAATCGCCGCCTTTTTGCAGTTCGCCAATAATTTCTAGCGCTTGTTCGCGGGTTTTCAAAAGAATGTGGCGTGCCTTGTATTCACTCGACCCGTCGGCCGAGTAGGTCGCATCATAGACTTTCTGAATATCTTCTAGTGAAAGGGGTGCGTTGGCAAAAATGTCTTCAACGGCCGCCTTGGAAAGAATCGAGCGACGGGCAGTATCCAGTTGGCGAACCACGGCGGCGTGTTCAAGAAGATTCTTCTGTACAGCTTCCTGATACAGCAGTTCGCGCTTGATCAATTCTCCGAGCAGGCCTTCACGGGTGAAATTGGCTCCCCGGTAGGTTCGTTCAAGAAGTTCGAGACTGTCTTCGGTAATCACCGCACCATTCACCCGCGCCACAGGTTTTCCCGATCCAGGGAGGGGGGCAAAGCCTAAACTGGACGGGGTCGTTTGTTCGCAACCGACGAACAAGAGCAAAGAAACACCGGCCAGTAAAGGGAGCAGGTAACGGATTGAAGAATTATTCTGGTTTGATGATTTCATTCGGGGTATAAGCCTTGATTCCTAAAGCGTGGATGTCTGATTGCATAAGATCGCCGAGCGCCCGATAGACGAGCTGATGACGCTGAACAAGGTTCTTTCCCTCGAATACCGTTGAAACGACGGTCGCGAAAAAATGCCCTCCGCCATGTTCCTTGGTGCCGGCATGGCCTACATGAGATTGGCTGTCGTCGGTCAGCTCAAGGTGTTCTGGATTCAGTGCCTGCTGCAGACGTGCTTCGATCTTTTCGACGCGGGTCACTGCGGGAACACTTTTTTGAAAGGCTTGATGATGACATTGGCATACACACCCGCAGCCTGGTACGGATCCGCGTCTGCCCAGGCCTGGGCGTCAGTGAGACTGCCGAATTCGGCAAGGATCAGGCTGCCGGAGAAACCGGCTTGCCCCGGGTCCTCAGAATCGATATTGGGGTGTGGTCCAGCGATGATTAGCCGGCCTTCGTCCTGCAGTTTTTCCAACCGTTCAAGATGAGCGGGGCGGGTCGCCTTTCTGGCTTCCAGGCTGTTGTCCACATCCTGGCAGATGATCGCATATAACACGGGTTACTCCTCGATTTTTGTTTCAGGTTCTTCGGTTACATACCGGGACAGATAGATGGCTTGAGCAAATACAAAAAGCAGCATCAAACCGAACATGCCGAACAGTTTGAAGTTCACCCAGGTATTGGTATCGAAATTGTACATGACGAAAAGGTTTGCAGAACCGAGCAGGATGAAGAATACAGCCCACATTAGGTTAAGACGGCTCCAGATCAGCTTGGGTAGACTCAGATTGGTCCCCATCATTCGTTGAACCATGGGTTGTTCGCCGATAAATTGGCTGCCGAGGAAAACCAGGCCAAACAGCCAGTTGATGACTGACGGTTTCCATTTGATAAAGATTTCGTCCTTCAGCAACAGAGTTGCGCCACCAAACACCACAATTATGGCCAGCGTGATCAGCTGCATTCTTTGAACCTTTCGGTGCCTGAACCAGCCCCAGGTGACTTGTGCAACCGTGGCACCGATGGCAACGGCTGTTGCAATGAAGATGCCGTAGAACTTGTAGGCAAAAAAGAACAAAAGGATCGGAAAGAAATCAAAAAGAAACTTCATGGGCGTTTTGCTGTGTTAAGTGAAACAGGATCCATTCGAATCAGGCAGACTGACAATTCAATAGTGGGTTCTTGTTGCTTTGAAAGGCGGGGGTCGGTGGCCTTTTGTCAGAATGACGGGGGCAGGAACCCCTGTAACAATGAAATGACCAGTCAAGAATGAAACGAAAAGCGCATTATACGGGTATTGCGTGAATACCAGAAGGAAACAGCACAACAAGCGCAGGCTGACCTGTCTTTGGTCGCGCACAGCTCTTGCCGTTATAATTCCACTGATCGAAACGTTTTCATGCAGACCTGACCACTACTATATAGACCGGAGTATTCGCCTTGGACAAGCAAACAGAAATTGAAGCCGCCGTTTTCAGAAGACTGATCCAGCATTTCCAGTCGCACCCCAACCTTCAGAACATGGACCTTATGATCCTTGCCGATTTTTGCAGGAACTGTCTTTCGAAGTGGTACCTTGTGGCTGCCGAAGAACGGGGCGTGGAAATCGACTATGGAAAGGCGCGTGAATTGGTTTACGGCATGCCTTACGAGGAATGGAAGGATAAACACCAGACCGATGCAACTGCGGAGCAAATGGAAGCCTACCAGACCAGGCAGCAGGCAAAAAAACAGTAATACTGGAGAAACAGGGTGAATCCGCGCCACTGCGAAGCCCAGGCGATGGAATGGCCCGGAAAGCCGGGCTGCTGTGAGCAGGGGATTCGGTCTCCGTTTGTAGTTTGCATGTCCATATCGGCAAAGCGAGGCGGCCAGGTTCACCGGCCTTAGGTTTTCGACCGCCCGTCTGACTTCATCTATTTAACATAATATACATTATGCGCAGTAGATGATTGATCTGCGTAGTGGGGTTTGAAATAACGCACCCACCCCCTGACCTTTTCGGTCAGCGATGCTGGTAGAATGCGTCCCTATCGTTGCAGCCCGCTGCAATTCGTCGAGCTACAATTTATCCGGTTACCACTCAATCAATTCGCAAACACCTGGGATCAATCAATCATGCGCATGAGTCTGGGAGAATTTCTTGATTGTCCGTCGAAACGAATTACGCTTCTCGGAATGTCCGGCGTTGGCAAGACCACCGTAGCCAATTGGTTGCCTCGAGACACATGGTTTCATTATTCCGGCGACTACCGAATCGGGACAAAATACCTCGAGGAGCCGATTCTCGACAACATAAAGCGTCAGGCGATGGACATACCCTTTCTTAAGGACTTGTTACGCTCCGATTCAATCTATATCTGCAGCAACATTAGTGTCG
>DBZZ01000052.1:10129-17581 GCA_002311315.1 Methylococcaceae bacterium UBA1147 | reverse complement strand
ATATTTACGGCTACAAGAATTTCGTCAATGATGCGGGGGGAAGCCTTTGCGAACTCGATTCGCCCGGGGTCATTGAAACGCTGGCCGAGCACACCATTATCCTCTACCTGAAGGCGTCCAAGAATCTGGAAAACACGCTGATCCAGCGGGCGCGTGAAAATCCAAAACCGTTATATTACCGAGAATCCTTTCTGAGCAAAAACCTGGCAGCGTTCATCACCGAATCCGGAGTCGTGGATGTCGAAAGCATCGATCCCAATGAATTTGTGACCTGGATGTTTCCGAAGCTGTTTGTCTCCCGATTGCCTCGTTATGAAGCAATCGCCAATCGGTACGGATATACCATCAATGCCGAGGACATCTACAAGATCCGTTCGGAACAGGATTTTCTCGACCTGTTGGCAAAAGCGATCAGTGCTCAGGGATGAGCCGGACTGCGACGGAGACTGCCTGATGCCGCTGGTTGCCCACAACGGTCTACCAACCTTCACCCGACTTGCCGAAGAGGGAGAAACCATTCTTTCACCTGAAATGGCGGTTCACCAGGATATCCGTGAGTTGCATATCGGATTGCTCAACATGATGCCGGATGCCGCGCTGGAGGCAACCGAAAGGCAGTTTTTTCGCCTGGTCGGAGCCTGTAACCAGATTGTACAATTTCGGGTCCACCCTTTTACCATTGACGGCCTTAACCGCAGTCCTGAGGCCGCTGACTACATTGCCCGTTACTACGAGACCTTCGACGAAATCCAGCGAGACGGGCTTGATGCACTCATCATCAGCGGGGCGAGTGTTACCTGCTCGCGTCTTCCCGATGAATCTTTCTGGAATCCTCTGACAGAGGTATTCGAATGGGCAACACAAAACGTGACATCAACGCTTTGTTCCTGCTTGGCCACCCATGCGCTGATAGAACACTGTCACGGTGTCAGGCGCACCCACCTCGGTTACAAGCGTTGGGGGGTGTTTTCCCATCGCCTGATCGACCGGGATCACCCCCTGGTCACTGACATCAATACCCGCTTCGATGTCCCCCATTCGCGCTTCAACGAGGTGTTTCGGTCGGATATGGAAATGGCCGGAATAAGGGTTCTGGTGGAAAGCGATAAATCCGGGGTCCACCTAGCGGTCAGTTCTGACGGATTGCGGGTGGTTTATTTCCAGGGTCATCCAGAATACGACCTGATCAGCCTGCTTAAGGAATACAAGCGGGAAGTCATGCGTTTTTTCAATCGCGAGATCGAGGAATATCCGCCCTACCCTGAAAGCTATTTCAATCAGAGTTGCATTCGAACTCTCAATGACTACAAAAGAAATCTCAACCAGGCCAGAGCCAAGAATCTCCAATGCCCCGAGTTCCCGGAAACAGAGATCATCGGAAGCCTGGACATCACCTGGAGAGACACCGGAAGGGCCCTGATCAGCAACTGGCTCGGGGCGATCTACCAGGTTACCCACAACGACCGGCGGATCCCTTTCATGGATCACATCAATCCGGACAACCCCCTCAACCTCTGATTCCCATCCCCGGCCTTGTCCGAACCACGACACGGCGGCTAAATTCGGTCATCAAAAAGCAGGTCTGGGCACCTGACGACTTGGTCTTACGCACCATCCAGATTGAACAGTTCGTTGCCGATGCAATGCATTGAACACGGGGAACGGCCCCATTTTCTTAATTTCCTGGGGAAAATTGTTCAAGGCTGAAAAATACACAGGATATCCACAAGCTTTCAACCGTTAAAACACAGCATATTGTACTTGACTTAATTTTAGTACACAGCTTATAGTAGTAGCTAACCTAATCCGAAAGATTAATGGTACGTCTGAATCCATTATATGTAGGGGGGTTAATGAGAGAAAACTCCAGCGGAAACGGAAGCTTTGCCCTGTCGGTCTTATCCGAGACAATTCGCGCCTCGGAAGACAACATAGCACCGTCCCGGGCAATTCGGATCATCCTTCCCAGCGGGAAGGTAATAACCTTTGACAGAAACACCATCAACTTCGCCATAAACAGCGCTTTTTACGCCGTAAAAGGTGAAGGTGCCACCGCCAGCAGCCAAATTCTCGAGACCACCGAAAACAGGAGACGTTAATGAAGTTAATGGAAATAGACCCCGCCGGACCCGAAACAACAACGCCGCCATCTATTCCATCCACTTCCGTTCCAACGCCGGAGATCAACTCCGTGGCACCGGGAGAAGTTCGTGTCATTCGTCGTAACGGCAAGGTCACCGCTTTTGACAGCGACAAGATCAAGGTTGCCATTACCAAGGCCTTCCTCGCGGTGGAGGGTGGAAACGCGGCGGCCAGTAGCCGAATCCACGACGCGGTCGAATCGCTGACCACGCAGGTCGTCAACGGCCTGACCCGATGGATGTCTGGCGGCGGTACCCTTCATATAGAGGATATCCAGGACCAGGTTGAACTCGCATTGATGCGCAGCAGTCACCACAAGGTGGCCCGCGCCTACGTCCTGTACCGCGAAGAACACAACCGCAAACGCGCGGAGAAAAAAGCCGTCAAGACTACGGATCGGAAACCGGAGATACATGTTGTTCTTGAGGACGGAACCCGGGCGCCACTGGATTCAAGTCGAATGGTCGAGACCCTTGAAGAAGCCTGCAGTGGCCTGCTGGATGTCGACGGAGCATTGATCCTAAAAGAAACCCATCGCAACCTCTTTGACGGGGTATCGGAGGCGGACGTGGCCCCCGCGCTGATCATGAGCGCCCGGACCCAGATTGAAAAGGAACCCAACTATTCATATGTTACGGCGCGCCTTCTGCTCGACAGCATGCGCTCCGAGGCCCTTACCTTTCTTGATGGCAGGCGAACCAATGCATCGCAGGCCGAAATGACCAGCCGTTACGGCGACTACTTTGCCGATTACCTCCAGCGCGGCGCCGAACTCGAGTTGCTGGACAAAACACTCGAGCAATTCGACCTTGAAAGACTCGGCAATGCACTGGTGCCTGAACGCGACCTCCAGTTTACCTACCTTGGCCTGCAAACCCTCTACGACCGCTACTTCATTCACAGCAAGGAAACCCGTTTCGAATTGCCCCAGGCCTTCTTCATGCGTGTCGCCATGGGTCTCGCAATCAATGAAATCGACCGCGATGACCGGGCCATCGAATTCTACAACCTGCTGTCGAATTTCGATTTCATGAGTTCGACGCCGACCCTGTTCAACTCGGGAACCCTGCGTCCGCAGTTGTCTTCCTGTTACCTGACAACGATACCCGATGATTTGAACGGAATTTTTTCTTCCATCAAGGACGATGCGATGTTGTCCAAATACGCCGGTGGCTTGGGCAATGACTGGAGCCGAGTGCGCGCACTCGGATCTCACATCAAAGGCACCAACGGCAAATCGCAGGGCGTTGTCCCCTTTCTCAAAGTGGCCAACGATACTGCGGTTGCGGTCAACCAGGGTGGCAAGCGAAAAGGCGCAATGTGTGCCTACCTGGAAACCTGGCATCTGGATATCGAGGAATTCCTCGAGTTGCGGAAAAATACCGGGGACGACCGACGCCGGACACACGACATGAACACGGCCAACTGGATCCCGGACCTGTTCATGAAACGGGTCGCTGAGGAAGGCGAATGGACGCTGTTTTCGCCGAACGATGTAAGCGAACTGCACGACCTTTACGGAAAGGCCTTTGAAAAAGCCTACAAGGCCTGCGAAGAAAAAGCGGACCGGGGAGAGATCACTCATTTCAAACGCCTGCCAGCACTTTCACTGTGGCGAAAGATGCTCTCTATGCTATTTGAAACCGGGCATCCCTGGCTGACCTTCAAGGACCCTTGCAACCTCCGATCACCACAACAGCACTGCGGGGTAGTCCACAGTTCGAATCTGTGTACCGAAATCACCCTGAATACCTCCGACAGCGAAATCGCTGTGTGCAACCTTGGGTCGGTCAACCTGGTCGCCCATGTCAACGATCAGGGCCTTGACATCGAAAAGCTTAAGAAAACCGTGTCAACCGCGATCCGCATGCTCGACAATGTGATCGATTACAACTATTACAGTGTTCCACAGGCACGCCATTCCAACCTCCGGCATCGGCCGATCGGACTGGGATTGATGGGCTTTCAAGACTCGCTGTACAAGATCAACGTACCTTACGCATCCGAAGAAGCTGTCGAATTTGCTGACACAACCATGGAAGCGGTTAGTTACTTCGCAATAAAGGCCTCCGCCGATCTGGCCGTCGAACGTGGCAGCTACTCCACGTTCGACGGCTCTTTGTGGAGCCAGGGTATTCTGCCCATTGATTCACTTTCTCGTCTGGAAGAAAACCGGGACGGATACCTGCAGGTCGATCGGACCCAAAGACTGGACTGGAATAGTCTTAGAAACCAGATTCGGAGCACCGGTTTACGCAATTCGAATACGATGGCTATTGCCCCGACCGCGACGATTTCAAATATCTGCGGGGTATCCCAGTCAATCGAGCCCACTTACCAAAACCTTTTCGTGAAATCCAATCTGTCCGGTGAATTCACGGTCATCAACCCCTACCTGGTGACCGAACTGAAACAGCTCGGCCTATGGGACGAGGTTATGATCAACGATCTCAAGTATTACGACGGCAGCGTACGAAGCGTGGACCGGATTCCAGACAAACTGAAGGAACTCTACTCCACCGCTTTTGAAGTTGACGCACGCTGGTTGATCGAAGCCGCGTCCCGACGCCAGAAATGGATCGACCAAGGGCAGTCCCTGAATCTTTATATATCCCACCCGGATGGTAAGAAGCTGGATACGTTGTACAAACTGGCTTGGATCCGGGGCCTTAAAACAACCTATTACCTGAGAAGCATGGGTGCCACCCATGTGGAAAAGAGCACCCTGGCCGACGGCAAACTCAATGCCGTGGAAAACAATCCCGCGGACGAAGCCCCAAAGTCTTGTTCGATTCTGGATCCGGATTGCGACGCCTGCCAGTAGCAGTTACCGGACAGAAAAATGCACGCGTTTCAGTTCTTACAATAGGAGAAAAATAAATGCTAGATTGGGATGATCCACTGGGCATACAACGTAATACGAAGGACAGCGGAATGGGTCCCGTGGTCGCTGGGAACAGCATGGAAACGAGCAGTTCTCCATTGATGAAAAATGCTGTACAGCCCGAGGCAATGCATCTCGAATCCCCAGCGCAACAGGAACCGATCGAACCCGATTGCCTCGCTACGGCCATGGATATCGACCACCAAGGCAACGTCGGCCTTGAAGACATCGAAATGGGGGCAGCGCGCATCCGGGTCGATGACAAAAAGATCATCAACTGTCACGCCGATCTGAATCAGCTGGTTCCGTTCAAGTATGACTGGGCATGGCAGAAATACCTGGACGCGTGCGCCAATCACTGGATGCCGCAGGAAATCAACATGACTGCCGACATCGAACTGTGGCGAAGTCGGGACGGGCTGACCGACGACGAACGCATGGTCATCATGCGCAACCTGGGGTTTTTCTCAACAGCAGACTCGCTGGTTGCGAACAACCTGGTCCTCGCCGTTTATCGTCACATTACCAACCCGGAATGCCGTCAGTACCTTCTCCGGCAAGCATTTGAGGAAGCGTTACACACGCATGCCTACCAATACGTCATTGAATCGCTGGGCATGGACGAGGGTGAAATTTTCAACATGTACCGTGAAGTACCAGCCGTCGCCCGCAAGGCCGAATGGGCACTACCCTTCACTAAACGGCTGAGCGATCCTAACTTCCACACCGGTACTTCGGAAAATGACCAGAAATTGTTGCGTGAACTGATTGCTTTCTACGTAGTGTTCGAAGGCATTTTCTTCTACGTCGGTTTCGTTCAAATCCTGTCCATGGGCCGGCGTAACAAGATGACCGGCACCGCCGAACAGTTTCAGTACATCCTGCGCGACGAATCAATGCACATGAATTTCGGGATCGACGTAATCAACCAAATCAAGCTCGAGAATCCCCACCTGTGGACCGAAGAATTCAAGACCGAAATGAGCCAAATGATCCGCGAAGCAGTCGAGATTGAAACCCAGTATGCCCGAGATACGATGCAACGAGGTGTCCTCGGGTTGAATGCACCGATGTTCGAAGAATATATTCACTTTATTGCCAACCGACGTTGTTCCCAGATAGGCCTTTCCCCGCTGTTTCCAGGAGCAACCAACCCCTTCCCCTGGATGAGCGAAATCCTCGATCTCAAGAAAGAGAAAAACTTTTTTGAAACTCGGGTGACCGAGTACCAGACAGGGGGTGCATTAAATTGGGATTAGAACGATGGGGCGCGATCCAAGCGGGTCCTTGTGGCCCGCTTTTTTTAGCTCTTGATCAGCAACAGAACGGGAACCATCTACTCCCGGTTTTGCTCATGGTTACCTGCTAACCTTTCAGCCAAGAGCTACAGAGAAGTCAATTACACGACCGGCTTTGGTTCGCCGTCCGTGCGCCGCCGGAAAGTATGCTCGGTCCTTCTTCGTCCTCGTCTTCAATCGGACACTTGAGGACCTTGGCATTTACTTTCATCCTTCATTTAATGGCCAGGATCCCTTCAAAGCAGATATATTTCTGCACCGTCATGATGTCAGTAAATCCCGCGCGTTGCATCATCGCATAATTCGCTTCCGTCGAATAAGGTTCTAGTACCCGTTTCAGGCTTCGAGATTTGCCAATAATATTTTGCTCGCTGTATCCCATGCTGATTTTGTATTCGTTGTACAACTGCGTCATGTAGTCCTGGAATCGAGCATCGGGTGCTCTGACCTTTTCGAAAACAACCAAGGCACCGCCCCAGTTCAACGAGTTGAACAGTTTGTCGAAGATCAGTTGCCGGACCCTCGGCGGAGTGAACTGGATCGTGTAATACGCTGTTATAAAATCGGTTTTTTGAATCTCTGCAGTCAATAGATCAGTCTCTTTGTAGATGATGTTCTCCCGCCGGTTGTCTCGTTCGGCTTTATCTATCATTGCAGGCTCGATGTCGATACCGATAACTTCGACTCCCTTGTCGCGATGACGATCGGCAAGCCTGGTCGTCAGGTTTCCGGTGGAGCAGCCAAGATCGTATATTACGCTGTCCGGGCAAACGAAAAATTCGCTGAGTTCTACTACCAGAACTTGGCCCTGGCTATACAAGGGTACAGATCTCGACACGTGATCGGTGAATGCTTCTGGGACATCGCCACGAAAGGACCACCCAGCGGGCTCGGTTGAAATTCCTTCACCGATATCGGCAGATTTATGCTTTTTCATCAATCGTTAACATGCAGTGAACGGAGGTTACGAGTAACTTGAGTGACTCCACCCGGATTTGAAACAGGATGTCGCGGACAAAGACCAATTATCGAAGGCCATGAAACACTAGCAACCGGGAAACGAGGGATAACAGAGTCAGCAAAGAACCTCTCCGACCCTCCTCAAGGCTGATAACAAAAAAGCCCATG
>DBZZ01000052.1:0-9973 GCA_002311315.1 Methylococcaceae bacterium UBA1147 | reverse complement strand
GAGTTGGTCCAGTGATTCCCGTGTAATCAATACTTCGAAGCGTTCTTTTCCGACAACCTGAACCTGGATCTGATGTTTGCACTCGGTGATCGCCATGACCCGTCCTTGGAAACAGTTTCGCATGCTTGAATCCAGCGGATGAAGCGACAGAACGATTTCATTCGGGTGGATTGCAATGTACCGAGCGTTCTCTGTCGCCTCTGGCACCTCGACCTCGATCTGTCCGGTATTGAACACGCCGTCCCGGTATTTTCCGTGAAACAGGTTGATCAGCGGTACCTCCGCAATGGTGCCATGAAGCAGGTTCACGACCTGATCAGAAATCGCCACCCCATGCAAGCGGTTATGGGTGCTGAGAACCACGGTTCCGCCTTTTTCCTCGACGAACCAGGAGATTAGTTTCTCGGTAATCCTGATGGCCAAGGAATCCAGGTAAGTGAATGGCTCATCGAAAATCAGTACTGTAGGATCCAGTGCCAGTGCACGGGCCACCGCAACTCGTTGTCGTTCTCCGCCGGACAATGATTCAATGCCCCGTTCCGAGTGACGATCGATGTCCACCATTGCCAGGGCCGTGCGCACCTGTTTCTCCCGCTGCCGCCTGGAAATTCCCCTGATTTTCAGGCCTAGTTCAACATTGTAGGCAATCGAACCATTCAGGAAAAAAGGAGTTTGTGGAACCATCCCCACCGTCTTTCGAAGCCCGGGGAAATCCGATTTGGAAACCGGCACTCCGAAATATTCGAGCGTGCCGGCGGTCGCTGCTTCCAGAAATGCCAAAAGCGAAATCAGGGTACTTTTACCAGCCCCGTTCGGCCCGACCAGGGCGGTGACTTGCCGCGACTGGATGGTCAGACTTTCGAGATCAAGCACCGTTCCCTTGCCGTAATCAAAACGGACTCTCTCCAGTCGGTAGGCAGCAGTCAAGTGCTACTCCGGTTGATCAGGTTAAGGATACCGTTGACGGCGACCGCGATAATCAGCAGCAAGATGCCAAGGGCGAGGGCAAAATCGAATTCACCCTTGCTTGTTTCCAATGCAATCGCAGTGGTCATGGTCCGCGTAAAACCCTTGATGTTGCCACCCAGCATCATCGCCACGCCGACCTCACCGATGGCCCTTCCAAACCCAGCGATTACACCGGAAACAATCGTCCTTCGCAGTTCACTGACGACTAGCATCAGCATCTGGCAGCGACTGGCGCCAAGCATTTTAAGTGTTGGCAAGAGGCGGGAATCCGCGGCCTGGATTGCCGAAATCGTCATGTGAACGATGATCGGCAGGATGAGAACGGTCTCGCCAATGATGATCGCGGTCTTGCTGTACAGTAGCCCCAGTTCACCAAGTGGTCCCTGCCGGCTTAGCAGGCCATAAAAGAACAGGCCGATGGTTACCGTGGGCAGGGCCATCAGGGAACCAAGCACCAGCATCAGGGCGGACTTGCCCGGAAAGCGGCCAAGAGCGATGATCGTTCCTAGAGGTATTCCCAGGCTGGAAGCCAGCAGGGCAGCGATCAAGGAAATATGGACCGAGGTCCACATGATCAGGTAAACCTGGGGATCAAGGGTAAAAAGTAGTCCCAAGGCCCCGATAATTGACTCGGTAAAATAGTTCAAAGCCAGAAACGATCAATCGCTGCGCACGGATGGTGTCTTGTTCCATAGTGCGCGGAGAATAGTGTAAACTGCCCCGCTTTCAGGATCCGATGCCTTGTCAACCTGACTGCGATCGAAACGGCTGCCCCGCAACGTGGAGGTTCAGGGCATTATATACCGATCCCGGCAGGCATGGCGGGTATTCCAGGCCGCGACCCCAGATAACAGACCACTGAGTAAATGCGTACACTAAATTTTCCACTTTATACCCTGAAAGAATCCCCGGCGGATGCCGAAATCGCAAGCCATCAGCTGATGTTGCGGGCTGGCCTGATCCGAAAACTGGCCGCTGGTCTGTACAACTGGCTGCCGATGGGAATCCGTATCCTGCACAAGGTCGAAGCCGTGATCCGTGAGGAAATGAATCGTGCCGGTGCTCTAGAGGTTCTGATGCCCGCGGTGCAACCGGCGGAACTATGGCAGGAATCGGGGCGTTGGGAACATTACGGTCCGGAGCTTGCCCGGTTCCATGATCGACATGGCCGGGAATTCTGCCTGGGACCGACCCACGAAGAAATCATCACCGCCCTCGCACGCGGCGAAATCAAGAGCTACAAGCAACTGCCGGTTAATTTCTACCAAATCCAAACCAAGTTCCGTGACGAGATCCGGCCCCGCTTTGGAATCATGCGAGCCCGCGAATTCATCATGAAGGATGCCTACTCGTTTCATCTCGATCATCAATCGCTTGATGCCACCTATGAAAAGATGCATGAAGCTTATTGCCGAATCTTTTCCCGGCTCGGGCTCGAATTTCGGCCGGTGCTGGCCGATTCCGGAGCGATCGGCGGAAATCTTTCCCACGAATTCCATGTGCTTGCCGAATCCGGTGAGGACACCATCGCCTTTTCGACCAGAAGCAAGTACGCGGCAAACGTGGAACTAGCAGAAGCGGTCGCCATCGGCAGCCGAGACGACCCCTCGGCAACAATGCAAAGTATCGCAACTCCTGGGCAGCACAGCATCGAACAGATCAGCGAATTCCTGGGCGTGGCGTCTGAACAGTGCATCAAGACACTACTGGTTAAATCCACAGAGGAATCGGTCGTTGCCCTGCTACTGCGCGGTGACCACGAACTGAACACAATCAAGGCGGAGAAACTGGACCTGGTTGCATCTCCCCTGGAATTCGCCAGCAACGAAGAGATCCAGGCGGTCGCAGGTTGCTCCGCCGGTTCAATTGGTCCCGTCGGGCTGGATATCCCGGTGATTGCAGACCGCTCGGCGGTCAACGTCGCCGATTTCATTTGCGGCGCCAACCGGGATGGACAACACCTGACCGGGGTCAACTGGGAACGCGATCTGCCGTTGCCAAACAGTATAGAAGATATTCGGCAGGTCAAGGAAGGCGACCCAAGCCCCGACGGAGAAGGCAGTCTGAAAATCGCCCGTGGCATCGAGGTCGGTCATATCTTCCAACTCGGGAAAAAATACAGTGAAGCAATGAATGCCGTCGTCCTGGACGAAGGAGGACGCAGCCGGGCCATGACCATGGGCTGTTACGGCATCGGCGTCACCCGGGTAATTGCGGCGGCCATCGAGCAAAATCACGACCAGTATGGGATTATCTGGCCAGCCGCCATCGCGCCGTTTCAGGTCGCCTTGCTGCCCATGAACATGCACAAGTCGGAGCGATTGAGAACCGCCGTCGAAAAACTCTACCAAGAAATGCTTGACGCCGGCATTGATGTCCTTTTTGACGATCGAAAGGTGCGTGCCGGTTTCATGTTTGCCGATATTGAACTGATCGGAATTCCGCACCGGGTGGTCCTCGGTGACCGGGGCCTTGATTCCGCTACCGTCGAATACAAAACCCGCCGGGATAAGGATGTCACTGAGGTTCCACTGAGCAAAATTGTCGAGTTCTTGAAACAACGGCTAGCACCTTGATCCATCACCCTAGACCTCCTCACCCGGGGTATCTCTGCCCCCCGGATAACCCTCCGGCCTCGGGAGTGTAGATCTATCGATCGTTGGGGATTTCCAGGTACCAGTCAGATCTTGTCTCGAAGTCGATAAAACTGGCATTCCGATCATGCCCCTAACTAGGCATGACCATCAACGCTGAAAAGCCGGTTCGGAATCACGCTTTTTGCTTTGCTTGATGCTTCACATTGGTTAGACTTTCAGTTTTTTAGATCGAGGAAACCAGAATGAATAAGTCCATGAACGGGGTCTTGCGGTTTGCTTTTGTCATCACCGCGGCCATGATAACCCTGGGCTGGCAAGGCGCGCACGCCGGTGCTAACAAACCGTCGGCGCTACTCGAGGCGGATCTTAGAGGTGACGCGCTGAAACGTTGCCGCGGGCTGATCCACGAGCATGTCGGAAGGTGGGTCCACTCCCCGACCAAAAGAGAAGGTTGGGCTTCCGTAAAGATGGTCATGACCTGGGAAAGCCACAAGAAAGACTTCCGAACCGCGGTTTGCACTTACGAGATGTACAAGGGAGTCACCTCATTGGTGATCGATGACGAAACCGTAATGAAGAGACAGGAATGATCGCGATTGCATCCGGCCTGAGTCCCCGACTTTCTCTCCCAGCGGCATGCAGGGTAAGCATTGGCACGGTCGGGCGAACCATGTCGTTCTGGTTTGTCGCTAATTAGCCGTTCTCTCCCGGAAACATATTCAGGGTTCGGGACCAAATCTGACAACTTTCTTGCGGAGGCCTGAGGCGTGGAGAACTTTAGCCCCGTCAGTGCGCTGACTGGAGGCGCCCTGATCGGCCTGGCGGCCAGTCTGCTACTCTTGTTCAACGGGCGCATCGCCGGGATCAGCGGGATTCTCGCCGGCAGCCTATTCTTGCGACGGCAGGAACGGTGGTGGCGGCTTTTGTTCCTAGCAGGAATGGTGGCTGGCGCAAGCCTTTACCAACACTTCGGTGGTGATCTGAGCGAAGCACGAACAGGCTATCCTCTGCCCTTGCTGATCATCGGAGGACTACTTGTCGGTTTTGGCACCCGGCTCGGTAGCGGCTGTACAAGCGGACATGGGGTTTGTGGGCTTGCACGCCATTCTCCGCGTTCGATTGTCGCGACCCTGGTTTTCATGGCATTCGGCGGTATTTCAGTATATCTAGCCAGGCACGTCTTCGGCCTTTGGTCATGATGCCTCTGCTGATCGCTCCTTTATCCGGGTTTGTTTTCGGCTTGGGCCTGGCCGTTTCCCGGATGATCGATCCCGTCAAGGTCACCGATTTCCTAGACGTCACGGGATTCTGGGATCCGAGCCTTGCGTTAGTGATGGCAGCGGCTCTTGCGGTCACACTTGTCTGTTTCAGACTCATCCTGCGCCGCACCACCCCGGTGGCAGCCGAGCGCTTCGATATCCCCACACGTACCGACATCGACAGAAAACTAGTAACCGGCGCGGCCTTGTTTGGAACAGGATGGGGAATGACTGGGTACTGTCCAGGACCCGCGGTTGCTAGCCTTGGTTTCTGGTCCCTTGATTCCTTGGTCGTGCTGAGCTCCATCCTCGCCGGTGTGGGTCTGCATTGGCTGATTTTCAAATCCTAGTTAGGATAAATTCAGCAAGTGATTCGCTGGTCCCTAGATGGTTCTACAACCGAGCGATGGATTGCGGTCGGGAAGAGACCCGGCTGGCCGGGAAAAGCAGGGCTCAATTGTTTTTTGCTGGCCGCAACGGTTTTTGCTCCTGCAGTCCTCGCCACGGAAGCAGAAGAACTGGCGGTCTTGGCCTCACGCCATTTCGACCCGGACTTCCTGTCAAGGTCCGCGGAATATCATCAATACCGTCTGCAACTATTCCTGCTCCAGACCACCTTGCTACTGAGCTTCCTGTTGCTGCTGGTCAGGGGCACGCTTGGACAATGGGGCAGGAAGGCGGTCGAGATCGCCGGTGGCAGGCCGTGGCTAGCTAGGGTCTTAATCCTTGGATCTATTTACGTCGCGTTGGCATTACTGCGCCTACCATTCTCCGTTGTCCGCTACCATCACGCTCTGTCCTACGGCTTGCGCCACGACACCCTACAGCTTTACCTGACCGACTGGACAAAGAGCTTTTTGGTCACCGGCAGCATGGTGCTTATTGTCGGCCTGCTTTTGCTTGGCCTTTTTGCGCTTTTCCCGCGGGCATGGACCGTGATTGCAACTGTGGTCACGGGATTGCTGGCGGTGGTGCTAACAATCCTAGCTCCGCTCCTGATCGATCCTCTGTACTACCAATTCCGCCCCCTAGATAACAAGGCCCTAGAAAATCGGCTGGTCGCAATGGCCAGCTGCGCCGGCCTGGTTGCGGACAAAGTACTGGTGGCGAATGCCAGCCGACGGTCCAGTTCAGTAAATGCTTATTTCACTGGAATCGGCGCAACCCGGCGAATCGTACTTTACGATAATCTGATCGAGAAATTCAGTGATGAAGAAGTAGCGATGGTGTTCGCCCATGAACTCGGTCACTGGAAGGGAAACCACATTCGGCAGGGCCTGTCCTTCGGTATCCTCGGCCTTTTTATCGGACTCGTGTTCGCGGATCGGCTATTGCGTAGACTGGTCGATCGACCGCTAAACGGCATACGCTCCAGAGGGGATCCGGCCCTCGCCGTCCCCGCCTACGCCATCTACGTGCTCCTGATGTTCGTTGCCCTGGTGCCATCCAACATGATCTCACGGCAAGTTGAAGCTGAAGCCGATTGGACCGCACTCGAACTGACAGGGGACCCCCGAACCTTTGTCGAGACGCGGGTTCGAATTTCCCAATCGAATCTGTCCAACGTCCTTCCAAGCAAGTGGGTCGAATTTCTTTTCTTTGGTCACCCGTCCCCGGCTCGCCGAATCCGCATGGCGGAAAATTACGATCCCCTGCGCTCGGAGCTGCCAGCAGGTCATTGTCAGGAATCCCTAAATTCCCCCTTTCCGAGGATCGCCTCCTAAGCCTGGGTGCTAGCGCCCCAGCTTTTTCTGCCCTGCCGGTAAACCCGTCTCCAGTCCGTTAAGGGAACTCCAGTTTTCTTCATTGTGCAGTCGTATTCCGTACCCGCCTAGGGAACCTTTTCGCAACAGCCCAAATCTAAACTATTAACTAAACTCGGAGGGGCAATCATTCATGGCTCTGAGCAACTTTCCCCACGCCAGCCCCGATATCGTGTTGTTTGACTGGCACGCCACACTGGCCGATACCCGCGACGGAATGTATCAGGCACTCAATGAGGTAATGCCGAAACTAGCCGCACTGAACCTGATCGAGCGGTTGGTCAAAACCAAAGAGAGCCGGAGTGTGCAAGATGCAAAGGTGGTGAAATCTGTCCTTGAAAACGCGCGTCTTGAAACGACGCTCGAACAGGTCGGGAAGATTTCCCGTACCGATATTTTCGAAATCCTTTTCGGCCGGGACGACGAAGCAAAGCGCATTGCCCACGCTGCTTTCGATGCCCGCTACGGGAGTTATTGCTTGAAGGTCCGGCCGAACGAAGACGGAATCCGATCGATGCTGACCCATCTGAAAGCCATGGGCATCGCTATCGGGATCCTATCCAACCGGAAGCGAGAGTTCATGGAATATGAGGTTGGCTGCATCGACGGCAAGGGATGGCTGGATCTTTTCGATACCATGGTCTGTGGCGACGATGTCCTCAGACGTAAGCCGGCCCCCGACACGATTCTGAAGGCTGTTCACAACCTGGGCGAAACACCTGGAACCCGTTGCTGGTATATCGGCGACAGTAGCGCTGACGTCATCGCTGCCAAACGTGCCGGGGTCACCGCTGTATTCTACAACGGTGCCAACTGGAGCACGGACTGGATCGACCGGATTTTTCCCGAAACCGCGCGCAACCCCCATCGACCGGACGTTGTGATCGAATGCTTCGATGACTTGCTCCGCATGGCGAATTTCTTCACCGCCCAGGAGGCTGCGTATCGGTCCGTTCCACACACCCGCAACTGCCATTAAGCCTCACGACACGAATGTGGGCTGACTGGCCGTTCAGGCCATCGTTATTTGGAAACAGATGGCAAGGAAAGACCGCGGGCTTGTTGTTCCCGTTACCCTGCTGCCCTGTTTTCCTGCGGTTCAGCCTCGGCGCCAGGTCGTAGAACCGGCACCATCCTCCAAGATAACACCCTGTTCCTTCAACTCGTTCCTAATCCTGTCGGCTTCCGTCCAGTTTTTGTCCTGCCTTGCGTCAAGACGGCGTTGAACCAGTTTTACAACGTCGTCATCGGACAGCCCAACGCTAAAAGCCGAGCCGGACTTCAGGTATTGCTCGGGATCTTCCTGCAAAATACCCAGTACTCCGCCCAACTCTTTCAGCAGGTCCGCCATTCGACTCGCCGCGATCGGATCTTCTGGCCTGCTGCGATTGATTTCCCGCGCAAGCTCGAACAGTACTGACATTGCAACCGGGGTATTGAAGTCATCCTCCATCGCAGTGTTGAAACGGCTTCGATATCCAGACTCTTGATGTTTCGATTCGGCGGCCAAATCGAAGCCGCGTAATGAGGTATAAAGCCGGTTTAAGCTCGCCGCCGCAACGTCCAACTGGTCGTCGGAATAGTTCAACGGACTTCGATACTGACTGGAAAGGATAAAAAAGCGGATAACTTCGCCGCGGTAACGCTCGAGCACTTCCCTGACCGTGAAAAAGTTGCCCAGCGACTTAGACATCTTTTCTTCGTTTATGCGG
This sequence comes from Methylococcaceae bacterium UBA1147, assembly GCA_002311315.1. GTDB lineage: Bacteria > Pseudomonadota > Gammaproteobacteria > Methylococcales > UBA1147 > UBA1147. The sequence goes on along the minus strand of DBZZ01000052.1, from coordinate 1,673 downwards.
ACAAAGCCGTTATGCATCCAGAAATTTACGAAGCAGGTACCGGTTGCTCCTTCGGACTGCGCGATCTCGTTCTCATGGTGAGGAAACTGGAGATCCATGCCTCCCCCGTGAATGTCAAAATGATTGCCCAGACATCGGGTCGACATGGCCGAGCATTCGATATGCCATCCCGGCCGGCCTTCTCCCCACGGAGATTCCCAGGCCGGTTCACCCGGTTTGGCCGTTTTCCAGAGTACGAAATCCAGCGGGTCTTTTTTTGCCTGATCGACATCCACGCGTTCTCCGGCCCTGAGTTCACCCGGGTTTTTCCCCGACAACCTTCCATAATTTCCGAACCGCGATACCGAGTAAAAAATGTCTCCGTTGCTCCCTTGATAGGCGTAACCCTTGTTGATCAGTGACTGGATCATCGAAATGATATCGTCAATCGAACGGGTCGCCCGGGGTTCAACGTCGGGTGGTAGAATGTTTAGCGCGGTTTCATCTTCGTGCATTGCGTTGATGTAGCGGGCAGTCAGATCCCCGATGGACTCACCCGTTTGAGCGGCCCGGGCGATGATCTTGTCGTCGATGTCAGTAACGTTCCGAACGTAGGTGAGTTGATAGCCGGCTTGGCGGAAATAGCGGGCAACCACGTCAAACACTATCATCACCCGGGCATGGCCAATGTGGCAGTAATCGTAGACCGTCATTCCGCAGACATACATTCCGACCTGGCCCGTAACAAGCGACTTGAATTCCTGCTTTTTGCGCAAGAGAGTGTTGTATATTTTCAGCATCTAGATGCGATAGTTTATTGAGACAAGGGAACCCTGATCATTAACCAGTCCCGACTGGTGTAACACCAAATTCAGACCCGTAATCAGGCAAAAGCCTGCCGATAGCGCGCAGAATAGTAACGGAATGCATGGAAAACAACAAAGATTCGACAAAGATTGCTACTTCCTCTGGAGACACCTGAATCAGCCGAAGCCAGGAGTTGGGCCCGGGCCTGTAACAGGTCCTCGACTCTGATTCTTTATAATCAGTCATAAAAGTCTTAAAATGCGCGCGGTATCGGCCACAAGGACTCATCATGCGTTTTTTCCTAATCCCTTTATTCTGGCTTATCCTATTTTCCACTCCAAGCATTGCCGAGAACCTGCACATGTCCAACCCAAAAGTAAAACTGCAAACATCCCTCGGTGACATTGTCATCGAACTAAATCCCGAAAAAGCCCCGATCACCAGCCAGAATTTTCTTGATTACGTCGAATCCGGTTTCTACGAGGGAACGATCTTCCACCGGATCATTCCCGGCTTCATGGCACAGGGCGGCGGCTTTGACACCGAGTTCGTTCAAAAGGATACCCAGCCCCCGATCAAGAACGAGGCCGACAACGGCCTGAAGAACCTGCGCGGATCAGTCGCAATGGCAAGGACCTCCATCCCTGACTCCGCCACCTCCCAGTTCTTCATCAATTGCGCAGACAACGGGTTTCTCGATCACAGCTCTCCAACGCCGCCCGGCTGGGGCTATGCCGTCTTTGGATCAGTGATTGATGGATTGGCGGTGGTGGAGCAGATGGAAAAGGTAGCCACCGGATCGCGCAGCGGGCACCAGGACGTTCCCGAGACCCATATCGTGATCGAAAAGGCATCTATTCTCAAGAACGACAACTAGGACTGCTGAT
>DBZZ01000056.1 GCA_002311315.1 Methylococcaceae bacterium UBA1147 | reverse complement strand
ATGAAGATCGCCATTGCCGGCACCGGATACGTTGGCCTTTCCAACGCCATGCTACTCGCTCAGCACAATGAAGTCGTTGCGCTGGACCTGATCCGGGAAAAAGTGGAATTGCTGAACAAGGGGCTATCCCCAATTGTTGACGCCGAAATCGAAGACTTTCTTCAGCACAAGGACCTCGATTTTCGGGCAACCACCGACAAAGGGGAAGCCTATCGTGGATCCCGCTTCGTGATTGTTTCAACACCGACCGATTACGATACAGAAACCAACTATTTCAATACCCAATCGGTGGAATCGGTCATTCGGGATGTTCTAACCATCAACCCTCAAGCCATTATCGTGATCAAATCCACCATCCCGGTCGGATTCACTGAACGCCTCAAGGAACAACTAGAGTGTGGCAACATCCTCTTTTCACCCGAATTCCTGAGGGAAGGCAGGGCTCTTTACGACAACCTCTACCCTTCCCGGATAGTCATCGGTGAAAAGTCTGACAGGGCCAGGGAGTTCGCAAACCTGTTGATTCAAGGTGCGCTAAAAAAGGATATTCCTCTGCTCCTTACCAACTCGACCGAGGCAGAGGCGATCAAGCTTTTCGCAAATACCTACCTTGCCATGCGGGTCGCCTACTTCAATGAACTGGACACCTACGCCGAAACCCACGATCTCAATACAAAGGAGATCATCCAAGGCGTGGGACTAGATCCCAGGATCGGCAACCACTATCACAACCCTTCCTTTGGCTACGGCGGTTATTGCCTACCCAAAGATGTTAAGCAATTACGCGCAAACTACCGAGACGTGCCCAACAACCTGATTAGTGCCATCGTTGATGCCAATACTACCCGAAAAGACTTTATCGCCGACTCCATCGTCAGAAAAAACCCGAAGGTCGTCGGTATCTACCGGCTTGTCATGAAAAGCGGCTCGGACAACATCAGGGCTTCTTCCATTCAAGGCATTATGAAACGCATAAAATCCAAGGGGATCAAGGTCGTAATTTACGAACCAATGCTCCAGGGAACACATTTTTTTAATTCCCGATTAGTAACTGACCTGGATGAATTCAAGGCCTTGTCCGATGTGATTGTTTCCAATCGCTGGGCTGATGAAATCAGCGATGTTCAGGCCAAGGTCTATACCCGGGACCTATTCGGAGACGATTAAGACTACAAGACGATGAAAATCCTGGTTACCGGCGCTGCCGGTTTTATTGGTTCTGCATTGACCCTGCGTCTTCTTGAACGAGGAGATGAAGTGGTCGGCATCGACAACCATAACGATTACTACGATCCGGCGCTTAAGGAAGCACGTCTCTCGAGGCAGTTCGACCATGATTGCTACACCCACCAACTCATCAGTCTCGAAAATCAGAATTCAATGGAGGCATTGTTCAAGTCCCAGCGATTCCAGCGGGTAGTCAACCTGGCTGCGCAGGTAGGAGTCCGTTATTCGCTGGAGAATCCACTTGCCTACCTGAATTCCAACCTGGTTGGTTTCGGGCATGTACTCGAGGGATGCCAGCATAACAGGATAGAGCACCTGGTATACGCCTCCAGCAGCTCCGTTTATGGCTCTAATACCAGAATGCCGTTTTCAGTCCATCACAACGTCGATCACCCAGTCAGCCTTTACGCGGCAACAAAAAAGCAAACGAATTGATGGCTCACAGTTATAGCCATCTTTATCAACTCCCAACCACCGGGCTCCGGTTCTTTACGGTGTACGGCCCCTGGGACCGGCCCGATATGGCCTTGCAAAAGTTTGCCCGAGCCATGGTTTCTGGTGAACCCATCAAGGTCTTCAACCATGGCAAACATCGTCGGGACTTTACCTATGTCGACGATATCGTGGAGGGCATCATCAGAGTCCTGGACCGCCCCGCCTCAGCCAATGCAGAATGGGATGCCAGCCACCCCGATCCAGGTTCCAGCTTGGCACCTTGGCGGCTATACAATATTGGCAACAATAGCCCGGTTGAACTGATGGATTACATTAAAGCCTTGGAAAATGCACTGGGTATAAAAGCTCGGAAGGATCTGTTACCCATGCAGCCCGGCGACATTCTCGATACCTACGCCGACGTGCAGGATCTGATCAACAACTTTGGCTACAAACCGGCGACAACGGTGACTGAAGGGATTCAACGGTTTGCCAAATGGTTTCTGGATTACTATGCATAAACTCTCGATCGTTATCATCACGAAAAACGAAGAACGCAAGATCGGCGGTGCCGTTCGATCCGCAGCTTTCGCCGACGAGGTGCTGGTTGTTGACAGTGGTTCAACGGACCAGACCTGTGAAATAGCAATCCAAGCTGGCGCCAGGATTGAATACCAGGGGTGGCTGGGCTTTGGGCCTCAAAAGCAACGCGCAGTGGAACTTGCCGCCCATGACTGGGTATTTATTCTCGACGCAGATGAAAGAATCACACCATCCTTGCAAACTTCAATCACGAAAACCCTGCAGAACCCCCGGTTCGACGGCTATCTCGTTGCAAGACTGAATCGATTCTTCGGCAAGTTCATCAGAGGATGCGGCCTATATCCCGACTACACGATTCGCTTGTTCGACAGAAAAAAAGGACGTTTCAATTCGGCGATGGTGCATGAATCCGTGACTATTGATGGAACTATATCGAAACTAGACCACTACATG
>DBZZ01000072.1:12482-12666 GCA_002311315.1 Methylococcaceae bacterium UBA1147 | reverse complement strand
CGTTCGATATGGGAAAGATGAGGGGCGAACAGATGTAAATGAAGCTGAAGCATTAATTACCCAAGAAATGAACGAGCTTCGTGACTCATTTGATGCGCAGTATTACCTGAATAAATACTCTGATTTAAAGGCAGCATTTGGTGATGATACAGAGCGTGCCTTAGACCACTATGTCCGTCATGGA
>DBZZ01000072.1:12087-12432 GCA_002311315.1 Methylococcaceae bacterium UBA1147 | reverse complement strand
TTAGACCACTATGTCCGTCATGGAGAAGACGAAGGAAGAACGTATCTAAATACTCTACCGACAGATATTACATTAGATAGTTTTAGTGTTTCAGAAGGTTCATCTGGCTCCCATATTGGTAATCTGAGTGGCACCGATCCAGAGAACGATGCTTTATCTTATAGCATTGTCGGTGGAACTGACGCCGAGATGTTTGCAATTGTTAGTAACATGTTACATCTGGCTTCTGGTAAAGCCGCGGATTATGAAACCAAGAATCAATTATCTGTTGAACTGTCAGCCACTGATATAGGTGATCTGTCTTATAGCGAAACTTTTACTATAAATGTTACCGATGTTGATGAA
>DBZZ01000072.1:11800-12001 GCA_002311315.1 Methylococcaceae bacterium UBA1147 | reverse complement strand
ATAAATGTTACCGATGTTGATGAAACACAATTAACTATTTATGGCTCATCAGGTAATGACGTATTGGATAGCTTTTCTGGCTATGGCGCAATTGATGGCGGTGCCGGGGTTGATCGCGTTGACTATTCACTTTCCAGTAACAATGCTTCTTTCTCATTAAATTCTGATGATCAATTAGTGATTCAAGGCTCCGCTGCACAA
>DBZZ01000072.1:10794-11509 GCA_002311315.1 Methylococcaceae bacterium UBA1147 | reverse complement strand
AAATGTAGTTGGTAGATCGCCTAATAGTTTAGAACAAGCCATTTATGCGAATTACTTGGATAACGGAACGTATACCAAATCATCACTATTGGCTTTGGCCGCCAACACGACACTCACCGCGAACCTGGTAACAGCAAATTCAATCGACCTGATCGGTGTCCCTGGAAGTGCCGATGGTGAGATGCTGGCCATCCAGTATGACCTTGGGTTAGTGTGATTAGAGCGTTTTTGACTCTTCGCGTGATGCGCTGAGCGTTAGGTACTCATTCTTGTTGCGCCAGGTAGTCGGCCGACCACTCCACCAACACCCGGCGTTTCTCAAACAGATCACCACGCCGGTATGTAGCCTCGAACTGGTTGCTGATGGCATGGACTACGACGCACCATGTAGCCAGCCGTGCCATCGGGTGAGGTACTGCCAGAACAGATGGATGAACAGTTCTCGATTCTCTCCGGTCTAAACCAACGTTATCCAGATCCAGGTTGTCATGCCCTATCCACTCACACCCAAGCAAGAGAAATTCTGTCAGCAATTCATATCAACCGGGAATGCTTCGGAAGCCTATCGGCAGAGTTACGATTGTTCAAGAATGAAGAAAGAGAACGTTGGAAGGAGAGCAAAAGAATTGATCGACAACAGCAAAGTTGCAGCAAGAATCGGGGGATTACTGGAAGAAGGCCGGAACCGTCACGACATTACTGTCGCTTCGCTGAC
>DBZZ01000072.1:4837-10736 GCA_002311315.1 Methylococcaceae bacterium UBA1147 | reverse complement strand
GGACGCATATGGCCTGGCGATGCAGACGGGTCATGCCGCTGCAGCAGTTGGGGCAACCTGGGCGTTGGCTAAACTGCACGGGTTGGATAAACCGACGTTGAAAAGCCCGAGAGAATTGTACCCGGACATTGAAATCAGGGTGACACGCGACCCCAAGCCAATGTAGGCTGGTTCTACTGCGTGCCTGGAGCTTCCGTGTTATAGCCGACCCGTTTAGCGGAGAACCCCACTAACGTTTAAAAATGTGGGTGCAGTGTGGGTGCAGAAAGAGGGGTCTACGGGAAACAGGACAATGAGCGAGAAGAAGAAAGAATTAACTCATTGATAATTATGGCGCGCCCGGAGAGATTCGAACTCCCGACCGCCTGGTTCGTAGCCAGGTACTCTATCCAGCTGAGCTACGGGCGCATAATATAAGCGGCGTATTGTGTGATTGTAACCGGTAATTGTCAAGTTGAATCCGGATTGTCTCGCCAGACCGCCAAACCTGATCCTCAAAGACACCGTCAAGATTTCTACCATCCGCATTGAATGACAGTTCCAGTTGTTCTTAAAGATCAAGGCTCGACTGAATCTCGTGGGATAGGTCTGGACTCCGAAAAAGAAGCGATATCAAACATGCGTAAAATCGGACCTTTTTTAATAATTCTTGCTGCGTTGATGTTGTCGGCCTGCCAATCGACATTCGGACCTGATGCCATTAAGAGAACTCACCCAGGCTACAACAACGCGATTGCTAACACCTTGCAACAGCAAATGTTGCTCAACTTGGTTCGATTGAAATATCGAGAAGAACCCTATTTCCTAAAGGTAAGCAGCATCACGGCGGCCATGAGTTTTTCCGGAGACCTTGGGTTTGGCCCCAGTTTCGATCTGGCCCCAGGTGGCAATCTGATTAAACCATCTTTCGGTATCGGTTACACCGATAAACCGACCGTTTCCTACCAACCGCTTCAGGGTGAGGACTTTTTGAAGAATGTCTTATCCCCGATTTCTCTCCCGGCTATTTTGGTGCTTGCCCAATCCGGCTGGCACATCGAACGGGTGTTTGGCTTATGTATCGAGCGCATCAATCAGCTTTACAACGCGCGGACAGCCTCCGGCCCCACGCCGAAAAACGAGCCGCTCTATCGGAAATTCAAGGAAATGCTGCATTTACTCCACAACCTTATCGCTCAGAGAAACATCGAAATGGGACCTGATAAAAACAATGAAGGAATCAGTATTCTGTTTAAGGCCAGAAATAAAACACAGCTTGACCAACTGAACACCCTCGGAAAAATGCTCAATTTCAAGATTTCAAAAAACCGTTTAGCGCTGGTTAATCTGAATACCAACTTCCTGGCACAGAAACAGAATCAACTGACCATCCGCACCCGCTCCATTTTGAGCGTTATGTTTTATCTGGCGCACAATATCACAGTGCCAAAGAAACATATCGACGCAGGACTGGTGACTATAACCAAAACAGCACAAGGTGACGCATTCGACTGGGGAAACACCCCCGCCGGATCATCGTTCAAGGTCTTATCCAGCCAGGAGCGTCCTAAAACTGCCTACCTGGCGATTCCCTACCGTAACCACTGGTTTTATATTGAAGACAACGATCTGCACTCCAAGACAACCTTTATGTTGTTAAATCAGTTGTTTGATTTACAGTCAGGTCAAACCAAATTTTCCGGTCCAACACTAACGCTGCCTGTTCGATAAAGGAATATCCATAGCAAATTATCGGACAAAAGATGATTGCCGAATCATGAAGGTAGCGTCCGTATGGTGCTGCAAATTTGAGCAAGCCCTCGCGGTTGCACTATGGATGATTGGCGTTGCAAGAATCAATGACTAACAGCGGAGCAACCGACACTCTGATGACGCACTCGGAAAACCCCTAAAATTACGGGTGGGGTGACGTTGGATAGCCGCGGCAGAAACCGGATATGAATGGTTGAAAAGTAACGCGGCAGGATAGTCAGCCCTAGAGTACGGCCGTCAATGACCAAAAACGGAAAACAACCAGTTTAGCTACTAGATTAATGGGGTGAAATGGCGGAGAGAGAGGGATTCGAACCCTCGATGAGCTATTAACCCATACTCCCTTAGCAGGGGAGCGCCTTCAGCCGCTCGGCCATCTCTCCGAAATTCAATGAATCCTCGGCGCTACGTCCCGTTGGGTGAACCCAGCAGGAAGAGCGGATTGTACAGAAATGAAGGGGTGGTGTCTTGTCAGGCCTGCGCCTCACTCGCCATGACCTTTTCAGCCTTGATTTTCTCGTAGATTTCTTCCCTGTGTACCCCGATTTCCTTAGGCGCGTTCACTCCGATCCGAACCTGGGTCCCTTTTATACCGAGAACAGTAACAGTTACTTCTTCACCAATCATGAGAGTCTCACCAACCCTCCTAGTCAATATCAACATCTGCTCACTCCGTCTAATTCTTTAAAAGAATGCCAAGGTTCAGCATACATGCAATTACTGACATATCAAGTCCACGCACTTTGGATATTACCCTTCTACTATGGCCAACTATGGACAACCCAGCCCTAAAAACTTAATCCAAAACACCAAGCAAGCGGCTGGAATTCGACCTCATCTTACAGATCAAAGTATCGTACACCGATAACCATTCCAAGGTAGAGACCTGCACACATTCAACGACCAGCCGCCAAACTCGAGAATCGCTCACTTCTCCGCCTGTTGTTCCTGCAATGGGTCCAAGCGGGTTAACGAACCCTCGCTGTACTTGCCAAAATGCTCATTTAGATGGTTCTTCCGAACCCTGATTGAAAGACACCCGGAAGAACCACTTCTCGCCCGCACAAGCTACCCAGCTTCGCTCAGATCAAAAGCCTTATGCAGCGTGCGCACCGCCAACTCCAGGTATTTCTCGTTGACCACGACAGAGATCTTGATCTCGGATGTCGAGATCATCATGATGTTGATGCCTTCTTCAGCAAGAGCCCTGAACATGGTACTCGCAATCCCCGCGTGGGAGCGCATGCCGACCCCAACCAGCGAAATCTTGACGATCTGTTCGTCGCCAGAGACTTTTCTCGCCCCGAGTTGACGACAGGTTGACGACAGGATTTCGTAGGCCTTTCGGTAATCATTTCGATGCACCGTGAAGGTAAAATCCGCGGTTCCGTCCGCGGCAACGTTCTGGATGATCATGTCGATTTCAATGTTGGCATCAGCTACCGGGCTTAGAATGCTGGAAGCGACTCCCGGCCGATCCGGAATGCCTTCGATGGTAACTTTCGCCTCATCCCGATTAAATGCGATACCCGAAACCAGGGCTTTTTCCATTTCCGATTCCTCGTAGGTGATCAAAGTGCCCTCTCCGTCGCTGAACGAGGACAACACTCTTAGGGGTACATTGTATTTACCTGCAAATTCGACCGCGCGGGTTTGCAGAACCTTGGATCCGAGGCTCGCCATCTCCAGCATTTCTTCGAAAGTTATTCGTTCAAGCCGGCGTGCCCGGGGTTCGATGCGCGGGTCGGTGGTATAAACCCCATCAACATCCGTGTAGATGTGACATTCGGACGCTTCCAAAACGGCCGCCAGCGCCACGGCGGTAGTATCCGAACCACCCCGGCCCAGGGTCGATATACTGCCCGACTCAGTTACTCCCTGAAACCCCGCTACCACAACCACCTTCCCTGCCGACAGGTCACTGTGAATTCGCTCATTGTCGATTTCCTGAATACGCGCCTTGGTGTGCGAATCATCGGTAAGAATTCTCACCTGGCCGCCAGTGTAGGAAACAGCCAACATCCCCTTATCCCGCAATGCCATGCACAACAAGGCAATAGTCACTTGCTCTCCGGTCGACAACAAGACATCCATTTCTCTCGGTTCGGGCTCTTCCTGCATCTCTTGGGCTAATGCCACCAGGCGGTTGGTTTCGCCACTCATGGCCGAAACAACCACAACGATATCGTCCCCTCTTTCGCGTGCCGCAAGTACCTTGCCGGCCACGGCCCTGATTCGTTCGGCAGTCCCTACCGAGGTTCCGCCAAACTTGTATACGTATAATCCCATCTTCGCTGTATTCCTGAATCTGTTTAAAACGCCGCTACCGCAGTTGCTCCCGGACCCAATCACTGACACCATCTAGCGCAGCATTCAATTTCCCCGGTAAGTTACCACCTGCCTGGGCCATGTCAGGGCGTCCGCCACCCCGGCCCCCGACTCTCGCAGCAACCACGTTCACCAGATCTCCAGCTCGGATCTGGTCGGTCTTGTCCTTCGTGACCCCGGCAATCAGGCTCACCTTCTCACCATTGACCGTAGCGAGCACGATCGCTGCTGAGCCCAGCTTGTTCTTTAACTGGTCCATCGTGTTGCGCAGCGACTTTGAATCGACGCCATCCAGTCGTACCGCCAAAACTTTGACACCGCCCACGTCTACTGCCTGGCTGCTGAGATCCCGGCCGACTAAACTGGCGAGCTTATCCTTGAGCTGTTCGACTTGCTTTTCCAGTTGTCTGTTTCGGTCAAGCAATTGCTGAACCCGGCCCATAACCGAGCCCCGGTCTCCCTTGAGTGAAGCGGAGACTCCCTCGAGCAAACCACCGCTTTCAATGCCCCACCTGACCGCCTGCCGTCCAGTGACCGCCTCGATCCGACGGATCCCAGCCGCAACACCAGTTTCACTGAGAAGCTTGAAATAGCCAATATCTCCGGCACGGCTGACGTGGGTGCCTCCGCAAAGCTCGGTGGAAAAATCACCAATCTTCAGAACCCGAACACGATCGCCGTACTTTTCTCCGAAAAGAGCCATCGCCCCGGCATTCATCGCATCATCCCGACCCATAATATCGACGCTCACCGCCGCGTTACGCTGGATCTGTTCGTTGACCATTTCCTCGACTCGGATCATTTCCTCGTTGGTCATGGGATGAAAATGTGAAAAATCAAATCTCAGTCTGTCGGCATCGACCAGCGAACCCTTCTGGGTGACATGTTTGCCCAGTACACTGCGCAAGGCCGCATGCACAAGATGGGTTGCCGAATGGTTGAGGGCAGTTGCCTGACGGGTCGGCGCATCCACCTCGGCACCACAGCCTTGGCCGCTATCGATGGATCCCGATTCAATTTGCCCATAATGAATGTAAACTCCTTCGTCCTGTTTCACCGTGTCACTGACCAAGAAATGTCCGGCGGACGTCGAAATGCGCCCTTTGTCGCCAACTTGGCCGCCGGATTCGGCGTAGAAAGGTGTTCGATCCAATACCACTGCACCGGCTTCACCCGGCCCAAGGCTTTCAGCCGGGCTGCCGTCTCTGATCACCGAAAGCACTCGGGCCTGCACCACCAGATGGTCGTAACCCACAAACTCGGTTTTACGTTCCACCCCAGTCTCCAGTCCTTCTTCTTTCCGGAAGCGACTGGCAGCCCTCGCCCTTTGTCGCTGCATTTCCATGGCAGTCTCAAAGCCAGCGGAATCAATTCCGAATCCTTGTTCGCGAGCAAAGTCGGCAGTCAGGTCGACAGGAAAACCATAGGTATCATAAAGCTGGAAAACGGTTTCCCCCGGGATCTCCTTGACGACCAAGCCGCTCATGCAGTTCTCAAGAATCTTCATGCCTTGGCCAAGAGTCTCGGCAAAGCGTTTTTCTTCCTGCAGCAGGGCCTTCTCGACATGTTGTCGATTTTTCACCAATTCAGGGAAGGCCTCCCCCATCTCCACGGCCAGAGGCGCAACCAGTTGGTGAAAAAAGTTGCCCTCAATGCCCAATTGGTAACCGTGGCGAATCGCCCGACGGATGATCCTCCTCAGGACGTAACCACGACCTTCGTTGGAGGGAAGAATGCCATCTACAATAAGAAAACTGCATGAACGGATATGGTCCGCAATAACGCGAAGAGAATTGTTGCTCAGGTCATCAGTTCCGGC
>DBZZ01000072.1:893-4755 GCA_002311315.1 Methylococcaceae bacterium UBA1147 | reverse complement strand
TTGTGTACTCCCTGCATCACGGCCGCAATTCTTTCGAGCCCCATGCCGGTATCTACCGAGGGCCTGGGCAGGTCGCTCAGTTCACCGGAGGCCGAGCGTTCGTACTGCATGAACACGAGGTTCCACAATTCGATGTACCGATCACCGTCCTCATCGGGCGAACCCGGCGGTCCCCCGAGAATTCCTTCACCATGGTCGTAGAAGATCTCCGTGCACGGCCCGCAGGGACCAATATCACCCATCGACCAGAAATTACTGGCTTCACCGAGCCGGGAAAACCGACGGGGATCCACACCCATCTTGTCCAACCAGAGCGCCGCCGACTCATTATCGTCTTTGTAGATCGTAATCCAGAGCTTTTCAGGCGGGATTTTCAATTCATCAGTCAGAAACTCCCAGGCGTACTGGATGGCCTCGGCCTTAAAATAATCGCCGAAACTGAAATTGCCGAGCATTTCAAAAAAGGTATGATGCCGCGCGGTATATCCGACGTTTTCGAGGTCATTGTGCTTGCCTCCGGCCCGGACACACCGCTGACTGGACACGGCACGACTGTAATCCCGGCGTTCGTGCCCAAGGAAGGTATCCTTGAACTGGACCATGCCGGCGTTGGTAAACAGCAGGGTAGGGTCGTTCCAGGGAACCAGCTGGCTCGAGGGTACACACTGGTGGCCGCGCTGGCTGAAGAACTCGAGAAAGGCAGTGCGGACTTCCACACTGGACATTTTTTCCATCAGATTCGTTTCTTAACTATGCCTATACCTACAAAATTCGACTGCAACCGTGTCATATTTCCAAGAGCTTTCTACACTCCACCCCGATACACAGACCCGGATGGCCATCGCTACCGGGATCAAAGGACTGTCTACAAAAATGATTCGGCCTGTTTTATACAGGGTTCCGCCAAACCCCGCAAATCCCGTTGGATGACCATTCCTGGCAGTCAGGTACCCACCTGCATCCCTTCAGTATCGCCGGCTGCCATACAAGCGCGGATTTGTTCTGCCGTGAACCCGCGTTGGACGAGATAGCGGGTCCGCTTTTCTCTCTCCCTGAAATCGCGTCCCGGATCACCGGAGTACTTCTTCCTCCAGACCTTGTACAGCACGACTTGCCAGTCACTCGACCATCGGTCAAGCATTTCGTCAACAAGACCGCGATCAATTCCGCGTTCGAGCAGTTCAGCACCAATTCGCACCGGGCCAAAGCCTTTTGCAGCCCTAGCCTCGACGTACTGCTCCGTGAAACGGACCGCGTTCAGCAGTCCCGTCGATTGGAGCTGCTCCAGCACCGGATCGATGTCTGCATCGGCGAAATCCCGGTTTCTGAGTTTTCGCCTCAGCTCGTCGCTACTGTGTTCACGGCGCGCCAGTAGCCGCAGGCAGGTCTGCCGGATACTCGCTTCCGGTGGGCTTCCGTCACCCGTCAGCTGGAACCTCCCTCCGCCTTCTGGTCAAGCTGGCGGTTTCCGAACACTTGGTCACGGATCTGCCGATCCAACTGCTCGGCAATGTCCACGTTATCACGCAGGAATTCCTTGACATTTTCCTTACCCTGGCCAATCCGGTTATTGTCGTAGCTGTACCAAGATCCAGACTTCTGAACAAAGCCGTGCTTGACGCCCAGATCGATCAATTCTCCTTCGCGAGAAATCCCCTCCCCGTAAAGAATTTCAAACTCGGCCTTACGAAATGGAGGCGCAACCTTGTTCTTGACCACCTTGACCCGCGTCTCGTTACCAATCACCTCGTCGCCTTTCTTAATCGCGCCGATCCGTCGAATATCCAGCCTGACCGAAGCATAGAATTTGAGCGCGTTCCCGCCAGTTGTCGTTTCCGGGTTTCCGAACATGACCCCGATCTTTATGCGAATCTGGTTGATGAAGACGACCAGGGTATTCGAACGCTTGATGTTGCCAGTCAGTTTCCTCAGTGCCTGGGACATCAGTCTGGCCTGCAGCCCGACATGGGAATCGCCCATCTCACCCTCGATTTCTGCTTTCGGCGTCAGCGCAGCAACCGAGTCGATCACGATAATGTCGACCGCGCCCGACCGAACCAGCATGTCCGTGATTTCTAGTGCCTGTTCCCCAGTATCGGGCTGGGAAATCAGCAATTCATCCACGTTGATCCCGATCTTTTTTGCGTAGGCAGGATCTAGCGCATGCTCTGCGTCAACGAACGCGGCAGTACCGCCCGAACGTTGCACCTGCGCGATCACTTCCAACGTCAGGGTGGTCTTGCCCGAAGATTCCGGCCCGTAGATCTCAACGACACGACCCCTCGGCAGGCCACCACAGCCCAAAGCAATGTCCAGGCTCAGGGAACCGGTCGAAACGACATCCAAATCCCCGTCCGACGAGATATCACCCATCCTCATGACCGAACCTTTTCCAAACTGTTTATCAATTTGAAGCAGAGCTGCTGCAAGCGCCTTTTTCCTGTTTTCGTCCATTCGATTTACCGTTAAAGTGATTACCACTACACAACAGTGCATTATCCCATAGCCTGTCGGTACGACCTAGTCCATTTTTTCATGACCGGGGCCGCAGAAGTAGCCCGACAAACCGACCAGACCACGCCCGCTGACGTCTGTAACCGGTCGCTACGGGGCAACCCGTCAACCTGCCAGCGGCCAGGTCCTACGGACCGTGTAGATCGTCCCCCGGTGCAAAGCATGGACTCGACCAGTGCAAAACCGCGCACCTGCCAACCGAGCGGATGAACCCGAAGCGGCTGCAGGGATCCGCGAAACTTCTTGACCAGGGTGACATGTGGCCGGTAAGGGCGAGCGTCGACTCTGAGCCCAGGTTCGGCGATCGCACCTCGCAGCTTCCTAACCAGTTCCGGCAGTTCGAGAGGTACCGTCCCGGGAACCGCCCAAATCATCCCCTGAGACGGAGCTTGGCAAATCCAGTCCAACTGGATTGGGAAGCCCTCGCAACGAATCCCAGAGACGCTTTTTTCCAGCAGTGCAATATTTTCCAACGTAACATTGCCGAGGAAAGCCAGTGTTACATGGAAGTTGTCGACCGGAACCCATCTTCCGCTACGCGGACACAAGGTCTCTCTGCGCTCCCGCAATCCGTCTCGCACCCCAAAACCTGGCCACAAGGCAAGGAATAATCGCTTCGCCTTTGGGTTAGGCGGCATAAATTGCCTGAATTCCTTGGAGAGCAATTATGACCGCCTTGCGGCGAACGCTTTCCCGGTCTCCGTACAAGCAGTGCTTCACGCTGACACACGGAAGCCCTGACCGTTCCCAGGCAAACCAGACCGTACCTACAGGTTTCTCTTTGGTTCCGCCTGCGGGCCCTGCAATCCCGCTGACCGCGACAGCCACCTGTGCATTGCTCGCGGCGAGCGCACCAGAGACCATCACTCGAACGACCTCTTCACTAACTGCCCCGCAACGTTCAAGAATGGCATCGGAAACGCCGAGCAATGCCGACTTCGATTGGTTGCTGTAGGTTACGAATCCGCGATCAAACCAATCCGAACTTCCCGGAACATCGGTCATCACCTTGGCGATCCAACCGCCTGTACACGACTCGGCTGCTGCCATCAGGTCACCCCTTTCCACAAGAAGCCTGCCGATTTTTTCCGAGAGCGAATATAATAAATCCTGATCCATTCCCTTCACCTGTCCAGGGCCGTTTCTTGCCCTAACGCCGGTTGAAAGGTTCCTATCATTACACAACCCCTTGCACAGAATAAATTCCAGTTTCTGTTTAGGTTCCGGATGAGCAAGCTATCGAACACCGCCCCCCATACGCCCATGATGCGCCAGTACCTGAACATCAAGGCAGAACACACGGATCGCCTTCTTTTCTACCGGATGGGTGATTTCTACGAACTTTTCT
>DBZZ01000072.1:448-663 GCA_002311315.1 Methylococcaceae bacterium UBA1147 | reverse complement strand
CCTGTTGAAAGAAAAGTCGTGCGCATTGTGACCCCGGGGACGGTCACCGACGAGAGCCTGCTCGATGACCGTAAAGACAACGTTCTGGTCGCAGTCAACAGCCGTCTAGGCTGCTATGGAATCGCCAGCCTCGACCTTTCGGGCGGACGGTTTTCGCTGCAGGAGTGTGACAACTGGGAGCAGGTTCAGGCCGAACTGGAACGACTCAAGCCCGT
>DBZZ01000072.1:0-303 GCA_002311315.1 Methylococcaceae bacterium UBA1147 | reverse complement strand
CTGGCGCGCAGGCCTCCGTGGCACTTCGACGCCGAATCCGCGTCGGAAACCCTGGCCCGGCAATTCGGAACGCGTGACCTGCGCGGCTATGGCTGCGAATCCATGCACGCAGCCATTGGAGCTGCCGGAGCCCTGTTGCAGTATGTCCAGGATACGCACCAGGGTCCGCTCCCGCACATTCAGGGAATCCGGGTCGAACAGTCCAGTGACTGCATCATGATCGACGCCGCCAGTCGCCGCAACCTCGAACTCGACAGCCACCCATCGGGGGATTCAGGCTTCAGCCTCCTGGGTGTCATCGAT
>DBZZ01000080.1:63860-64001 GCA_002311315.1 Methylococcaceae bacterium UBA1147 | reverse complement strand
CTGGATGTACATTATCAAGAATCAAAGAGCGCCTTACTCATGTCGGGAAATACCATCGGAAAACTTTTCGCAGTGACTTCTTTCGGCGAGAGTCACGGGCCCGCGATTGGCTGCATCGTCGATGGTTGTCCGCCGGGGCTG
>DBZZ01000080.1:55216-63782 GCA_002311315.1 Methylococcaceae bacterium UBA1147 | reverse complement strand
CGATGGTTGTCCGCCGGGGCTGGCCCTCAGCGAGGAAGACATGCAGGTTGATCTCGACCGCCGCAGGCCCGGCAAGTCGCGCCATACCACGCAGCGCCGCGAAGCCGATGAGGTTCATATTTTATCGGGCGTGTTCGAGGGAAAGACGACCGGCACACCGATTGGTTTAATGATCGAAAATACAGACCAGCGATCCAAGGATTACTCAAACATTGCTGATCGCTTCAGGCCCGGACATGCCGATTACACCTACCTGCAGAAATACGGGGTTCGTGATTACCGTGGAGGCGGTCGTTCTTCGGCTCGCGAAACGGCGATGCGGGTGGCAGCAGGAGCGATCGCGAAAAAATTCCTGTATCAGCTGGTCGGGGTCCGTATCCGTGGATATCTGGCACAGTTGGGTCCTCTGGTACTGGACCTCAAGGACTGGGAGTCGGTCAATCAGAACCCGTTTTTTTGTCCGGACCCGGCCCGGGTTCCGGAGCTTGAAAATTATATGGATTCGTTGCGCAAGGAAGGCAATTCCGTGGGTGCGCGGATCAATGTCGTTGCCGAGAACGTTCCGACGGGGCTCGGTGAACCGATCTTTGATCGGCTCGATGCTGACCTTGCTCATGCGCTGATGAGCATCAACGCCGTCAAGGGGGTCGAGATTGGAGATGGTTTCGATTGTATCGATTGCAAGGGGACCGATTTTCGCGATGAAATGACCCCCGAGGGTTTCCTTAGTAACCATGCCGGGGGGATTCTGGGCGGCATTTCCAGCGGCCAGGATGTTCGGGCAAGCATCGCGCTGAAAGCGACGTCCAGCTTGCGCCTGCCCGGTGCAGGAGTGAATATAGAGGGAAAACCGGTTGAAGTCATCACCAAGGGGCGTCACGATCCTTGTGTTGGTATTCGTGCAACGCCGATTGCAGAAGCCATGATGGCGATCGTGATTTTCGACCATTTTCTGCGTCACCGAGGGCAGAATCAGGGCGTAGAAACCCCAATGTCGCCGATCCCTGGCAGCCGGGACTGAGACCTGACCACTCTGCGGCCGAGGTGTCGATAATGGGGCCTTCGGCTCAGGCTAGCTGGTTGCCTGATTTTGAGGGTGTAGCCTGGTTGGACGAATGAGGAGCCTTCCTTACTGGCGTCTTTCCGCTTTTTACTTCCTTTATTTCTCGACGCTTGGCAGCCTGCTTCCGTACTGGAACCTGTACCTGAAATCGCTGGGTTTCAATGCCATTCAGATTGGCCAGCTTGCGGCTGTGCTGGTTGGAACAAAGATCGTTGCCCCGAATATCTGGGGCTGGGTTGCCGACCAAAGTGGTCGTCGGGTCTCCCTGATCCGCAGCGCTTCGTTGATGGCTAGCTTGGCCTTTCTCGCCATGTTTCTGAACACCGGCTTTGCTTGGATGGCCGCGGTGACGCTGGTTTTCAGTTTTTTCTGGAACGCTGCGCTGCCCCAGTTCGAGGCGGTTACCTTGGGCTACCTGAAAAGCGACCCGCATGGTTACAGTCAGGTTCGGGTGTGGGGATCGATCGGCTTCGTGGTGACCGTGGTCGGGGTTGGCTGGCTGCTTGAATCGCTGGATATATCTGTGCTGCCGTTGGTGGTCGCGTTGCTCATGTGGGGAATCTGGCTGGCCAGTATGCTGGTTCCTGGGGAACAGGTCTCAGCCAGTGTACACGCGGGGTCCGGCCTGGGCGTGATTCTCCGGAAAACTGAGGTCATCGCGTTCCTGGTGGTTTCCTGCCTGGTGCAGCTGGCGCACGGCCCATATTACGTATTCTATTCGATCTTCCTTGAACACCACGGTTACAGCCATGGCCAGGTTGGACAGTTGTGGTCACTAGGCGTCATTGCCGAAGTTGTGCTGTTCTTCAACATGCACCGGTGTCTGGCAAGGTTCAGTCTCAGGGTGATCCTGCTGGCCAGTATAATGGCCGGAGTGTTACGGTGGGTGCTGATCGCCTTTTTCGCGGATCATCTTCCGACCCTGGTTTTTGCTCAGGTTCTGCACGCGGCGACTTTCGGTTCGATGCATGTGGCGGCCATTCATTTGGTGCACGCTTATTTTCCGTCAGGAAGTCATGGCCGAGGGCAGGCCTTGTATAGCAGCATGAGCTTCGGGCTGGGCGGTATGCTCGGTAGCCTGGCTAGTGGCGCCTTGTGGGACGAGCTTGGTGCCCGGCAGGTATTTTGTGCGGCATCGGCGGTTTGCCTGCTCGCCCTGGTGATCGCATGGGTCTGGGTTCGGACCAACGAATGTGCCGATTGATGAGAATGCTACCCTGCTTGCCGAGGGCTTGCTTGGTAACCAGCGGCCCGGTGGCTTTTCGTTCAGGTATAGAATAAATACTGCTATAGATTCTTTGCAGTCGGCGCTTGGCCCATTCCATGATCGCCTGGTTTATGCCAGCCTCATGTGTATGTATAGTGCAAGCGAAGGTCTTGTATTCGACCAATTTCCCGAAGCTCCGTTCTATCCAGGGGCAGAAAAGCCTGTCTTCATGAAACAGACAAAATAAAATTCGAATTGAATTCGCCAAACTTCGAGAGGATCTGAAGACAGTGTTCGAATTACTAGAAAGCGGTGGTCTTCTCATGATACCGATCATGATCTGTTCTGTATTGGCGACGGGAATCATTGGCGAACGCCTGTGGGCTCTCAGGACTAGCCGTATCCTTCCTCAAAGTCTGGTTCCCGAAATCTGGCATCTTTACCGACAAAAAAAGTTGGATGTAGCTCAGATTCGCATGTTAAGACGCGGTTCACCGCTGGGTGCGATCCTCGCCGCGGGGCTTAACAATCACCGGCACGGCCGTGAGGTCATGAAGGAGAGTATCGAGGAAACAGGGCGCCAAGTGGTACACGATCTTGATCGCTTTCTGAACACACTCGGAACCATTGCTTCGATTACTCCGCTGCTGGGTCTTCTCGGTACTGTGGTGGGGATGATCAAAGTTTTTTCGGTGATCACAACAGTGGGGGTGGGCGATCCGGCGGTCCTGGCTGGGGGGATCTCGGAAGCACTGATTACCACTGCAGCAGGACTTTCGGTTGCCATACCCAGTGTCATGTTTTATCGCTACTTTCAGGGGCGGGTCACGGAACTTGTGCTGAAAATGGAAGAGGAGTCTCTGAAATTGGTGGAGATACTGCATGGTAACCGCGAGGATGACCTGCAATGAAATTCAGGGATCGTGAGCCCGATAATCTTGAAATCGGCCTGACGCCGATGATCGACGTGGTGTTCCTGCTGCTGATTTTTTTCATGCTGACAACCACCTTCAATCGGGAAAAGGAATTGCAACTCCAACTGCCGAGGGCAGAGGGCCAGAATCCGGTGGAACAGAACATCCTTGAGATCAGCGTTGATATCAATGAGAATTATTCTATTGACCGGAAAAAGGTTTTCGGTTCGGATGTGGCGGCCCTGAAAGACGCCATCCGGCTGGCAATCCGCAACCGCAACAATCCCACGTTGGTGATCGCGGCTGATGCGGGGGCGACTCACCAAGCGGTGGTTCGTATCCTGGACGCGGCAAGGCAGCTGGAATTGGTACGAATCAGTTTTGCCACTGAAAGCCCGCGCAAGTCATCTCCCTAGGAGAGATGCGAATGTACCGGAAGCAGCCCGTGGCAACATACAGTCGCTTCGCAGAACCGCGGCGGAGATCTGGCTCTTGAACGTTTCCGCACTGTCCAGCTGGATCGAGCGCCAGTGGTACAGCCCAGCGTCATACTTTCGATATCTGTTTCCACTGGCTTGGCCGTTTCGCCTAGTGTCGACGGTTCGACGGGGCTTGTATTCGGCCGGGTTCATGGCAGCGGACGGGCCAGACTGTCCTGTGGTGGTGGTTGGGAACCTGACGGTCGGGGGAACCGGTAAGACTCCGCTGGTTATCTGGCTGGCGGAGTTTCTGGCACGGAATGGGTGGCAGCCGGGAATCATCAGCCGCGGTTACGGCGGCATGGCGGCGGCCTGGCCTCAAAGCGTCGAGCCCGACAGTGACCCACGGCTCGTGGGTGACGAAGCTGTACTGATCTCGCGGAGGACCGACTGTCCGGTAGAGGTGGGGCCGAACCGGGTTCATTCTTCGCGTAAACTCCAGCAGACAGGGCGATGCGATATCATCATTTCAGATGACGGCTTGCAGCACTACGCGCTCAGACGCGAGCTGGAAATTGTGGTCGTGGACTCGGCCCGGAAATTTGGCAATGGCTTGTGTTTGCCGGTGGGGCCCCTACGGGAAAGCGTTTCACGTCTTAGGACCGCCGATCTTTTGGTCTATAACGGTGAATCCGAGGCCGGTGGGTTCGGCATGAAGCTGGTCGGTGATCGGGCCGTAAACAATCTCCATCCGAGCCTGAAAATGCCGCTTTCACAACTGGCCGGTTCGATTTGCCATGGGGTAGCCGGAATCGGCAATCCCGAGCGGTTCTTTGATCACCTGGTGTCCTGGGGACTCCGGCCCAAGGTGCACCGTTTTCCAGATCATCACAGCTTCGTAGAGACGGATCTCTGTTTCAACGACGAGGCGCCGGTTCTGATGACCGAGAAAGACGCCGTGAAATGTTTCGGCTTTGCCCGGGATCATCACTGGCACGTACCCGTGGAAGCACGGCTCGACTGCGGGTTTGAAACACAATTATTGAAGATTCTGAAAGGCCGATTGCATGAATAGAAAATTGCTAGAAATTCTTGTTTGTCCCTTGTGTAAGGGGAAATTGCGCTATGACCGCGATGCGGGAGAACTGATCTGCAAGGCGGATCGCTTGGCTTACCCGATCCGCGATGATATCCCAATGATGCTGGAGGACGAGGCTCGGAAGCTTTCACTGGAAGAATACGATGCGCTTTCCTGAGGCTACACCTGGTCCGGAACAGAACCCGTGGCTGGTTTCAAGATCGTAATTCCGGCCCGGTACGCATCGAGTCGCCTGCCGGGAAAACCTCTGCTGCAGATTGCCGGAAAAGCGATGATCCTTCACGTATGCGATCGGGCGAGGGAAGCAAAGGCAGAGCAGGTGATTGTTGCAACCGATTGCGATGAGATCGCTGAATGTGTTGAGGGATACGGGGTTACCGCGGTCATAACCCGGTTGGATCACAGCAACGGTACCGAAAGGATTGCCGAAGTCTGCGAGGTCCTTGGATGGCAGGATTCCGATCTGGTGGTCAACCTCCAGGGCGATGAACCGTTGGTGCCCGCAGCAGTGATCCGCAGCTTGGCATCGGCACTGGACCATTGCGATACCGCTTGTGTGGCTACACTGGCGACCGAGATTAGTGATGGTGCCGAACTGTTCAATCCCAACGTGGTTAAGGTGGTGCTCGACCGGGATGGTCATGCACTTTATTTCAGCCGGGCAACAATTCCCTGGGATCGGGATGGTTTCGCGGGCGACGCGCAGGCAGGGCTGGTTGCGGGCGGCCACAAGCGCCATATTGGCATGTATGCCTATTCGGTTGAATTTCTGCGTCGTTACAGGGAATGGCCGGTAACAGGCCTGGAACGCATGGAATCGCTGGAGCAATTACGCATTCTCTGGAACGGGGAACGGGTTCTGGTTGTTACGGTGGATTCTGCTCCGGAAGCCGGTGTTGATACGGCCGAAGACCTTGTTCGTGTCGAGGGGGTATTGCGCAACAGGATGGGCCCGGGAGTTTAGGCTTGAAGTGCAGTTTAATGCTTGCCGGGGATACTCAAGTTGCGGTCGGGGTGATGTATCGAATCGGTATCTATGTTGGCTCTGCGAATTTGGCGCCGAAGCCCGGTTGTCCATGAGCAGGTCTGCGGAAACCAGCGTCCTTTTCGTTTGCATGGGCAATATTTGTCGGTCGCCGAGTGCAGAGGGAGTCTTCAAGCAGCAGATCGGGGAATCGGGACTTGATGAATGGGTTTGGGTCGATTCGGCCGGAACCCATGCATACCATCTATCCGAAGCGCCCGATGCCCGTGCCCAGGCCGCCGCAATGGCCCGTGGAATCGATATCAGCCACCAGCGGGCACGAAGGTTCGAGGTGGCCGATTTTGAACGTTTCGACTACATCCTGGCCATGGATCAGGATAACCTGGATATCCTTTTACGGTCATGCCCTGCGGAATTCACCGGAAAATTGAGTTTGCTGCTCGGTTTCGCACCTCGCCTAAATTGCCGGGACGTACCGGATCCCTATTATGGAGGGGAGCATGGTTTCGAGCGGGTACTGGATCTGATTGAACAAGGGTGCGCGGGATTACTCGATGACTTGCGGGCAAACCTGGGCTGACTGGCGACCGTCTTGCTTGTGGCCATCGGCTCGTTGTTCGACCCACACGTGCATGAAAGCTGCCAGGAGCAAGGTAGACAATCGGTCCGCCGCTTTGCGGCTGCTCTCGAGATGGTATTATGTTAAGGCGAACGAAAGGTTTACACTGGATTTATCCTGATCATTTCTCCCAGATACCCGGAGAACCATGCAAAAGACCATCGCGCTAAGCTGGGTCACGCTCTTTTCCTGTCTGCTGGCTTTTGCGGGGCCCGTTCATTCAGCTCCGGTGTTGGACGATTCCAGTTCTTTCGGTCCGGTCAGCCATGTCGTGATTGGCTGGTTGAAAAAACCTGGCGACAAGGCCAGTCGCCGAAAATTCGTCGAGGTAACCCGTGGTTTCGCCACTCTCCCCGGGGTCATTGATCACAAGGTTGGCGTGGTCAGTCCGTCGGGCCGTGACGTGGTCGATGCCAGCTTCGACGTTGCAACGGTGATTACTTTCCGAAACAGGACGGCCCTGAATGCGTACCTGGAACATCCACGCCACAAGAAGGCGGTTTCCGAAATGCTAAAGCCGCTGATCAGGAAAATCATTGTCTACGATGTCGAGCTGAAATGAGCCGGCAGGCTCCGCGCAGACAATGCCGGTCGGGTATTTTGCGGAATGTCAGGCTGGCTTTTGGATAGTGGGGTAAGGCAATACCATGGCGTTTCAGAGTTCGACTGTCGAATACCTTGATAACGGGATCTGCCTCGAAGGGCTTTTTGTCTATGACGATTCTCTGGACCAGCCTTTGCCGACGGTGCTGATTGCCCATGCGTGGGGTGGGCGGGACGAATTCGTCTGCGACAAGGCGCGCCGTGTTGCGGAGCTGGGTTACGGGGCTTTTGCACTGGACATGTACGGGAAAGGCGTTTTGGGTAGCAGTGTGGAAGAAAACGTTGCCCTGATGACTCCGTTCATGGACGATCGAGCCATGTTGCAGCGGCGGATCTGCGCTGCGCTGGACGCCGTGAGAGGGCTGGACTCGGTCGACACTGACCTGATTGCAGCCATGGGTTTTTGTTTCGGGGGGCTTTGCGTGCTGGATCTCGCCCGTACTGGCGCGGATATTTGCGGCGTGGTCAGTTTTCATGGCCTGCTCGCAGCCCCCGGCAACATCGAAGGAAAGCCGATCAATTCCAGGGTACTGGTTCTTCACGGCCACGATGACCCGATGGTTCCAACGGAAGATATTGCGCGATTGCAGGAGGACCTGACCAGGGCTGGCTGCGACTGGCAGTTCCACTCGTACGGAAAGACCATGCATGCTTTTACCAACCCGGTGGCCAACGATCCGGGGTTTGGCACGGTTTACCATCCGTTGGCCGACAAGCGTTCCTGGCAGACGATGCAGATGTTTTTGGAGGAATGTTTCAACGATCGTTAAAATCGGCGTATTAACGGCTTGTTTTTCCGTGGCACCAAGCATAGAAAGTGTTCGAGAAGTCGTCGGCATCTTTGCCTGCTGAATCCGATGCAGAGTGGTGCAGTGATTTACCAGCCAATCACTTGGAAAGGTAACTTCGCTGTAAAATTTTTTAATCGTCTGATTACCAAAGGCTGAACACCGGCATTTCCGTATTCTCGGTTGTTGCCGGGGATATCCAAGTTGTCATGCCATCGCTCGTTTCTTTTTCCTCCCAGCGCTATTTTTTCAGAATTCAGGTTAATCTGAACCCGGTACCAGGTGACTTAGGCTGCGTGTTCTCTCTTTCTCCGGCCCCTTTTTCGCTGGAAATATCGCCTCTTTCGTGCAACCCGTGGTGCGGGAATCGGAGATTGGCAAAGCTTGCCATGTATAATGCGTTTCATTTTTTGGTGTCTGATGTCAGATTTCATTCATGAGCTTGAGCGAAGACGGACTTTCGCGATCATTTCCCACCCGGATGCCGGGAAAACCACCATTACGGAGAAACTGCTGCTTTTCGGCGGTGCGATCCAGTTGGCTGGATCGGTCAAGGGACGCAAAGCGTCGCGGCATGCGACCTCGGACTGGATGCAGATGGAAAAGGAGAGGGGAATTTCGGTGACCACCTCGGTGATGCAGTTTGAACACGAGAACTGCGTAATCAATCTACTGGACACACCGGGGCATGCCGATTTTTCTGAAGATACCTACCGTACGCTAACCGCCGTTGATTCGGCCCTGATGGTGATCGATAGTGCCAAAGGTGTCGAGGAGAGGACCATCAAGCTGATGGATGTCTGCCGTTTGCGCGACACACCCATTCTTACCTTTATCAACAAGCTGGATCGCGAAGGACGTGACCCCAT
>DBZZ01000080.1:54695-55049 GCA_002311315.1 Methylococcaceae bacterium UBA1147 | reverse complement strand
GACCCATCTGTTTGATCCGAACCATGGAGGCAAGATTGCAGCGGGCGAAATCATCCAGGGTCTTGAGAACCCTCGGTTGGACGACTTGCTGGGCGACCAGGTAGCGGAGCTCAGAGAGGAAATCGAGCTGGTCAAGGGGGCCAGTCACGAGCTCAGTATCGACGACTATCTGCAGGCACGGCAGACACCCGTGTTTTTCGGATCAGCTATCAACAACTTCGGCATCCTCGAATTGCTGGACGCCTTTGCGGCCTATGCTCCCAAGCCCCAGCCTCGGGAAGCAGCCGATCGGAAGATCAGTCCTGAACACGACAAGTTTACCGGCTTTGTTTTTAAGGTTCAGGCCAATATGGA
>DBZZ01000080.1:46433-54575 GCA_002311315.1 Methylococcaceae bacterium UBA1147 | reverse complement strand
GAATGCGATTACCTTTCAGGCCGATCGCCGCAAGAATGTTGAAGAAGCATATCCCGGTGATATTATCGGGCTGCACAACCATGGAACGATTCAGGTTGGGGATACCTTTAGCGAGGGAGAGAAATTGAAATTCGGCGGCATTCCGTACTTCGCTCCCGAGCTTTTCCGCCGTGTAGTCCTCAAGGATCCGTTACGGACTAAGGCATTGCGGAAAGGGCTGGTTCAGTTGACCGAGGAAGGAGCGACCCAGCTGTTTAGACCACTCAGGAACAATGAACTGATTCTCGGCGCAGTGGGCGTCCTGCAGTTCGACGTGACGGCCTATCGGTTGAAAGCGGAATACAATGTTGATTGCGTCTACGACAATGTTGCGATCAACACTGCTCGCTGGGTGGTTTGTGACGACCGGAAGATGTTGGACGACTTCATGAAAAAGAACCACGCGAACCTGGCCGAGGATGGTGGTGGTTATCTGGTCTACTTGGCCAGCAGCCGGGTCAATTTGCAGCTGAGCCAAGAACGCTGGCCGGATGTCGAATTCAGGGCAACCCGCGAGTTGTAGTCAAGGCACGGATTAGTTTGAAGTGAATCCGTCTTTCCCTGCGCGAAGATCAGAGGCGCTGTTTAACAAAAAACCGTTCCCGGCATGCTGGGAACGGTTTTTTGTGACTTTCGAGTGATGAAAGAAGACCTATTTTTTCTTTTTCACCTTCGCCGGAATCTTGCCCTCAGACAGGCAGCTTAGATAGGTCCAGACAGCGTTGATAGCTTCATCTTCGGACATCCCTGACTTTTTGACCAATTTGATTCCCATGATCGCAGCGCCCGCCTTGGGCATGCCATTACGGCCGTTTTTCACAACCGTAGCGAATTCCTCCTGACTGAGTTTCTTCACGCTTTCAAGCAGGTTTGGGTTAGGAGCGACGTCGTGACAGGTTCCGCATCCGCGACCAAAGGTGCGTTCATAAATCTTGCTGCCGATAAAGGTTGGGACGCTAACTTCTTTTCCTTCGTCGGGACACGCTCCGGCTGCGATCGCCTGGTTAGCAGCACCGAACATCAGGCCGGTGGCCATGGCTATATAGGGTAGATATTTTCTAATTGCTTTAATCATGATTATCCTTTTGAATATTTTTTAGCCGAATGACGGACCTAAACCCTTGCATTATAGGCGCGCGCAACCAACCGCTAGAAAGAACGATAATTCCAAGTGGTGCACAGGATAGGGAATTTGCCGTCATTTTTCAATCGTTTTAATGCGGAATCCTGTAAAAAATCCCGCCGAATACTGTTTTGCAACGAGCGGTGGTTTGAATGAAATGACGAAGCAGGTCCCTGAGTAGGCGTCGTTCTCCCGATCATTGACACGATAGTCCCTTTCTTTGAATATAGAATCGACGGAAGGTCTTGCTTTCGGTGAATATGGATCAGGACGTGTGATGATCAGGCTGGGTGTCGATCTCGGGGGGACAAAAATCGAAATAGTTGCATTGGACCCGGAGGGTCGGGAACTGCTGCGCAACAGAATTCCCACGCCGAGAGACGATTACCGAGCCATCCTTTCTGCGGTCGTTGGTCTCGTGCACGCTGCGGAACAGACCCTGGGTCTAGAGGGGACGGTCGGGATCGGCCTTCCCGGGGCTGTGTCGAGGAAGAGCGGGTACATAAAGAACTCGAACACCCCGGTGCTTAACGCCAGGCCGGTAAGCAAAGATCTTCGGTCAGTACTTGGGAGGGAAGTTCGGCTGTCGAACGATGCCGATTGTTTTACTCTATCCGAGGCTGTTGACGGTGCTGCTGTAGGGGCGAAAATCGTATTTGGGGTAATCTTAGGGACCGGGGTCGGCGGAGGAATCGTCGTCGGCGGTAAACTGCTGAGCGGGCCGAATTCGATTGCCGGCGAATGGGGACACAATCCCCTGCCGTGGCTGAAAGAAAGCGACTATCCTTTGCCGGACTGTTATTGTGGCCATGCGGGATGTATCGAAACCTACCTGTCCGGACCCGGGTTTTCGGCGCTGCATCAGGCTAGCCATGGTCGGGCCATGACCGCCGCGGAGCTCATAGCCGCTTCGCAAACAGGTGACGGTGCTGCCAGGATAAGCCTGGAGCAATACGAACACCGGCTGGCTAGAGCACTGGCCCATGTCATCAACATTATCGACCCCGATGTGATCGTGCTGGGCGGAGGCCTGTCGAATTGCCGACGGCTGTATGAAAAGGTTCCCCGGATCTGGGGCGAATTTGTCTTTTCTGATCAGGTCGATACCCTGCTGGTTCCTCCGCTACATGGTGATTCGAGCGGTGTTCGGGGCGCGGCATGGCTTTGGGATTCGGCCTGGGTCTGTGAAAATACGAGAGCAATGGTGCGACAGTGATGGAATCTGTAACCCGGGAGGCGGCACGACGAATTGGAGTGCCTTCAATCAAACGGCATATCTTTCTATGCTGTGATCAGACCATGCCAAAATGTTGCGGCAAGGAAGACAGTCTGGTCGCCTGGGAGTTTCTCAAATCCCGGCTGAGGGAACTCGGGCTAATCCAGTCGGGGGGTGTTTTTCGGACCAAGGCGAATTGCCTTCAGATCTGCCAGAGTGGCCCGATCGCCGTTGTTTACCCGGAAGGCACCTGGTACCACTCGTGCATGCCGGAGGTTCTTGAACTAATTATCCAGAAGCACCTGATCGGGAACGAAATCGTCGAAGAGTACCTGGTCCACGATTGTGATCTTTCCTGAGCTCGTTGCCCTGATGCCGTTTAAGGCGGCGCAGTTTTGAATGGCACAAGTTTCCGGATCGGGGTCATGCAAGAAGCCGGATCCTGGATACGTCACTGCCCCGGCAAGTCTGATCGTTCCTTCTTGTCGGAATGCCCCAGGTCCTTGCCTGGTGCGATTTGGTCTCGGACCAATTGCTTCAATTCGCTGATCTCGGGAAAACCTCCCTGCGCTTTTCTGTCCCAGATGAGCTCATCGTTGGCCCGGATTTCGAAAACCCCGCCGGTTCCCGGTTTCAGGGTCAGGGATGATATTTCCTGGTCAAAAGTAATCAGAAGTTCCTGCGTCATCCATACCGCTCGCAGCAGCCAGCGGCACTGGGTGCAATAGGTGATTTCAACGCGCTGCTTTTCCATGTCAACGAACTCCGGCAAGGTCCATGAGACCGACTGGACGCCAGGGGGACACGGCTTGGGTTCTCGAGTCGTTGAGGACCAGGGCCCTTAATCTTCTTATCATCACGTATTTTCTCCAATTTTCGCTATCCGAACTGCGTTTCGATGCACCATAAGGTATCATGGCGCGATTTTTCATGATTTCTAGGAAAACTGGATGAGATACATCTTCAACATAGGCCTTTGGTTGTTGTTTCCCGCGGTGGCATCGGGCGCTGAAGCAGGTACTGAGCACCTTGACCTGACGAATCAAAACGCCGGATATCTGTCGCTGGGTTTGTTTGTAGCGGCTTACCTGCTGGTGATCTTCGAGGAAAAACTACACCTGCACAAATCGAAGCCAGTGTTGCTGGCTGCGGGACTGATCTGGATTCTGATTGCTTGGGCCTACTCTCAGCATGGGTTCGATCATACGGCTAGAGAGGCGATCAGGGAAAGTTTCCTGGAATTTTCCGAGTTGTTTTTCTTCCTGCTGGTTGCCATGACCTACATCAATGCGATGATCGAGCGAGGTATTTTCGAGGCCTTGCGCCACTGGTTGATTACCAAGGGGTTCAGTTACCGAAACCTGTTCTGGCTGACGGGTACACTGGCGTTTTTCATCTCTCCGGTAGCTGACAACCTGACCACGGCCCTGATCATGTGCGCCGTGGTGATGACGGTCGGAGGGGGGCAGCCGAAATTCATTGCACTGTCCTGCATCAATATTGTCGTTGCGGCAAACGCCGGGGGAGCTTTCAGTCCCTTCGGCGATATCACAACTCTGATGGTCTGGCAGAAAGGGATTATCGAATTCGGTGTTTTCCTGAAACTTTTTGTGCCATCGGTTGTGAATTACTTGGTACCGGCACTCATCATGCAGTTCTTTGTCAGCCAGGACAAACCGGCCATGCTGGTTGACGATGGAGAAAGCTGCATCAAGCCGGGCGGTGTGGTGATTGTCGTGTTGTTTCTGCTGACCATTGGGACTGCCGTCAGTTTCCACAATGTCTTGCATCTACCCCCAGCGATCGGCATGCTGACCGGCTTGGCCTACCTTAAATTCTACGGGTTTTTCCTGGTCAGGAGATACGACAGAATGGTGCGCTTTGAGGGCACCAGTTCTAAGAAACCTGATGGTGGCAACCGCTTCGATGTTTTCAGTCATATCGCAGACGCCGAATGGGATACCCTGTTTTTCTTCTACGGAGTGATCATGGCTGTCGGAGGACTGGGTTTCATCGGTTACCTTGGTATGGCTTCGGAATTCATGTATGGAGAACTGGGCGCAACCACGGCCAACGTGCTGGTCGGGTTCATGTCCGCGATCGTGGATAATATCCCGGTCATGTACGCGGTTCTCACGATGCATCCCGAGATGCCGGAACTACAGTGGCTGCTGGTTACCCTGACCGCGGGGGTGGGCGGCAGTATGCTATCGATTGGTTCAGCGGCCGGGGTGGCCTTGATGGGTCAGGCGAGGGGGAAATATACTTTCTTTTCTCACCTAAAATGGACTCCGGCGATCATGCTGGGCTATTTCGCCAGTATTTACACTCATCTGCTGATCAATGGCTAGACCGTCTGCCGGTTTCGGAGAATGGCTTCGAAACCGGCACTGCTGATTCATTCCGGGAGGTTGGTTGTTGCCCGCTCCTGGGGTTCAAACCAGGACAGCTTCTGCCGGAGCTTGACCACGTTACCGACGATGATCAGGGTCGGGGCCTTGACCTTCGACTCCTCGACGATTTGTGGCAAGGTCTCGAGATCGCCACAAATCACCCGCTGTTGTTCCGTAGTTCCACGTTCAACGAGGGCGGCGGGAAGGCGAGGCGATGCTCCGTGTTCGATCATCGCTGCGCATAGCTGGGGTAGTCCAACGAGCCCCATGTAGATAACCAGCGTCTGGTTCGGGACGATCAGCCGTTCCCAGTCGAGGTGGATTTTGCCGTCTTTGAGGTGGCCGGTCACGAATGCACAGGACTGGGCATGGTCGCGGTGTGTCAGCGGTATTCCAGCGTATGAGGAACAACCCGAGGCCGCCGTGATCCCCGGGATGACCTGGAATGAAATGCCTTGCTCCATCAGCGTCTCGATTTCCTCTCCGCCGCGGCCAAAAATGAACGGGTCGCCGCCTTTCAGCCGGACGACCTGTTTCCCTTGTGCCGCTAGCCGGGCCAATAGTTCGTTGATTCCCTCCTGCGGGATCGAATGATCGTTGCGCTTTTTCCCGGCGTAGATTTTCCGTGCTTCACGGCGCACGAGCCCCAGGATTTCGGGGGATACCAGGCGGTCGTAGACCACCACGTCGGCGAGTTGCATGATGCGCATGGCGCGAAAGGTTAGCAGGTCGGGGTCACCGGGACCGGCACCGACCAGGTAGACTGTTCCCGGCACGGTTTTTCCGGAGCTCAGTTCGGCCAGTTTCTGGTGAAACAGTCTGCGGGCTTCCCTGTCTCGACTCACGAAGACCATTTCTGCAACCGGTCCGAGAAGGGTTTTCTCCCAGAAATAACGGCGCTGATCAGCCTCCGGTACCCGCTGTTTGACGATCTCCCGAAAATCGTCGGCAAAGGCGGCCAGTTTTCCGTAACCGGCAGGGATCAGGCTTTCGAGCCGTTCCCTGAGTAAGCGGGCCAGCACCGGCGAGGTGCCTCCGGTTGAAACCGCCGCGATCACGGGTGAGCGGTCTACAATCGCCGGAAAAATAAAGCTACACAGGTCGGGGTCGTCCACCACGTTGACCGGGATATTGGAATCGTTCGCGGCATCGGCAACCTGGCGATTGACTACTCGGTCGCTGGTCGCCGAGATGGCCATTGAATATCCGTTGACATCTTCAGCAACGAACCTACGCCGGATTACGGTCACCTGTTCAGTCGCCGCCTGGCTTTCCAGTTCGTTGCACAGATCAGGGGCGATGATTGTGATCTTGGCTCCGGCCCTGTTCAGCAAGCTGAACTTTCTCAGGGCAATATCGCCTCCACCCACGATCAGGCATTTCCGGTTCTTGATTTTCAGAAAGATAGGAAGGTAATTCATCTGCACTATCGCGGATCGAGGATGGAAATTAACGGGCTGCCTCGGGAAAGCAGGAAGTTGGGCAACGGAAGGGGGTAGCTCGTTCCATGAACCCCTTTTATTCTATTCATTTTTGATGATCATTTCGAACCGGTGCTTGGCATTGCTCCGGGTTTTGAAAACTTGACGGGGAATATTGGGAACTATGCTATGCTTTGCGCCCCGTGGGGCCGTCCGGCATCTGTTCAGGTTGAAGATTCAAAACACCAGTAAAAATGCAAGAAATCAATCCGATTATTCACAAGATCAACGATCTCAGGAGCCGTTGTCAGGCTCTTAGGGGGTACCTTTGACTTTGACAACAAGCAGGAACGCCTAGAAGAGGTATTGCGCGAACTCGAAGACCCCAGGGTTTGGGAAAATCGTGAATTAGCCCAGGCACTCGGCCGTGAAAGAGGACAACTGGAACAGATTGTAAATACTATCCTTGATACCGACGGTTCGCTTGCGGATTCGGAAGAGTTGCTGGAAATGGCATCGGAGGAGGAGGATGAAGAAATCGTCGAGACCATTGTGTATGACCTGGAGAGCCTGGAATCACGTGTAGCGGCAATTGAGTTTCGTAGAATGTTTTGCGGTCAGATGGATGCCAATAACGCGTTTGTGGACATCCAATCCGGTTCAGGGGGAACCGAAGCGCAGGACTGGGCCGATATGCTGTTGCGGATGTACCTGCGCTGGGGCGAAAAGAAAGGTTTCAAGACTGAACTGATCGAGGTTTCCGATGGTGATGTTGCGGGTATCAAGAGTGCCACGATTCGTTTCGAAGGCGAATACGCGTTCGGCTGGCTTCGGACCGAAACCGGAGTCCACCGGCTGGTTCGGAAATCTCCATTCGACTCCGGAAATCGTCGCCACACTTCGTTCGCCGCCGTATTCTGTTCCCCGGAGATCGATGATGATATTGATATTGACATCAATCCGGCCGACCTGAGAATTGACGTCTACCGAGCAAGTGGAGCCGGAGGACAGCACGTCAACCGGACCGAGTCGGCCGTGAGAATCACCCATTTGCCGACCAACGCGGTGGTGCAGTGCCAGAACGATCGGTCCCAGCACAAGAACAAGGCAACGGCGATGAAACAGCTTAGGGCCAAGCTGTACGAGATGGAAATGCTCAAGCGCAGCGCCGCACAGCAGGAACTGGAACAGACCAAGTCCGATATTGGTTGGGGAAGCCAGATTCGATCCTACGTTCTGGACCAGTCGCGGATCAAGGACCTGAGGACCGGTGTGGAAACCAGCAATACCCAGGCGGTTCTGGATGGTAATTTGGACCCCTTCATAGAGGCCAGCCTGAAAGGCGGCGTCTGAATCACAGTTTAATACCCAATTCATTCAGTCAGGACTCGAGATGTCAGACCAGGACGAACAGGAACAGATCAAACAGCGGCGCGCGAAACTTGGTTTGGAACGCCAGGCGGGCCAGGCTTTTCCAACCGATTTTCGCAGGGATGCACTGGCCGAGCAGATACACGCCGATCATGATGACAAGGATGGGGAGAGCCTGGATGCCGATGCAGTGAGGGTGCGGGTTTCGGGCAGAATGATGACCCGCCGGGTCATGGGCAAGGCAAGTTTCTGTCATATTCAGGACATGTCGGGCAAGATCCAGTTGTACGTTACCCGGGACAGCCTGCCAGAGGGATGGTACAACCAGGCGTTCAAGAAGTGGGACATCGGGGACATTATTGGTGCTGAGGGAGTGGTATTCCGGACCAGAACCGGGGAACTCAGCATCAAGGTCGATGCCATCCGGCTTCTGACCAAGGCGTTGCGTCCCTTGCCCGAAAAGTTCCACGGGCTGACCGACCAGGAGATCAAATATCGGCAGCGCTATCTCGACCTGATCATGAGCGAATCAACGCGGCAGACCTTCCGGGTGCGTTCAAGGATCATCAGTTACATCCG
>DBZZ01000080.1:34998-46376 GCA_002311315.1 Methylococcaceae bacterium UBA1147 | reverse complement strand
GCCACGGCGCGCCCCTTTGAGACTTATCACAATGCCCTGAATATGGGCTTGTACCTCAGGGTTTCACCAGAGCTATACCTCAAGAGGCTGGTGGTGGGCGGCTTCGAAAAGGTTTTCGAAATCAACCGCAACTTCCGTAACGAGGGGCTTTCGACACGTCACAATCCAGAATTCACCATGCTGGAGTTCTATCAGGCTTATGCGGAGTACACTGACCTGATGGACCTGACCGAAATAATGCTTCGGGGCCTGGCCGAGGAAGTGGTGGGCAGTACGGACATCGAATACCAGGGGCAACACTACGATTTTTCACAGTCATTCCAGAGGATGACCGTGGTCGACTCGATCCTGCATTTCAACGATGGGTTGGGTTTGTCCGAAATCCAGGATCGGGATTCGGCGATTGGCGTTGCCGAAAAGCTGGGCATCCCGGTGCTCGACAGTTATGGGCTCGGCAAGATCCAGATCGAGATCTTCGAGAAAACGGTTGAGCACCGGTTGATGAAACCGACCTTTATTACCCGATACCCGGTCGAAGTTTCACCGTTGGCTCGGCGCAGCGACAGCAACCCGGATGTAACCGACCGATTCGAGTTCTTTGTCGGGG
This sequence comes from Methylococcaceae bacterium UBA1147, assembly GCA_002311315.1. GTDB lineage: Bacteria > Pseudomonadota > Gammaproteobacteria > Methylococcales > UBA1147 > UBA1147. The sequence continues at coordinate 45,769 of DBZZ01000080.1, read as the reverse complement.
GGCGTGAAATAGCCAACGGTTTCACCGAGCTGAACGATCCCGAGGATCAGGCAGAACGCTTTCGAAAGCAAGTTATGGAAAAGGAAGCAGGGGACAAGGAAGCCATGCATTACGATGGAGACTATATCGTAGCCCTGGAGCATGGGATGCCGCCCACAGCGGGTGAAGGTATCGGCATTGATCGGTTGGTGATGCTGTTTACTGATTCGCCGTCGATTCGAGACGTTCTGCTTTTCCCGCACATGCGTCCAAAATCCTGAGCTGGTGGGTCGTCGGGGCTGGCTTTCAGCTTTAAAAAGTCCTGCTGTTCCATCCCCAGAGTTTGCGGGGGACATCCATGAACTCGATGTAGGTGCGTTCTGGGGGGATGTCCATTTCAGTCTGCAGCAGGTTATTACAGATAGCGGCAGATAGCTCGGTGGTTCGGGTATCGGCCAAACCAATGCTTTTCATTTCCACGTAGGCACAGGGCAGGGTAGTGCCCGCAAATGCCATCGCGGGATTGAACGAAAGCTCCACCATGACGTATTTTTCCGATTTGCCGAGTCTTTCGGCGACCTGGCTGGAAGCCTGCTGCAGAAGATTTTTCCGCTTCACCTGTTCCATGGGCTGGTTGGTGCTGATCTTTAGATAAGGCATGGTCGAATAGGGTCCAATCTTAATCCGTACGTACAGCCTATCATTGCCTCGACGGGGTGGTAAAGAACGCAAGCAAAAGAGGCGGACAGTGTCTCTGACAAATCCAGACGCTTCGAGTAAGATGACTCCCTTTGCCAATCCCAGGGTCGGACTCGAATGACCAGCACCTTGCCGATCGGGCCTCTGATGCTTGATATAGAAGGCCTGGCTGTAGGAAACGATGAAATCCACAGGCTTCGGCATCCCGGCGTGGGTGGTGTGATCCTGTTTTCGCGAAACCATGAGTCGGCCAAACAAGTCAGGGAACTGGTTCGGGAAATCCGCAGCATACGAAACGGTGAATTGCTGCTGGCAGTCGACCAGGAAGGGGGTCGCGTGCAGCGTTTCCAGAACGGTTTCACGCGGCTTCCGCCGGCAGCCTCTTACGCAGCCGGTGGCGAAAAATCGCTGAGCAGAACCCGGGCTGCTGGATGGCTGATGGCTGCCGAATTGTTGGCCGTTGGGCTCGACTTCAGTTTCGCGCCGCTACTCGATGTGGATTCCGGAATCAGCCAGATCATTGGCGACCGTTCCTTCGGTCAGCGGCCGGAAGTTGCGACGGAGTACGCATTGGCGTTTCGTTCCGGAATGCGGGCGGCAGGAATGGCTGCAGTTGGAAAACACTTCCCGGGGCACGGAGGAGTCGCAGAGGATTCTCATCTGACATTGCCGGTGGATGATCGCGAACCGGAACAACTGGAAGGCCGGGACCTGATTCCTTTTCGACGTCTGATCGAAGAAGGACTGGAAGGGATCATGCAGGCACACGTGATTTATTCACGGATCGACAACCAGCCGGCCGGCTTCTCGGATTACTGGATCAGGCAGGTACTGCGTGGCGATCTCGGTTTTAAGGGGGCGATATTCAGTGACGACCTCAGCATGTCGGGTGCCAGGTACGCCGGGTCATACACCGATCGGGTTCGGGTCGCGCTGGACGCGGGTTGTGATATGGCTCTGATCTGCAATCAGGCGGAAGCGGCTGAAAGCGTTCTTGATCTGGCCGCAGGGTATATCCAACCGGACCGTGAAAATCGGCTGAAGAAAATGCTTTGCCGACCCGCGTTCGGGCTGAATGAACTGGAAAAGACCCAAGAGTGGCGGGTTGCCGTTACCCAATTCGAGAACACGGGATAGGCCCGATGACCGATATTGATGAAATCAAGAGGGTTCGGCAAGAAGCGGATCGGCTTTATTCTCCACAACAGGTGGAGCAGGCCTTCGACCGGATGGCGGAACAGGTGACGAGCGAACTGGCAGATCAAGATCCGGTGGTTGTTTGCGTTCTCACCGGCGGGATCGGGCCAACGGCAAAGCTGATCGAGCGATTGGATTTCGCGCTTACAACGGACGTGATCCATGCCAGTCGTTACCAAGGGACAACAAGCGGAAGCGAAATCAACTGGATCAGTCTTCCCCGGTCTTCTCTTGATGGGCGGTCGGTGCTGGTGGTGGACGACATTCTCGATGAGGGACTGACTCTTGAGGCGATTTCTCGGTTCTGTATCGATCAGGGAGCAGCCTCGGTTTACAGTGCGGTCCTGGTAGAAAAATTACTGGGGCGGGCGAAGCCGCACCAGGCTGATTTCGTCGGGCTTGAGGCCGAAAACCGCTACCTTTTTGGCTGCGGAATGGATTACAAGGGTTACTGGCGCAACCTGCCGGGCATTTATGCCTGCAAGGGGATGTAAGGATGGGGTTTCTGGCAATCATTGGAGGTTCAGGCCTGAACCGGTTTGCAGCGCTAGAAAGCCCGGTTCGGCAAAGTGTTGAAACGGAGTTTGGAGGACCTTCGGCGCCGCTCGTTGTTGGCAAACTGCAGGGTCATAAGGTCGTTTTCCTTGCCCGGCACGGGGACGGTCACTCGATCGCGCCGCACCAGATTAATTACCGGGCCAATATCCGTGCATTGCAATCCGTCGGGGTGACTCATATTGTTTCGGTAGCTGCCGTGGGCGCTATCAGTTCGCATTTACCGCCAGCGAAAATTGCCGTACCGGAGCAATTGATCGACTATACCCACGGTCGCAAAAGCACTTTCTACGAAGGCTCGGGTTCGGAAGTAAAACACATCGACTTCAGCTGGCCATACAGCAGGATACTTGCCAGCATGATCGAGCGGGCGGCCGGGCTTTCCGGTCTGAAGATCGTAAGCGGGGGAACCTACGGCTGTACGCAGGGCCCCCGGCTGGAGACCGCGGCCGAGATCTTGCGCATGGAGCGGGACGGTTGCGATATGGTCGGTATGACGGGCATGCCGGAAGCCGCCTTGGCGCGTGAAGCCGGGATCGATTACGCTTGCTGCGCCGTGATGGCCAATTGGGCTGCGGGCAAGAGCAGCAGCGAAATTACCATGCAAGAGATTGAGGCAAACCTTTCCAAGGGGATGGGGGGTGTGGCGAACCTGCTTGGAAGCCTTGTCGGGATGATTGGCTGATCGTACAGGGTTGCCTGGAAAGGTACTCTGCTTTTTTCCTTGAGTTCCCGGTTCCTAAGCTCAGGCTTTTCTTTTCAGTGCCTCCAGGAGTTCGTATACGAACGCGACCTTCTCTTGGTCGTTTTCCAGTTTTTCGAAGAATCTCAGCTTTTCCGGTCCGTCCATCTTGTAGCGCCGGGCCTTCTTCTGAACCAGGTCGATGATGACCATCGGGTCAATGTCGGGCTGTTCGCCAAACAGGATGCGTCCCCCGGTATCCGATGCCTCAATTTTCAGAATACCGATTTCGCTCGCGAGCAGCTTGATTTCGGTGATTTCGAAAAGGTTCTTGGTTGGTTCCGGAAGCAAACCGAAACGATCGATCATTTCGACTTTCAGTTCCCGCAGTTCTTCAGCCGAATCGGCGCTGGCGATTCGCTTGTAAAGGACCAGCCGCACGTGAACATCGGGCAGGTAGTCGTTCGGAATCAGGGCGGTGAAATGGAGGTCGATTTCGGGGCCCGAGTCGAGAGGTGTTTCCAGTTCCGGCTCTTTGCCGGATTTGAGGCTGGCAACGGCGCGTTCCAGCATTTCGGTGTACAGGGTAAAACCGATTTCCTGGATCTGGCCGCTTTGTTCGTCCCCCAGGAGTTCACCGGCACCCCGGATCTCCAGATCGTGCGATGAGAGCATGAACCCTGCGCCAAGACTGCTAGAAGCCTCGATGGCTTCAAGGCGCTTGACGGCGTCCGATGTCATCAGCGTTCTGGGCGGAACGATCAGGAAGGCATAGGCCCGGTGATGGGATCGGCCGACCCGTCCGCGCAGCTGGTGTAGCTGGGCAAGCCCCAGCTTGTCAGCACGGTTGATCAGGATGGTGTTGGCAGTGGGGATGTCGATCCCGCTTTCGATGATGGTCGTGCAGAGGAGCAGGTTGAATTTCTGGTGATAAAAATCCAGCATCACCTGTTCGAGCTTGCGTTCGGGCATCTGCCCATGGGCGATCTCGATACGTGCCTCAGGCAAAAGCGTCGCCAGATCGCGGGCGATTCGTTCGATCGTCCTCACGTTGTTGTGTAAGAAGAAGATCTGGCCGCCACGGCGGATCTCTCTCAGGCAGGCTTCCTGGATGACCGAGTCGTTCCATTCCGATATAAAGGTATTGATGGCGTGTCGATTGGGGGGAGGGCTGGCAATGATCGAAAGATCCCGAAGACCCGACATTGCCATATTCAGGGTCCGGGGGATTGGCGTCGCCGTCAATGTGAGCAGGTCAATCTCGCTGCGGAGGGTCTTGAAATGTTCCTTGTGGCGCACGCCAAAACGGTGTTCTTCGTCAATGATGACCAAACCGAGGTCCTTGTAGCGGATGTTTTTTTGAAGCAGCTTGTGGGTGCCCAGCAGGATATCGACTTTCCCTTCGGCTACGTCCTGCATGATCGCATCCTGCCGTTTGCGGGGGACGAAACGCGACAAGACTTCGATCCGGATCGCCCAGTCGGCAAACCGGTCTCTGAAATTGTGAAAGTGCTGCTGGGCCAGCAGGGTGGTCGGCACCAAGACCGAGACCTGTTTGTTATTCTGGACGGAGACAAAGGCCGCACGCATGCAGACTTCGGTTTTGCCAAAACCAACGTCTCCGCAGATCACGCGATCCATGGCCTGGCCGGAAGCCATGTCCATTAGCACTTGGTCAATTGATGTTTGCTGGTCGGGCGTTTCCTCGAACGGGAAGCCAAGGGCAAAGTCGTGGTATTCAATGTCCTCCACCCGATGGGCGAAACCGGATTTCGCTGCCCGGCGAGCGTTGATGTCGAGCAGTTCCGCGGCAACGTCACGGACCCGGGCCGCGGCGCGCTTGCGGACCTTCTTCCATTGCTCGCCGCCGAGCTTGTGCAGTGGTGCAGTTTCCTCGCTTGCACCCGTGTAGCGCCCGATCTGGTACAGCCTCGATACCGGTACGTACAGTTTGTCGTTGTTGGTGTATTCCAGGACAAGGAATTCGGTCTCTACCCCCCCAACCTCCAGGTTTTTGAGCCCCAGATACCTGCCGACTCCATGTTCCTGGTGAACAACTGGTGAACCGGCTGAAAGTTCGGTCAGATTGCCAATGATGTTTTCGAGTTCCTGCCCGCTGGTTCTCTTCCTGCGCCGCCGCTGCTGAGCTCGCTCCCCCATCAGTTGGTTTTCTGTAATGATGGCGATACCGCTGGTCTCGAGAACAAGGCCGCGATCTAGCGGCGCCACCAGAAGACACAGGGTCGCCTGGGAGTCTTGGAATTTCTGCCAGTCGGAGGCAATTTCCGGAAAAACTGCCTGTTTGCCAAGGCTTTCGAGGAGTGTTTCCCGATGACCGGCAGTCTCGGCAATAAAGAGCACTCGACCATCGAATTTCTGCAGAAATTTCACCAGGTTTTCTGCCGGGTGCTGGTTTTGTGATTTGAAAGAGATATCCGGCAATGCACCACTGTCGAAGATGATTGGGGTGCCGTCTGTGAGCGGACCCGGGTGGTCCCGACGGATGCGAATCTGGGCCGTTCCATCCAGATGGTTTTCCAGCTCATCTGGAGTCAAAAAAAGTTTTTCCGGTTCCAGAACTGGACGGTCCAGATTATGCCGGCGCAGTTCGTAACGGGAACGGACTTCAGCATGGAACGCATGGGCCGCCTCCATCACCTGATCGTCTGCAACCGTGAGTGTGTTGGCGGGACAATAACCGAAAATCGATTCGGTTTGTTCGACGAACAAGGGCATGTAGTATTCGATTCCGCCGGGTGTGATGCTGTTGCTGACGTCCTGATAGACCGGGTTGTACTGGGAAGCATCCGGAAATTCGATCCGGAAACGCTGACGGAACCGCTTGATCGAATGATCGTCGAATGGAAACTCCCTGGCCGGGAAAAGTCGGATCTCTTCAAAGCGGTCCAATGAACGCTGGGTGTCTGTGTCGAAGGTTCTGATGGACTCGATTTCATCGTCAAACAGTTCGATTCGATAGGGAAGCTTGCTGCCCATCGGGAACAGGTCCAGGATCGACCCCCTGACGGCAAATTCCCCGTGTTGGAAAACCTGTGAGGTGTTCTGGTATCCCACGGATGCAAGATGCAGTTTGATCTTGTCGAGGGGCAGCGATAGCCCGACGTTCCAGGCAAAACTGTTGGCGAGGATATGATCTCGGGGTGCGATGCGATGCATCAGTGTGGCGACTGTTAGGACCAGGATCCCTTTCTCATTCGATGGTAGACAAGCCAGCGTTTCCAGGCGCTTCGATGTAATTTCAGGCAACGGGGAGAATACATCGTAAGGCAGGGTTTCCCAGTCGGGAAGGTGCAGAACCGGAACTTCTTCGGACAGAAAAAAGCGCAGCTCGTGTTCCATCCTCAAGGCGCTTTGAGCGTCTGAGGTAATGACCAACATCAGTCGGCTTGACCGTGCCGCCAGCGATGCAATAGCAAGAGAATCGCTACAGCCCTGTAATCCGTTCCAGGTGTCGAAGTCACCTTGCCGTTTTGGTTCATTCGGGGCGAAAGGGGAGGCCGGTGCGGCGTTTCTGGATATGGGGTTCATCAGATGAGCAGGCTATTTAACGGAAGAGTAAAAAAAGGGCGCCATTTTCCCATATCGCGTGGCAGAAATTAACAGACCCGTTCGTTGTTGGCTTGGCGGTCGATTCACCTTGGTCCGGCGCCCTGTGAGCCATTTCGTCAATTTTCTTATCGCACGAATAGAAATAACTGATTTTAAACAATCAGGTTCACCCCAGTATGAATGTTGTTAAAGCATTTGAGCCGGGTGTTGAATTGTCCTTGTTTTGTCCCTAATGACATCGAGTTTATCGCCCCGAGTATAATTGCTTTCTAGTCATATTATTAGCGATTTACATACAGGGATAGTAATAAAGTCTGGTTGTTTTACCGAGGATATACTGCATGCTTTTTTTCGAGATGACGATTAATTGTTTGATCGGCGTTTAATTTCTCTTACGCCAGGATATTTTTTATAGCGAAGAAGACGATAAAAAGGAATGAAACTACAGAGTTTATAAGATATTTTTTTGCAAATAGGTATTAAACTCATTATTATTCCAGTCTGAAGGTTGTTATACTTTTTATCTTTTACCTTCTCTGATCCAAGGGTAACTTGAGGATGGAGTATTATTCAGAGATTTAATTTGAGATTAGATGTCCTTGGAGTTTGATGTCAGATGATCTGGTAAAAGGCGACTTGGAGGGAATTGAACTGAGTCGCACTGGCGGCAGAGACAGTGATGAATGCTGTGGTTGTTTGGCGATTGTGGGACGGGAGATCAATGCTCTAAGGCAATCCACGGCAACGATTAAAGGCCGCGGTTGGAGTGGGACTAGAGGATCGTTTACCTGCGACCGGTGTTTTTTACATGTTAGGAGATAAGAGACTTTATGAAGACAAACTATACTAAACTGAGTGAAAACGATTTGGCTGGTGTGATTGCCAAAGCTGAAAAGGAACTTCAAGCGCGCAAGCAGAAAAAGCGCAAGGGAGTTATTAGCGAGATCAAAAGTCTCGCCGCTTCGATTGGAGTGGAGGTTGAAATTACTCAAGGAGGTGGCAATAGAAAGTCCCGCCTGAAAGGACAGAAGGTTCCCCCAAAATACCAGAACCCAGCCGATACAGCTCAGCAATGGAGTGGTCGCGGTATGAAACCGAAGTGGTTAACGGAACAGTTGGGCAAGGGTGCCAAGATCGAACAGTTCAAGATCTAGTTTTTAATCCGGGTTGTTGTTCTCAGTTGCCATTATTAGTACTTAGTACTGGTCGGTTCCTTTTACGGGTTGTGCAGGCCGGTTGCCCAACGAAGTAACCGGTATGAAAATATTAGGAGCACCTTTTTGGAGAAGTTGCTCCTAATCCCGCACCTGACATTCGGGTCCATTTGAAGCAACGATCGGTTTATCGGTCATTCCAGTCCAGCATTTCGCTTGCGTGAGCCAGTGTCTGTTCGGTGATTTCGATACCGCCCAGCATTCGGGCTATTTCGTTGCGACGCTGTTCGGGTTGCAGAGGCCGGACGGTAGAGCGGGTGCTATCCTTTGTACTGAGTTTCTCCACCAGCATGTGCTGGTGTGACTGTGCGGCCACTTGGGGCAGGTGCGTAATGCAAAGGACTTGGCGTCCGTTTCCCAGGGAGCGTAGGCGTTTGCCGACGATTTCGGCAACGCCGCCGCCGATGCCCGAGTCGACCTCGTCGAAAATCATGGTTGGGACCTTGCTGGAATCGATTGCGGTGACCTGCACGGCTAGGCTGATCCTGGAAAGTTCTCCACCAGACACGACCTTTCCTAGTGCCCTGGGTGGCATGCCCGGGTTTGCGGTCACCATGAATTCCACGATGTCATAACCCCCCGGCCTGGGTATTTCGGGCTGAGCAGCGGGTGTAATACGGATTTCGAAGTTCCCCTCCGGCATTCCGAGTTTTTTTATTGTTGCGCTGATCTTTTGCTGAAGGGCTGCGGCTGAATCTTTCCGGTTAGCGGAAAGGGTGTTCGCCAGCCCCGTATATTCACCTTGCACTTTCTTGATCTGCTTTTCCAAGGCGGCAAGGATCTCCGTACCCTGGTTCATCTGTTCCATCTCATTTCGTAACTGTTCCAGCACCTGGTGAAGGTCTTGAGGAACAACCTGGTGTTTTCGTGCCAGTGCGTGCAGGCTCGAAAGCCGCCGGTCCAGGGTTTCAAGCTGACCAGAGTTCACTTCCAGTGAATCTAGGTATCGCCGCAGTTCCTGGCAGGCTTCCTCAACCTGGATGCGGGCTTCGTTGAGCATGTCGACAACCGGATTGAGTTGCACTGCAATCGTGTTGAATTCGGAGAGTGCTCTGATGGCCGCGTCAAGCAGTGAATTCGCCGATTGGTGCTCGTGGTCACGCAGCAGTTCTAATTGCGATTGTCCGGTGGAGACAATGTGTTCAAGGTTGGCCTGCAGCTTGTGTTCATCGACCAGGCCGGTGTAGTCCAGGTTTTCTATGTCGTTATGTTCCAGTTCGTCGACCTGGAACTGGGTCAGTTCCCTGCGTTGGTCGATATTCGCCAACCGTTCCCTTTTACGTTGCAATTGCTCGTTCAGTGCTGTCCACTCCCTGGCCAGTGAACTACAGCGTTCGACAAGGGCCTGGTTGTTGGAAGCGTCGTCTAGTATGCGGCATTGCTCGTCGCGCTGCAGAAGCGAAAGGTGGGCATGCTGACTGTGAAGGTCAATCAGTTTTTCACCGAGTTGCTGAAGGGTTTGCAGGGTGACGGGGGTTCCGTTGATGAATGCCCGGGACCGGCCGTCCCGGCTCAAAACACGGCGAACGATGCATTGAAAATCATCCGCGAGTTCGTGCTCGGTCAGCCAGTCGACAACATGACTGGTGCGGGTCAGGTCGAATTCCAGGCTGATCGTTGCCTTGTCGCAACCGGCTCGGATAAATCCTGAATCGGCCCTTTCTCCAAGGGCGAGTCGCATGGCTGTGAGCAGAATCGATTTTCCTGCTCCGGTTTCACCGGTCAGGCACGTCAGGCCCGACTCGAAATCGAGTTCCAGAGAAGCAACCACCGCCAGGTCACGAATGTGGATCGAGCACAGCATCAGCTGCTCCAGTTAAGCTTGGCTCTCAGAATGTTGAAAAAATCGTAGTCTAGAGGGTGTAGGATTCGCATGAGGTGTTTATCCTTGGTGATTCGTATCCGGTCGCTGATGAGTACGTCCGGAAGCGAAATATCGTCGCAGGTGACCTGGGCCTTTATTTCTTCGTTCTGGCTGAACGCGATTTCTACAACACTGCTGTCATTGACTACGATCGGTCGATTAGTCAGGGTATGCGGGTTGATCGGAACCAGCACGATGGACCCGATGGTTGGGTGGAGGATGGGGCCTCCCCCAGATAGCGCGTAGGCCGTCGACCCGGTCGGGGTTGAAATGATTAGGCCATCTGATCGCTGCGAATTGAGAAACACGCCATCGATATGGGTGACGATTTCCACCATGCTTGGAGTGGTCCATCGGTGTGTGACCACTTCATTGACCGCCGTTTGTTGATGGATGACCTGCTCGTCTCGGATCAACTGTGCTTTCAGTAGGATTCGTTCCTCGCTGACGAATTTTCCGTCCAGAATATCGTCAAGCCGTGCGACGACGTCTTCCGGCGAAATATCGACCAGGAAGCCAAGCCTGCCGAGATTAACCCCGACGACCGGCACGTTGAAGGGTGCGAGGTTTCTTCCGGCAGACAGCAGGGTGCCATCGCCCCCGATGGCGATTGCAAGGTCGCAATGCCGGCCGATATCCCGGATATGCGATGTTTCTACCGACTGCGAGTCAATGTATTGCCGGCTTTCCGCATCGACCACGACCTTGAATTTCCTGTCGCTGAGATGCCTGTAGATTTCGCACAGGGTGTTCGAGATGTCGCTGCTTGGTTTGCCGATCAGGGCGATGGAATTGAAATGGCTATTCATGGTGAAAAGAAACGTAAACAGCCTGAAAATAAAGGTTGGTTGTTAAATAACGGTGATTCAGCACTTTCTCAGACAATCGATAGTATATTGGTATGATTTCTAGAAACAAGCGATCAGGGTTGGAGCGGATGAATCTCATTTTGGTCGGCAAGTTTTGGGATTGGCCAACCGAACCTGATGTTTTGCCGACAGAACTCCCTTT
>DBZZ01000080.1:24031-34935 GCA_002311315.1 Methylococcaceae bacterium UBA1147 | reverse complement strand
CGAGAAGGTAGCATGATGGTGGATCGCATCCAAGAAGAAAAGTGTTACTTGACACTCTACCGTTCGATTGATAGTTTTTTATTAGCACTCCATGTTATCGAGTGCCAGCCTCCTGCCTGACAAAATTTAAGCTACCTAGTGCAAAACCACGAAGAATTGAATGACCGATCCCAACGGTTGCTGAAGGTCCTAATTGAACGATATATCCAGGATGGGCAGCCGGTTGGGTCGCGCGCGCTGGCTCGCGGCGCCGGTATCAATCTGAGTCCTGCGACGATCAGGAACGTGATGGCCGACCTTGAAGAGTACGGATTGATCCAGTCTCCGCATACATCAGCAGGAAGAATTCCAACGGTCAACGGGTATCGGCTGTTCATCGATTCCCTGTTGACGGTCAGGCCGCTTGAAAATGAAGCAGTCAATCAGTTCCGTCGGGGTCTCGCCCCGCGTGACGACAAGCTTGCGCTGATTCAGTCCGCTTCCGATCTGTTGTCGGAAGTAACGCAGATGGCTGGTATCGTAACGCTGCCTCGGAGGGAAATTATTGCATTTCGGCACATCGAATTTCTTCCGCTGAGCGGCTCCAGGATCCTGGTCATTCTTGTTACCAACGAGGAGGAGGTTCATAACCGGATCATTCATACATCGACCAGGTTCAGCCCAGCAGACCTGCAGCAGGCGTCCAATCTTCTGAATTCAATGTTCAAGGGGCAGGACCTCTGTGATGTTCGACGCCAGGTTGTTGCCGATCTGGAGTCACTCCATGAGAAGGTCAACCAGCAGATGATCGATGCGATCTCGATGGCCAAGCTGGCTTTCGGTGAAACGGGCGAAAAGGAAGATTACGTTCTTAGCGGTCAAACCAATCTCATGGACTGTTCCGATTTGTCTGGCGTTGATGTTTTGCGACAGCTTTTCGAAGCTTTCAACCAGAAACGAGGCATTCTTCACCTGTTGGACCAGTGTCTGCATGCCAACGGGGTGCAGATCTACATTGGTGAAGAATCGGGCCACCAGGCCCTGAGCGATTGCAGTGTGGTGAGTTCTTCTTACGCAGTCGACGATGAGAGGGTCGGTGTTTTGGCGGTCATCGGCCCAACCCGCATGAAGTATGAAAAGGTCATTCCCGTGGTCGACCTGACTGCAAAATTATTGGGAGCGGCCTTGAATAACAAATCTTAATCCCCATCATAGTCGCACTTCAAAGTGCCACCGAATTGAGAGTTCAGGGCCGTGATCGGCGTTGGTGCTTGTTTGCTGGCCGAACGCGCATGGCAGCGGTCATTCTTTCCGCGGTTGCGGATCTTGACTGGTTTCTTAATCGCCGGTGGATCCGGACGGATAAACAATCTATGCCCAGTGCCTGATCATTCAAATGATGAATTGATATCTGGAGTTATTCATGAGTGACGAAAAAGAAAACAGTGTGACGGCTGAAGGCCATCCTTCGGAGCCGGTTGAAAGTCTTGAACAGGCGGAAGGAACAATTGCCGAAGAGACTGGTCAACACGATGCCGGCAAGGAACCGGATTTGACGGAACAGCTTGAATCCGATCTAGAGACTGCACGCGAAGAGGCAAAGGGGAACTGGGAAAAGCTTCTTAGGTCCCAGGCTGAACTGGAGAATTTACGCCGGAGATCGAAACGGGAACTGGAAGATTCCCACAAGTTTGCAGTGGAAAAATTTAGCCGGGAATTGTTGCCGGTTTTAGATAGCCTGGAACTGGGAATCCAGGCAGCTTCCCCGGATGAGACCAATCATGAAATTGTGAAACTCCGGGAAGGCAACGAATTGATCCTTCAGCAGTTAACATCCGTTTTCGAAAAATTCAATATCGAGGTGGTCGATCCGGTCGGAGAAACCTTCAACCCCGAATTTCACCAGGCGATGGCTATGGAAGCCTGCGACGAGGCAGAGCCCAATACCGTGGTCAGGGTGTTCCAGAAGGGATACTTGCTCAACCAGCGTCTTATTCGGGCGGCAATGGTTGTCGTTGCTAAGGAATCTGATCCGGAAAAAATCGAAAAGTAAACTTGAAATAAATGAATCGTTGCCCAATATCAAAGACTAAGTCTTTTGGCGGGATGATCTGAGCCCGATAGCGAATTCAACGTGGAGAAAATCTAGATGGGAAAAATAATCGGAATTGACCTGGGTACGACAAATTCGTGTGTAGCTATTTTAGAAGGGGGTGTGCCCCGGGTGATCGAAAACAGCGAAGGAGCTAGAACCACCCCTTCGGTCATTGCATTTTCGAATGATGACGAGATCCTGGCTGGCCAGTCTGCAAAGCGCCAGGCGGTTACCAACCCAGCCGATACCCTGTCTGCAATCAAGCGCCTGATCGGCCGCCGTTTCAAGGACGATGTCGTTCAGAAAGACATCAAGATGGTCCCGTATAAGATCGTCGAAGCAGAAAATGGCGATGCCTGGGTTGAAGCCAAGGGCAAGAAAATGGCGCCGCCGGAAATTTCTGCTCGAGTTCTGATGAAACTGAAGAAGGATGCCGAGGCATTCCTGGGAGAGGAAGTAACACAGGCGGTGATTACCGTTCCGGCGTATTTCAATGACTCTCAACGTCAGGCGACCAAGGATGCTGGACGCATTGCCGGCCTGGAAGTGGCTCGCATCATCAATGAACCGACCGCGGCCTCTCTGGCTTATGGTCTGGACAAGAAACACGGTGACTCTACGCTGGTGGTCTATGACCTCGGTGGCGGTACCTTTGACGTGTCGATCATTGAGATTGCCGAGGTTGAAGGTGAACACCAATTCGAAGTGCTGGCGACCAACGGGGATACGTTTCTCGGCGGAGAAGACTTTGATATGAGAATCATCGATTACCTCGCGAACCAATTCAAAAAGGAAAACGGAATCGATCTGCACGGTGATCCCCTGGCCCTGCAGCGACTCAAGGAAGCTGCCGAAAAAGCCAAGATCGAACTGTCTTCCAGCCAGCAGACCGACATCAATCTGCCCTATATTACGGCGGATTCCAATGGTCCTAAGCATCTGAATGTCAAGTTCACTCGGGCGAAACTGGAGTCTCTGGTCGAAGACCTGATCGAGAGAACCAAGGCGCCGTGTGAAACGGCATTGAAGGATGCCGGCCTTTCCGCTTCCGAAATTGACGATGTAATCCTGGTCGGTGGACAAACACGCATGCCGAAAGTCGAAGAACTCGTAACAGGTTTCTTCGGCAAGGAAGCACGCAAGGATGTCAATCCGGATGAAGCGGTTGCCATGGGGGCTGCCATCCAGGCCGGCGTTCTTGGCGGTGATGTCAAAGATGTCCTGTTGCTCGACGTGACCCCGTTGTCACTGGGTATTGAAACCCTGGGCGGTGTCATGACCAAATTGATCAACAAGAACACTACCATCCCGACCCGTGAGAACCAGGTGTTCTCTACTGCGGAAGACAGCCAGCAGGCGGTGACGGTGCATGTTTTGCAGGGTGAGCGTGAAATGGCGTCTGGCAACAAGTCACTGGGACGCTTCGATTTGTCGAATATTCCTCCGGCTCCGCGCGGGGTTCCACAGATTGAAGTGACTTTCGATATCGATGCCAATGGTATTCTGAACGTGTCAGCCAAGGACAAGGCGACTGGAAAGTCGCAATCGATCGTCATCAAGGCTTCAAGCGGACTTTCCGATGAAGAAGTCGATCAGATGATCAAGGATGCAGAGGCCCATGCCGAAGAGGACCGCAAGGCGCATGAACTGGTGGATGTCAGAAACCAAGCGGAAGGCATGATCCACGCCACTCAGAAATCGATGGAAGAACTGGGCGACAAGGTGGAGGCCGACGAAAAGAGCCAGATCGAAGGAGTCATCGACGAATTGAATAAAGCTCTCGAAAGTGGTCAAGACAAGGAATCGATCGAAGCCAAGACCAAGGCGCTTACCGAGCTTTCCGGAAAGTTGGCCGAACGGGTCTACGCGCAGCAGGCCGAATCTCCGGAAGCCGGTGACGGAGCTGAGAATGCGGGCACCGGTGATGCAGCGAACAGTGGCGGTTCGGCACCCAAGGATGATGTGGTCGACGCCGAATTCGAAGAAGTCAAGGATGAAAAAAAATAGAACTGTCGGGCTGGCATAGACCGATTTATTTGACTTGATACTAGTCGCCGGCTTGCTACCGGCGACTGCTTACATTTATGGCTAAAAAAGACTACTACGAGGTACTCGGGGTATCACATAACGTGAGTGATGCCGACCTGAAAAAGAGTTATCGTCGGTTGGCGATGAAATTTCATCCCGACCGTAACAAGGGAAATCCTGACGCAGAAGAGAAATTCAAGGAAGCTAAGGAAGCCTACGAGGTTCTGACGGATCCCAAGAAGCGATCGGCCTACGAACGGTTCGGCCATGCCGGTGTCGATGGCCATGCTGGCGGTTCGGATGGGTTTAGCGATATTTTTGGTGACGTTTTCGGAGATATTTTCGGCGGTGGACGGCAGCGTTCAGGTTCGAGTCGGGGATCCGATCTTCGTTACGATCTGGAACTGAATCTCGAGGAAGCAGTTGCGGGCTCCGATATCAAGATTCGGGTTCCGGTCCTGGTTTCGTGTGGATCCTGCGGTGGTAGCGGTGCGAAAAAGGGTTCTGCGCCGGTTACCTGCAGCACCTGTAACGGGATGGGTAACGTGCGTATGCAGCAGGGTTTTTTCTCTGTACAGCAGACCTGCCCGACCTGCCGCGGGCATGGCAAGCAGATCAAGGAACCCTGCCGGCCATGTCATGGTAAGGGCCGTGTCCAAGAGAACAAGACTTTGTCGGTAAAGATCCCACCGGGCGTGGATACCGGTGATAGGATACGGCTTTCTGGCGAGGGCGAGGCAGCCGAACGGGGCGGTCAGCCCGGGGATCTTTATGTAGAGGTCCATGTCAGAGATCATAAAATTTTTACCCGTGATGGGGCGAACCTCTATTGTGAGGTGCCAATCAGCTTTCCTAGTGCGACCCTTGGTGGTGAACTAGAAGTGCCGACCTTGGGCGGCAAGGTCAAACTCAAAATCCCGGCCGAGACGCAGACCGGAAAACTGTTTCGGCTGCGGGGTAAAGGGGTGAAACCGGTGCGCGGCGGTGCCGTCGGTGATCTACTTTGTCGGGTACGGATCGAAACACCGGTTCGGTTGACTAAGGAGCAGCGACACCTGATCCGGGAGTTGAATGATTCCCTGGCAGGTGGAGGAAGCCACCACAACCCCCAGGAAGATTCCTGGGTCAAGGGGGTGAAGCAGTTTTTTGACAAACTGACCGGTTAACCGGCCTTTGAATTTCAACGGATGCCCGAGTCGGGTGATGGATAAATGACAAGAGTTGCAATTGTTGGCGCTGCCGGACGCATGGGGCGCAGTTTGATCCAGGCTTGCGGCGAAACGGACGGACTGGAGCTTGTTGCGGCAGTGGAACATCCGGATAGCCCCGCGGTGGGACAGGACGCGGGTTTACAGGCGGGGTTGGGAAGAACCGGGTTCTGTATTACGACTGACCTGGCGTCGGCGCTCGACGATTTTGACCTGCTGATTGATTTTACCCGCCCCAAGCCAACCATGAATCATCTTGTAATTTGTCGGCGAGCCGGCAAGCGCATGGTTATCGGCACCACCGGTTTTTCGCCGGAACAACGCGCCCTGATCGTATCGGCGGCCCAATCAATCGGTATCGTTCTGGCACCAAACATGAGTATCGGAGTCAACCTCTCCTTGAAGTTGATCCAGCTTGCAGCGAAAGTCATGGGAAATTACACTGATATCGAGATCATTGAAGCCCATCATCGTCACAAGGTGGATGCGCCTTCGGGAACAGCGCTGCGAATGGGTGAGGTTGTCGCCGAGGAACTAGGCCGTGATCTGTCCGAATGCTCCAGTTATGGTCGACAGGGACACACCGGGGAAAGGGATCGAAGTACAATCGGTTTTTCGACCATTCGGGCCGGCGATATTGTTGGCGAACATACGGTCATGTTTGCGGACGAGGGCGAGCGGGTCGAGATTACCCACAAGGCGTCCAGTCGCATGACCTTCGCCAACGGAGCCATGCGGGCTTCCGGATGGATTATGCATCGGCCCAGCGGCTTGTACGACATGCAGGATGTCCTGGGTTTGAAGGATTGAAGGTCTGCTGGCGGTAACATCAACGGCCGGTAATCCTGGTTGTTCCATCCAGTCTGTCAGGCCGCTTCGGCACCAGTGATTCCACAAGGCGAGCGCAGCATCACCTGCAGTCTGGAACTTTTGTCGGGATCCCTGGGTGTGGTCCTGGTTGTCTGGAGTCCTTGCAACCAGTAGTGGACCGGCTGGTTTCCTTGCAGGTCCGACCGGGACATACATGCATTCATTCATTCAGCGAGTCTTGTTGTGCTGGAATGCCTAATTTCGTAGAATTGGCTCGTTATTCAATTCGTCGATGGAAACGGGGAAGTGTCTTTCGAAGCCTTTCCCGTTTTGCATGTTTAAGGTGGTGAAATTTGACTCAACAGGCAATTCTGGCGCTGGAAGACGGTACCGTGTTTCACGGCATTTCCATTGGAGCGAAAGGTTATGCGTCTGGGGAAGCAGTGTTCAATACAGCCCTGACAGGTTACCAGGAAATTCTTACGGATCCGTCGTACGCTCGTCAGATCGTGACCTTGACCTATCCTCATATCGGTAACGTTGGTGTCAACGACGAAGATGAGGAGTCATCTGGGATACACGCCAGCGGACTGGCGGTTCGTGACCTGCCAGACCTGTTGAGCAACTGGCGATCCCAGGGCAGTCTCAGGGAATACCTCGTCGAGCGGGGAATTCAGGGCATCGCAGAGATCGATACACGCAAACTGACCAGGATCTTGCGTGAGAAGGGTGCCCAAGGAGCCTGCCTCATGGCCGGGCCTCAGATCGATCGCGAACATGCGATTGATCTGGCCACCCGTTTTCCTGGCCTGCGGGGGATGGACCTTGCCCGGGTAGTCACCGTTGATCATCCATATGAGTGGTCCGGCGGACGGTGGAATCTGGACGGAGGGTACCGTTCCGGCAGCAATTCCGGTTTCCATGTTGTTGCCTACGATTTCGGGGTCAAGCGGAACATCCTGCGTTTGCTGGCCGACAGGGGGTGCCGGATCACGGTAGTTCCGGCGACTACCAGGGCGGAAGAGGTTTTGGCACAGGAACCGGATGGCGTATTTCTTTCCAATGGGCCCGGTGATCCGGAACCTTGTGATTACGCGATTACGGCGATCCGGGAAGTGTTGGCCCGTCGGGTTCCTGTGTTCGGGATTTGCCTTGGTCACCAGTTGCTGGCCCTGGCTTCGGGGGCAAAAACAGTGAAGATGAAGTTTGGTCATCATGGTGCCAACCATCCTGTTCTGGACCTGGCCAGCGGACGGGTAATGATCAGCAGCCAGAATCACGGTTTTGCAGTTGATGAACAATCGCTCCCGGCCAACCTGAAACCGACCCATCGATCGCTGTTCGACGACAGCCTGCAAGGGATCGCGCGAACCGATTGCCCGGCGATGGGTTTCCAGGGGCATCCCGAGGCAAGCCCCGGGCCGCATGACGTGGCTCCCCTGTTCGACGATTTCATCAACATGATGACTCAGCACCAGGGCTGAGTTCGTCATCGATTCAGAGTAGCTGTTTAACGTCCAAGATGCCGAAAAGAACCGATATCGAATCGATACTGCTGTTGGGAGCTGGGCCGATCGTCATCGGCCAGGCCTGTGAATTTGACTATTCCGGCACGCAGGCCTGCAAGGCACTTCGGGAGGAAGGTTATCGGGTGATCCTCGTTAACTCCAACCCGGCCACCATCATGACCGATCCTGACACTGCGGATTCGATTTACATCGAGTCCATTGATTGGCGTACGGTTGCCCGGGTGATCGAAAAGGAAAGGCCGGATACGTTGTTGCCGACGATGGGTGGGCAGACGGCCCTGAATTGTGCGCTGGATCTGGAGCGGAACGGAGTTCTGGAACGTTACGGAGTTGAAATGATTGGGGCTTCCAAGGAAGCCATCAACAAGGCAGAAGACCGCTCCCTGTTCCGGAAGGCGATGGAGAAAATCGGTCTGGATGTTCCCAATTCCAGGATTGCCCGGAACATAGATCAGGCGCTGGGTGTGGTTGGAGAGATCGGATTCCCGATCATCATCCGTCCATCGTTTACCATGGGAGGCAGCGGCGGTGGTATTGCCTACAACCGGGAAGAATTCGTGGAAATCTGCGAACGCGGACTGGATCTTTCCCCGACCAATGAATTGCTGATTGAGGAATCGGTTCTCGGATGGAAAGAGTTCGAGATGGAAGTGGTTCGCGATACCTGCGACAACTGTATTGTCGTTTGCTCGATCGAAAATTTCGACCCCATGGGGGTCCATACGGGTGACTCGATTACTGTTGCCCCCGCGCAGACACTGACCGATAAGGAATACCAGATCCTGCGTAATGTTTCCATTGCGGTATTGCGCGAGATCGGTGTTGACACCGGTGGTTCGAATGTACAGGTTGCGATCAATCCTGAAGATGGGCGGCTGGTGGTTATCGAAATGAATCCACGGGTCTCCAGGTCTTCGGCCCTGGCGTCCAAGGCGACCGGTTTTCCGATCGCCAAGGTGGCCGCAAAGCTTGCGGTTGGTTACACCTTGGACGAGCTTAGAAATGAAATTACCGGCGGTGCAACCCCGGCTTCCTTCGAGCCGACCATCGACTACGTTGTTACCAAGATGCCGCGGTTTGCCTTTGAAAAATTCCCGCAGGCAGATGACCGCCTGACCACCCAGATGAAATCAGTTGGGGAAGTCATGGCCATTGGGCGGACTTTCCAGGAATCGCTGCAGAAGGCGATCCGAGGTCTTGAGACTGGAATGGACGGACTGGTCAGCAAAATCGGTTCAGAGACCGAGGATGCAAAGGAGATACTGCATCGGGAATTGAACCACCCAGGCCCCGAGCGGCTATGGTTTCTCGGCGACGCGTTCCGGTACGGAATGAGTCTCGACGAGATCTTTCGGATTAGCAGTATCGATCCTTGGTTTCTGGCACAGATTCAGGATCTGGTTCGGATAGAAGGTGAACTGCAAGGCCGTAGCCTTGCTTCCATCGACAAGGACGAATTTTATACACTGAAACGAAAAGGCTTTGCCGATTCACGGATCGGGACCCTGGTCGGAGAGAGCGAAGCCGCGGTTCGCGAAGCTCGCCTTGGCCTGGGATTGAGGCCGGTTTTCAAGCGAATCGACTCCTGTGCGGCTGAATTTGCTTCGGCTACTGCCTACCTCTATTCGACCTATGAAGAAGAATGTGAGGCAGATGTTTCCGACAGGAAAAAGATCATGATCCTCGGTGGTGGCCCGAACAGGATTGGCCAGGGAATTGAATTTGATTATTGCTGCGTTCACGCGGCGCTGGCTCTGCGTGAAGACGGTTTCGAAACCATCATGGTCAATTGCAATCCGGAAACTGTCTCCACCGACTTTGACATTTCGGACCGGCTCTACTTCGAACCGGTGACCCTCGAGGATGTGCTGGAGGTCATCGATCTCGAACGACCGAGCGGTGTTATTGTCCAGTACGGTGGCCAAACGCCGCTTAAACTTGCTGCCGCCCTTGAAGAGGCGGGGGCACCGATCATCGGGACCCCTCCGGACTCGATCGATCTTGCCGAAGACCGTGAACGGTTCCAAAAACTTGTTGCAGACCTGGGGTTGAAACAGCCGCCCAATGCCACGGTCCGCTCGGTTGAGGAGGCTATCGAAAAGGCTAGCGAGCTTGGCTTCCCGCTGGTAGTCAGGCCTTCCTATGTGCTGGGGGGCCGGGCGATGGAAATCGTGTTCGACGAGACGGACCTGCAGCGATATATGCACGAAGCAGTCAGCGTATCCAACGATTCCCCGGTCTTGCTCGATCGTTTTCTCGACAATGCGGTAGAAATGGACGTAGACGCCATTTATGATGGTGACGAGATCCTGATCGGTGGGCTAATGGAACATATTGAACTCGCCGGGGTCCATTCCGGAGATTCGGCCTGCTCGTTACCCCCTTTCACGCTTTCGGCCGAGATGCAGGACCAGCTCCGGCAACAGGTCCGCAAGCTGGCCAGGGCGCTCGGAGTGGTCGGACTCATGAATACACAGTTTGCCATCCGTGGTAGCGATATCTTTGTTCTCGAAGTGAATCCGCGGGCCTCACGAACGGTTCCCTTTGTTTCGAAGGCCACCGGTTATCCTTTGGCGAAGATAGCTGCTCGTTGCATGGCGGGTATTAGCCTGGCCAGCCAGGGAATCGTCGAGGAACGCATACCTGGTTATTACTCGGTCAAGGAAGCCGTCTTTCCGTTTATCAAGTTTCCGGGTGTTGATACCGTGCTGGGGCCGGAAATGAGATCTACTGGGGAAGTTATGGGCGTTGGTCGGTCGTTTGGTGAAGCTTTTGCCAAGGCTCAGCGCGCTGCGGGGGTCGATTTGACCCGTAATGGCAAAATTCTCATGAGTGTTCGGGACGCCGACAAGGAAGGGTTGATTCCGGTTGCCCAAGATCTGGTTGCTCAGGGGCATGAACTGGTGGCGACCGGCGGTACTGCCCGGGTCCTGAATAATGCGGGTATAGCGTGCGCGGTGGTCCACAAGGTCAAGGAAGGACGTCCGCACATCGTGGATCTGATCAAGAACGATCAGGTTAAGCTGATCATCAACACCACTCAGGGTCGAAAAGCTCTAGCTGATTCATTCACGATTCGCCATGCGGCCCTGCAGTACCATGTAACGTACACCACTACGCTGGCAGGTGCGCGGGCCACATGCAATGCATTCACGACTTTGGGCAATGAACTTGTCAACCGGCTGCAGGATTTGCACCAGGAGCTTTGATGTGAAAAACTGCTTGGCAAGAGAATCCAGCAGCATACGGAGACAG
>DBZZ01000080.1:14909-23934 GCA_002311315.1 Methylococcaceae bacterium UBA1147 | reverse complement strand
AAAGCTGCGCAAGGAGCTGAATGAACTGAAAACCGTGGTACGGCCGAGGATTATTGCCGCGATTGCGGAGGCTAGAGCGCATGGTGACTTGAAGGAAAATGCGGAATATCATGCTGCCCGTGAGCAACAGAGTTTCGCCGAAGGACGTATTGCGGAAATCGAAGGCAAACTGTCCAATTCCCAGGTCATCGATGTAACCCAGCTGGATGCCGACGGTAAGGTGGTCTTCGGTGCAACCGTGGAGTTGGAAGACCTGAAAACGGAGAATGTGGTGAGCTATCAGATTGTCGGTGAGGACGAAGCAGATATCAAGGCCGGCAGGATTTCCATTAGCTCGCCCATTGCGCGGGCACTGATCGGAAAAGAAGAAGAAGATGTGATTTCCTTTACCGCCCCGGGCGGGGTCAAGGAATACGAGATCCTGAGCGTGGACTACAAGTAGGGATTATTTCTTTTTTTTATCCTTCTTCCGGTAGATGACCGCAATTTGTCCGATGAGTTGAACGAGGTTGGCGCCGGTTTTGCTGCTTATTTCCTCGGCCTGTCTCATTCTCGTGCTGCGGCCTTGTGACCGGAGCCTGACCTTGATCAGTTCGTGATGGTCAAGGGCTTCCTCAATTGCCAGGTGGACATTGTCTGTCAATCCTGACTGTCCGGCCATGACCACCGGCTTCAGTGAATGGGCTTGGGCACGCAGCCGTTTTTTGTCCGCCGGACTCATCTTTGATCTTGGTTTCCCCAAAAATCTGGCATTTTACATGACTTGGGGTGATCCCATTCTTTTTTCCTGAGACTGGAGAACCATGGTGGCTCGAAGCAAATCCAGTCAGCGCTGGCTGAAGGAACACTTTTCCGACGAATATGTGAAACGTGCCCGCGCTGATCATTTTCGTTCCCGGGCGGTCTACAAACTTAAGGAGATTGATGAGCGGGACGGTCTGATCAAGCCAGGCTACCGGGTTGTTGACCTGGGAGCGGCTCCGGGCGGATGGTCGCAGTATACCCGTCAAAAGGTTGGTAAAAAGGGAAGGGTTCTGGCACTGGACATTCTTGATTTCGAGCCGTTGCCTGGAGTGGAATTCATTCGGGGTGATTTCACGGAGGATGCGGTACTTGAAGACCTGCAGGGTTTGCTGGGCGAACGTAGGGTCGATCTCATCCTGTCCGATATGGCGCCGAACCAGAGTGGCATTGACGCAGTTGATCAGCCGAAATCAGTGTATCTTGCAGAACTAGCGCTTGATATGGCACACCATTCCCTGGCGGCAGGCGGTGCTTTTTTGGTCAAGGTTTTTCAGGGAGCCGGCTTTGATGATTACTACCGGAATGTTCGGACTGCGTTCGCCAAGGTGGTGGTCAGGAAACCGCAGGCGTCGCGCCCAAGAAGTCGGGAAGTTTATTTATTGGCTAAGGGCTTTAAAAACTAGGCCCGCGTCACCATATTGGCTGGAAAGCAGTGTCTCGAAATGCCTTCTCTCGATGCCAGAATTCCGCGAAAAATTGGCTTCTGGCGCTAGCCTTACCGGGCCCCGGGATCACTTACAACATAGACTTATCCTGATACAATGGACCGATTCCTTAAAAATCCGTCGCAGTCAAGGGTGGGAGTAACACGTTGAACGAAATGGTTAAAAACATCATCCTCTGGATGATTATCGCAGTTGTTCTGATGTCGGTGTTTGACAACTTCGGCGGACGAAGTGGTGCCGATTCATCGCTGTCCTACTCCGAATTTGTCAGTGCCGTAAAATCCGGACAGGTACAGCAAGTTGTGATTAACGGTCCGATCATCAAGGGTCGCATGCAGACCGGCGAAGCCTTCCACAGTTATAGCCCTAATGATCCGCACCTGGTCGATGACCTTCTAGAGAATGGAGTCGAGATCAAGGTCAAGGCACCCGAATCACAGTCTGTGCTGATGCAGATTTTCATTTCCTGGTTCCCGATGTTGCTGCTGATTGCGGTCTGGATTTTCTTCATGCGTCAGATGCAGGGTGGCGCGGGTGGTCGTGGACCGATGTCATTCGGAAAAAGCAAGGCGAGGTTGCTTGAGGCAGACCAGCTGCAGGTTAGTTTTGCGGATGTCGCAGGAGTTGAGGAAGCCAAAGAAGAAGTGTCGGAAATGGTCGATTTCCTGAAAGATCCCGGCAAGTTCCAGAAGCTGGGCGGAAAGATTCCACAGGGAGCGTTGATGGTGGGTCCGCCGGGAACCGGCAAGACCCTGCTTGCGAGAGCCATTGCTGGCGAGGCTGGGGTGCCATTCTTTACCATTTCCGGTTCCGATTTCGTCGAGATGTTCGTCGGTGTTGGTGCCTCGAGGGTACGCGACATGTTCGAACAGGCCAAGACGCATGCCCCTTGCATCATCTTCATTGACGAAATCGATGCCGTAGGGCGGCATCGCGGCGCAGGGCTTGGTGGCGGGCACGACGAACGGGAACAGACCTTGAATCAATTACTGGTGGAAATGGACGGGTTTGAAGGCAACGAAGGCGTTATTGTGATTGCTGCGACCAACCGTCCTGATGTTCTGGATCCTGCTCTTCTGCGGCCTGGGCGATTTGACCGGCAGGTTTCCGTGGGATTGCCGGATGTCCGTGGACGCGAACAGATTCTCAAGGTTCATATGATCAAGGTTCCCACGGATGACAGTGTCGAGATCAAATATATCGCACGTGGTACTCCTGGTTTTTCAGGTGCGGATCTCGCCAATTTGGTAAACGAGGCAGCCCTGTTAGCAGCTCGCACGGACAAGCGCCTGGTGACAATGGAAGATCTTGAAAAGGCCAAGGACAAGATGATCATGGGTGCCGAGCGCAGGACTATGGTCATGAGCGAAGAGGACAAGAAAATGACCGCCTATCATGAAGCGGGTCACGCGATTGTTGGTCGGGTTGTTCCTGACCATGACCCGGTTTACAAGGTCAGCATTATTCCGCGTGGAAGGACGCTGGGTGTTACCATGTTCCTACCTGAAACGGACCAGTACAGCGCCAGCAAACGGAAATTGGAAAGCCAGATTTCCAGTCTTTACGGTGGACGTCTGGCAGAGCAGATCATCTACGGAACCGACAGGGTGACCACCGGAGCTTCCAACGATATCGAACGGGCAACAGAGATCGCTCGCAATATGGTCACCAAGTGGGGACTATCGGACCGGCTGGGCCCACTGGCCTACAGCGAGGACGAGGGAGAAGTATTCCTTGGCCGGTCAGTGACTCAGCACAAGACGGTTTCCGAGGAAACCGCCCACCTGATCGACGAGGAAATCCGTTCAGTGATTGACAGGAATTACGCAAGGGCAGAGCAGATCCTGCAGGACAAGATGGATATTCTCCATGCGATGGCGCAGGCACTGATGAAGTACGAAACGATTGACCGCCTGCAGATTGATGACCTCATGGCAGGAAAAGAGCCCCGTCTACCCAAGGACTGGGATGACAGGCCATCGTCCAACGACGGAGGATCTGAAAAGAAGGACTCGGAGGTGAAGGCAGAGTTTCCGTTGGGAGGCCCTGCGGAGTTGCATTGAACCGTTGTTCAAGACGGTATTGGAAATAACGAAGGCACAATGGATTGAGTTCCTAGTGCCTTTTTGCATTCTGCATCACGGGTCAGGATCGTGTGTCGTGGCTATGATGTTCGGTTTACCGGCCACGATGGATTTCATGTAATGAACATTGTTGCCGTCCGGAAAGCTGATTGATTGGATCCGAATGTGGGCTGGTTCGAGGATGATGCATAACCAGAGTTGTAAGAGCAATGGCTAGAGAATGTCTGAAGAGATGAAGAATTAAAGGCAAGCACCATGAAGAAGACATACTTTGGTACGGACGGAATACGAGGCAGGGTGGGTGATCATCCGATTACCCCGGATTTCATGTTGCAACTGGGCTGGGCCGTAGGCCGTATTTTCGGGGGTGGCGGAGATTCGACAATCCTGGTTGGGAAAGATACGCGGATTTCCGGGTATATGTTCGAATCTGCTCTCGAGGCTGGGCTGACCGCATCCGGCACCAATATCTGTCTTCTGGGGCCAATGCCTACTCCCAGTATTGCTTATCTTACTCGTTCTCTCAGGGCTCGAGCGGGCATTGTAATCAGCGCTTCGCACAACCCCTACTATGATAACGGGATCAAGTTCTTTTCTGCCGAGGGAACCAAACTGGCGGACGAGACCGAGTTGGCGATTGAACGTGAACTTTCCCGAGAGATCTCTACCGTGTTGTCCTCGGAGCTTGGCAAAGCCAAGCGTCTTACCGATGCTGCCGAACGATATATCCGCTTTGTCATACGGTCCGTTCCGAGCGAAATGAACTGTTCAGGCATGAAGATCGTCGTTGATTGTGCGAATGGCGCAACCTATCACATCGCTCCACAGGTTTTCCAGGAACTGGGTGCGGAAGTGGTATGCATCGGCTGTGATCCGGATGGGCTGAACATCAACCAGGATTGCGGGGCGACAAGTCCGGCGGTGTTGCAGGAAGTGGTTGTCAGTGAGTCGGCGGACCTGGGGATAGCGTTTGACGGTGATGGGGACCGGGTCATCATGGTGGACCACTCCGGTGATGTGGTGGACGGTGACGAGTTACTGTACATTATTGCAAAGTCGCATCTGGATGCCGGCTGCTTGAAGGGCCCGGTCATCGGGACGCTGATGACAAACCTAGGCCTGGAACAGGCATTGACACGGCTCGGAGTCGAAATGAGAAGGGCGGCTGTCGGTGACCGTTACGTCATGGAGCTGATCGAGAAAAACAGGTCTTCGCTGGGCGGGGAGGGTTCCGGCCATATCATTTGCAACGACCTGGCAACGACAGGCGACGGGATGGTTGCTTCGCTGCAGGTGTTGCAGGAGATCTGGCGAACAGGCAAGAATCTGCACGGTCTTCGACAGGGAATGGTCAAGTTTCCCCAGACCCTGATTAACATAAGGGTTCGTGAACGGGTCGAACTGGATCAATACGACTCGATTCAACAGGCTAAGACTGAAGTGGAGAATCTCCTGGGCCGGGACGGGAGGGTGCTATTAAGGTCCTCCGGGACCGAACGACTGGTGAGAGTCATGGTGGAAGGCAAGGAGAGAAGCATCGTTGATCAACTGGCCAACCAGCTAGCCGATGCTGTCAAGGATGCCTTGCCGGCCTGACGCAAGCGCCCAAAGGCTGCAAAAACCAACAGTGCTTGAATGGAACTCATGAAACCGATAGAATTAGCCGTTTTATTCGGCCTGCTATAGATGCGTCGACCTATCGTTATCGGTAACTGGAAGATGAACGGGAGCTTGGAAAGTTCTCGGCAGTTGGTTCTGGCAATCGGTGAAAAGGCGGTTGATGATTGCGGGGCCGATATTGGTGTATGCGTACCCTTTGTCTTTATCCCTGAGGTGAGCAGCCTGCTGGACGGCAGCCGGGTACTGGTCGGCTCGCAGAATGTGGCGGACAGACCGGCCGGGGCCTATACCGGTGAGGTCTCTGCTCAGATGTTGAAGGAATTTGGCTGTACGCTGGCCATCGTCGGGCATTCCGAAAGGCGGGCTCTCTACGGAGAATCCAACGAACTGGTAGCGGAACGTTTTAGGCAGGCAGTCGGCGAGGGACTGGTTCCGGTGCTGTGTGTCGGGGAAACTCTTGACCAGCGTCAGCAGGGCAAGACGTTCGACATTATCAACGCCCAACTGGATGCCGTACTGGATACTTCTGGCACAGAAGCCCTCGATGGGGTGATCGTCGCTTACGAACCGGTCTGGGCCATTGGCAGCGGAATGACGGCAACGGATGAACAGGCACAAGAGGTACATCAATACATCCGGAATAGGGTTGCGGGTCGCAACCAGACGATTGCCAGGGCGTTGAGAATCGTTTACGGCGGCAGTGTAAAACCTGACAACGCTGCCAGGTTGTTCTCGATGCCTGATATTGATGGCGGGCTAATTGGTGGTGCGTCGCTGGAAGCGGACTCCTTTTTATCGATTTGTTGTTCTGTATAGAATTTTGGAAAGATCATGTATCAGGCGTTAATTATCTCACATACGTTAATCGCACTCGGGATTGTCACCTTGGTCCTGCTACAGCATGGCCGCGGCGCCGATGCGGGAGCAGCCTTCGGTAGCGGTGCATCAGGGACCGTTTTTGGTGCCCAGGGGTCGGCCTCTTTTCTGACCCGCACAACAGGCGTTCTGGCTGCCCTGTTTTTTGCGACCAGCCTTGGGCTGGCAATCCTCGGCGATACCCGCATCTCGGATGAAGGGTTCATGGATCTGCCGGCTAGCGAGGCCGTGCCGACCGATCTTCCTCCAGGCCAGGTGGAACTGATTCAGGATCCAGTCTCCGATTTCCCGGACCTTCCCCAGCTTGAAGAGGGGCCCGTGATTCTGGAAGAAGATTTAGATGTTTCTGACCTGCCGGCAGGTTACGATGGAAACCAATCTGCGGACGAGGAATTTGCTCAGTAATCTGCAGGTTGAGGCTCATCAGAATTGCCGATGTGGTGGAATTGGTAGACACGCCGTCTTGAGGGGGCGGTGACGCAAGTCGTGCCGGTTCAAGTCCGGCCATCGGCACCAATATAAAAAAACCCGATCCAGCTGGATCGGGTTTTTTTATTGTTGACGCGGCTGGGTGCGGGACTTTGCTGAAGTTTTTTAACCAAACCAGCGCCATTCGGCCAGAACCTTTTGATTCCACCGGAATTCAGCTTCTTCGTACACGGACAGCAAAACCGGGATGACGACCAGAACCAGCACGGTCGAGAAAGCCAGCCCAAAGGCAATCGTCGCCGCCATCGGGATCAGGAACTGGGCCTGCAGCGATGTTTCGAATAGCAGTGGTACTAGGCCGCCGATGGTGGTTAGTGATGTTAGAACTACGGCACGCAGCCTCAGGCAGGAAGATTCAACGAGAGCTTCTTCTACAGGGAGCCCCTTCTCGCGCAGTTGCTTGTAAAAGGTAATCAGGATGATGGAGTCGTTGACCACGATTCCAGAGAGCCCGAAAAAACCGAACATTGACAGGATGGTCAGGTCAATTCCTAGCAGAATGTGGCCGCAAATGGCTCCGATTAGACCGAAGGGTATCGCGGCCATGACCACCAACGGATAGCCGTAGGAGGCGAAAACCCCGGCCAGGATCAGATAGATGAGGGTCAAACCTACGATCAGTCCCTTTTTCATGTCGGACATGGTTTCGTTCTGTTCGGCGGAGCGGCCTTCGAACGAATAGGACACGCCGTAGTGGGCAGCGAGGTTGGGTAATGCATTCGTCGACAGCGATTCGATAATGTCTGCGGTGTTGTTGACCTGTTCGTTGATCTCCGCGGACACTTCGATGGCCAATTGTGTTTCAGCATGCCGTAGGATTTCGAATCCGCGTCGGATCTCCCATTCTGCAACCGTGGGCAGAGGAACCGAGTCCCCATCCGGTAGGTGGAGGTTCAGCCGGTTTGGAACACCGAGCCGTGCACGTTCCTTCTCGGGAAGCCGAACGACTACTTCGACTTCGTCCGGCCCGTCCTGGAATAGTTGGATTTGGCGCCCGTCGAAGGCCGCCCGCAACTGGCGTCCAAGTTCCGCTGTTGTCAACCCCAGCGCTTCCCCGGCTGGAGTTAGCCGGTAAATGAATTGTTCCTTGCCAAAGGGCATGTCGTCTTCCACGTCCGAGACGCCGGGAATGGTTTTCAATGTATTGGCCAGGTCCATTGCGGCTGCCTTTAACTGATTGGCTTCTCTTCCGCTGAGGCGCACCGAGATGTCCCTTCCGGGCGGTCCCACGATCCGTTCGGTAATGGCTAGGGTATCGATGCCGGCCGGCATCACGATGCGTTCTCGCCAGTTTTCGATCAGTTCGTTGTTTCTTACTTTGCGTTGATCTGGGGCCAACAGTTGGATGAACATGGATCCCATGTTGTCTCCTGAATGCGAAACCCGGCCCTTGCTTGAAATTCCGGTGCCGTAGTGGGTAACTGCCGTGTGGACCAGTTGTTGTTCCGACAATGCCGAGTCGGTATCGGCCAGGGTTCGTTCAAGATGGCTCATGAAACGGTGTACTTCATTCCTGGGGGTGCCGGGCACGAACTGGGCATTGACGTAGACAATGATTGACTCCGGGGAAGGAAAGAAATTGAATTTTAGACGTCCACCGGCGAGCACTCCAACCATGATGATCAGCAGTGCTGTTACGATGCTCAGAGTCGTTGCGCGGTTGCCTAGTGCCGTTTGCAGGAAGGGTTTGAACTTGCGGTCCCTGAATTCCCCGAAGATTCGGTCGAGCCGCAGGCGCGTTTTACTGGATTCTGCATGATTCATTTTGCCCAGGGTGCTTCGGAGGTGCCCGGGGAGTATCAGGAAACTTTCGACCAGCGAGGCGCCGATCGCGGCGATGATCACCAGCGGAATAGCGATCAGGATTTTCCCGGTCGGACCGCCCACCGTCATGAGCGGAAGAAATGCTGCTACCGTGGTGAGTGACGATGCGAGAACCGGTGCCAGCATCCGACGGGCGCCGCCTTCAGCAGCCTGCTCTGCATCCTCACCTGTCTGATAGTGAGTCATTGTGTCCTCGCCGACCACGATTGCGTCATCGACGATGATTCCCAGCGCCATGATCAATCCGAACAGGCTGAGCATGTTGATGCTGCCGCCCCACAGGTAGAGGATCAGAAGGGTGGCCGTGAACGAAACCGGGATTCCGATCGCGATCCACAGCGCCACGCGGGTTGAGAGAAACAGGTAGAGGATGATGACCACCAGCACCAGACCGCCAAAGCCATTCTTGAGCAGTAGGTTTATTCGGTCTCGAATCAATGTCCAGTGTTCGTCGTAAACTCGGATTTCGATTCCGGGCGGAACCGACTTGCGTGTATTTTCTAGCCAGTTCTCCAGGATCCGGGCAGACTTGAACGAGTCCCCGTTTTCGGCCCGGCGAAGCACCAATTCCACGACTTCCCGTCCGTTTTGGCCAAGGGTTTCCGAGCCTTTTTTCGCCTCACGTTGTATTTCAGCGATCGAGCCCAG
This sequence comes from Methylococcaceae bacterium UBA1147, assembly GCA_002311315.1. Taxonomy (GTDB): domain Bacteria; phylum Pseudomonadota; class Gammaproteobacteria; order Methylococcales; family UBA1147; genus UBA1147. Next base: position 14,924 of record DBZZ01000080.1, on the reverse strand, counting down.
AGCAATCCGCATGTT
>DBZZ01000080.1:0-14800 GCA_002311315.1 Methylococcaceae bacterium UBA1147 | reverse complement strand
ATGTCTTGGCTCAATTCCCCGATCCGGTTTCCGATTTCATCGAGACTGAGTCCCAGGTCTTCGAGAGACTGGCTGGATACTTGGATGGAGATTTGCTCTGCTGGTAGTCCGCTGAGTTCCACCTTGTCGATTCCCTGATCCAGGAGTTCCTGCTCGAAGGTGTGTGCTAGATGACGAAGTTCTGCCATATCCTCGGTTCCCGAAAGCAGAAGCCTGGCGATGCGTTCATAAACCACCACATTTTTGACCTGAGGCTTTTCGGCATCGATCGGGAGGTTGTGGAATTCGTCGATTTTCTGCTTGATCTGATCGACTGCAATCAAGGTATCGGTTCCCTCCTGAAGTTCAAGACTGATTGCCGAAACACCCTGGGAAGATGTGGACGTGATGTGCCGCAGGTTGTCGACGGTTTTCAGTACCTGTTCCAGAGGGATGGTGATGCCGACTTCAACATCTTCCGAGCTGGCCCCGTCCCAGGAGGTTCTTATTTGGATGATGTTCAGGGTGAAATTGGGGAAGAACTGGACGTTCAGCTTTTCGAAGGCAACCAGCCCACCGAGGATCATCAGGATCATTAACAGATTAGCGGCGACCTTGTGGCGGACAAATGTGCCGATTAGATCGTTTTTGTGCTGCATGCTGCCCATTAGCCTTGGTTATGCGAAAGGGTTGCGCAGGAAACGGAGCACAATAGGGGGCGTTTGATTCGCATTTGCAGAATCTGGCCGGCTGTTCAGTGAGCCGGTTGTTGTGTGTTGGCCATGGGGTTTTTGCTACTGGTTAGTCCGTCAACGTTTCTCGCTTCAACCCGAAGGCCGTTTACGGCGTTGGGCAGGTGGGTGGTAACTATGCGGTCACCCTTGCTCAGGATGGGGCTGGAAATGACCAGCAGCGTGCTTCCTGACGGTTGCACGAAGTCGCCGAGGTTTGTTACATGAATGCGCTGCATGCGTCCGCCGTCCAGCCGGTAGATCTTGTCATGGCCGTACAATGCGGTCTGAGGAATCGCGACCGAGTTAGCGTGGGCTGGGCGGGAGAGGGATAGGACAAGATTGTTTCCGAGGCGGAGCAGGTCTGAGCTTTCGGTTATGAGGAACAGTGCATCCAGCCCTTTTGAGGAGGCCTCGGCCGAGAAACGGTCCAGTTCCAGGGTAATGACAGTATCTGCGTACAGGGCTCGCGTTTGCAGTCGGATGCCCCTGGCAAGAGCCTGCTGTAGTTCAGCCTGGTAGGGTGTCGGGATCAGTGCCCTGACTTCCAGAGTATTCGACGGGTACATTACGAGGAGGGTCAGGTTGGTATTGACCCGCTCGCCGCTGGCCACATTGATCTCGGATACAAAACCGTCAAAGGGCGCGTGAATGCGGCTTCTCTCCAGGTCAATCCGGGTTGTTGCCAGTTCTGCCTGGGCTTTTCTGTGCCGTGCTTCCAGTTGCTTGAGGCGGGCATAGTGGTCGTTCAGGCTGAGTTTGCGTTCATCAAGGGTCAAGACCTGTCGTTTCAGGTCTTGGTAGGCCTGGTCCAGAGCTGCTTTCGAAACAAGGTTTTTGATGATGAGCTTTTTAGCTCGGGTGACCGCCGATTCGCTCAGGTTGACCAGTGACTGTTCATGCTTGACTGCCCGCTGGTCGTTTGCATGCCGTAGTTCTTCGCTCTCGATCATTGCCTCCAGTTCTTCGACCTGCGCCTCTTTCTGGATCGTGGCCAGTTCGAAGTCTCGGCTGTCCAGGGTTAGCAGAAGCTGCCCCCGGCTGATCAATGCGCCTTCCCGCACCAGTACCTGATCGACCTGGCCGTCCTTTGGCGCGGAGGCTTTTACCAGGTCTGGGGTTTCCACCTGGCCGTACAGAGTGAGTGTCGGTGACAGGGATTGGGGCTCAACCGTGATGGTTTCTACGTACCAGATTCGCTCCTTAGGCTCGAGCGGGGCCTGTTTCGGTCGTGTAACTATGAGCAGGATGAATAGGGTGACGGCCACGGCCAGGATTGCCAGTGGCAGAGAGCGTTTGTTCTGCCAGTTCATACGTGGAGAAGGGCCCTACAAATAACGAGCAAGGAGTCCCTTCCCGTAATCGATGGCGGGCAGGGGGATCTTGACTTCGTAGCCGCCTCCCGGCGCTTCAGTCATGGGATTGCCTTTGAGGTCCTCCATGCGCTCCAGCGTGATGTTCCGGTTCCCTTCGGGCAGGATCAGCTCGAGACGGTCGCCAACGCCGAATTTGTTTTTCACTTGGACTTCAGCCATCCCGGTGTTCTGGTCGTATTGTCGGATTTCCCCGACGAATTGCTGACGGTGACTTTTGGAGTAGCCGGACATGTAGTTCTGGTATTCGTGGCTGTGGTGGCGTTGGTAGAAGCCGTCGGTGTATCCCCGGTTGGCCAGGTTTTCCAGTACCCCGATCAGTTCCGGCTGGAACTCGCGGCCGGATTCGGCATCGTCGATTGCCTGCCGGTAGACCTGCGCGGTACGCGCAACGTAATAGTGCGATTTCGTTCTGCCCTCGATCTTCAGGCTGGTTATACCCATGTCAACCAGGCGTTTGACATGCTCCACGGCTCTCAGGTCCTTGGAATTCATGATGTAGGTGCCGTGTTCGTCTTCCATGACCGGCAACAGTTCACCGGGTCGGTTTTCTTCTTCGAGGAAATATACATTGTCGGCCAGTGGATGCCGTTGGTCCGATTGGCACCCTCCGTTGTTGAGATCAGATATCTGCAAGTCTGCAACGGCCGGTTTCCTGATGCCCTCGTCGTCTTCCTCGGCCGGAGTGAGGTCGTATTTCCAGCGGCAAGAATTGGTACAGCTGCCCTGGTTGGGGTCGCGCTGGTTGAAGTACCCTGACAGCAGGCACCGGCCCGAATACGCAATGCAGAGGGCGCCATGAACGAAGACCTCCAGTTCCATTTCCGGGCATTGCTGACGGATCTCCGCGATTTCGTCCAGCGATAGTTCTCGGGACAGGATAATTCTTTCGATTCCCATTGAATGCCAGAATCTTGTCGCGGCGTAATTTACCGTGTTGGCCTGGACCGAAAGGTGGATTGGCATCTCCGGCCAGGTTTCTTTGATCATCATAATCAGACCTGGATCCGACATGATCAATGCATCCGGACCAAGTTCAATGATCGGGGTCATGTCCTTGATGAAGGTCTTGATCTTCGAGTTATGAGGGATGATGTTCGTTGCCAGGTAAAATTTCTTTCCCAGCCGATGGGCTTCATGGATTCCGGTTTCCAGATTGGCGTCGAGGAAGTCATTGTTCCTGACCCTCAGGCTGTAGCGGGGTTGCCCGGCGTATACGGCATCCGCACCGAAGGCAAAGGCGTAGCGCATGTTTTTCAGTGTCCCCGCTGGGGACAAGAGTTCAACGGTCATACTTAGAGTCTCTGGGAGATGAGATTGAAATCCGTTATTTTACAGGACAATCGGGGCCCTAGGTTGCATAGTCTGGGATTGATTTTTGAAGAGGGCGGCCGATGACGTGATTAATTTGAGAATGATTATGTTTTTTGGTTCCCCAAACCGGTATCGTCGGGTTGTACTGAGCTAAAAATGGGAGGTTTGTCGATCCATCGTGGTTGTCTGGGGGTTGTTGCAGGTTTTTTGGGGCGATGGCTCAATCTAATGGTGAGGAAGGCTTCGGATCTCCATGAACAAAGTGGTACAAATTACTCTAATGTTGCTGATGCTGGCATTGTGGACTGGGGGCTGCACATTACCTGGACCCCTGATTCGGACCGATTTTGATCGCGGGGTTGATTTCGGCGGCTATCGCTCCTTTGGATTCTTCGATGCCCTTGCGGAGACTGAGGGGTACGAATCGCTGACGACTCGGTATCTGAAAGCGGCGGTTGGACGCGAAATGCGGGCCCGAGGTTTCCGACTAGTGAGTAACAACCCAGACCTTCTGATCAATTTCAAGATCAAGATTGCCCGGAAACAGCAGATTCGGAGCACTGTCTATCCGGTCTGGTATTACGGATATTGCTGGGGTTGCTACGGTGCCTGGGGAGGTTACAATGACGACACTTTTGTCCATAGCTACGCCGAAGAGACCTTGCACATCGATGTGGTGGACCGGGAACGCATGCAGATGGTCTGGGAAGGGCTGGCCATTGGCACGGTTCGGCAAAACAGTCAGGATGACGCGAGAAGTGCGATTGATGAAACCGTTGCTCGGATGTTCGAGAAATTCCCGTCCGGAAAGAAGCAGGAGTCATCGTCCATTCGTTGAATTTTCCCTTGTGCCGCGGGCGGTCATGGCCCTATTTTCAGGCTCCTATTGAGGAGGCCGGGCGTTCAATGTTCTCGTTCGCCCATTGAGCCTGGCTTCTCGTGGTGTTGCTCGGTTTCCTGAGATCAGGCTTGTTGACGTCTTCATTTCACGGGGTGTGATAGTATTTGCGCCCGATGGCGGACTCCAAAAGGCAGCCCGCACGGCTTTGACCTTCGGTTCAACAGGGTTGAGGTTGCCGCAAGTCACAAAGTCATGCGGATTCGGCCTCGTTTGTTCAATTTAATACCATGCGTAATCGGTTTCTTCAGAATGTCCGACAATAACCATTTCGATGTCATTGTGATCGGTTCTGGCATCAGCGGGCTAACCTGCGCCAGTCTGTTTGCACGTTTCTTCGGTAAAAGAGTACTCGTACTGGAGCGTCATTTTACGGCAGGCGGATTCACGCACAGTTTTCGCCGAGACAATCGCTACGAGTGGGATGTCGGTGTGCATTACGTTGGAGAAATGGATCCGGCCAGTCATTATCGGGTTCTGTTTGATGCGATTACCGATGGCGTCGTCAAGTGGCAGTCGATGCCGGAGGTCTACGATCGTTTCGTCTATCCGGATTTCACCTTCAACGTTCGTTCGGGCATGCGCCGTTTCCGGGAGGACTTGATCAGGAAGTTCCCCGAGGAACGGGAGGCGATTGAGCGGTATTTCAGGGATCTGATTGCTACTGCCCGATGGTACGGACGTCTGATGCTCGCAAGGCTGTTGCCAAGCCAACTGCAGTCGTTGTCGCGTTTGTTTACAGCGGTCGGCCGATCGCTCGGAATGATGACCACGAAGGATTATCTGGAGCGGAATTTCGTCAGTCCTCAACTCAAGGCTGTCCTGGTTTCACAGTGGGGCAACGCAGGCTTACCCCCCGCCAAAAGTGCCTTTGCCGTGCATGCGGTGATTGCCTGCCACTATTTCGATGGCGGTTATTACCCTGTTGGCGGAGCCAAGACGATCGCTGAAAGTATTGTTCCGATTATCGAATCTTCTGCAGGCCGGCTTCTGACTCGTCGACGGGTGAGTCGGATCTTGCTGGAGAAAGGAAGGGCGGTCGGGGTTGAAGCGGTCACCCGTGCTAGGGGTCAGGAGATTGTCGAACGATATACGGCGGACAAGGTCGTCAGCAGTGTCGGGGCGTATATTACCTACGATCAATTAGTGCCAAAGGAGTTTTCACTGTCTTTTCGCCCGGCAGTGAGAGAGTTTCCCCAGGGTACTTTCCATATCTGTGTCTACCTGGGGTTGAGGGAATCCCCGGAAAAATTGGGTTTTCTAGGTGAAAATTGCTGGATCTACGGCGATTACGATCACGATGCCATGTTTTCACAGCGAGGCTCTGTAATCGATGGCAAGATCAATGGCTGTTTTCTTTCATTTCCTTCGTTGAAGAATCCTGCGACTGCAGGCCACACGGCTGAACTGATCACCTTCGTGGATGCTGAATCATTCAAGAAGTGGGGTACTCAGCCGTGGGGGCACCGCGGCGATGATTACGATGCGATGAAACAGCGGGTCGCCGACGCTCTGGTCGAGTTTGTCGATGAACGATTTCCCGGCTTTGCTCAACTCGTCGACTTCTGCGAGGTATCGACACCACTTTCAACCGCCAACTTTACCGGGCATCGGGAGGGTTGTATTTACGGGTTGCCTGGAACTCCGGAAAAACTTGCCGCACCCTGGCTGGGAACCCGGACTCCGATCAAGAACCTTTTTTTAACCGGTTCGGATACGGCCGGCCATGGTATCGTCGGGGCCCTGATGGGCGGTGTTCTGACGACGCTTGTGGCTTCCAGAAACCCTCTTCCCGTGCTCAGACTGTTGCTCAAGGCACATCTTCGGGTGCGTCATCCTGAAAAGCGGGATGTTGTAGCAGAGATGAATGTCTGATCCCAAGCCTGTGGTGGTTATCCGGCGTTGCCGAAAATCATGGTTCGTTTCCCCTCTCCTGATGGCTTCTACAGCCTGAAGGGCGCATTGCCGTCCATGCGGGCGTTAAACAACGGAGAATCGGTGCGTGTCTGTAACGCCTTATTTAATCGTCTGTCTGATCTGTTCCAACGTACTGGCAATGCGTTCTTCCGCCAGGGTGTGACGTTGCTGGGTCAGCAGTCGTGTTAGGCCGTACAGTTCGATTGGTTGCCGGTCGTTCCAGTGGAGCATCTCTACTGCCTTGTCCAGCGCCGCGGCTACTGCCTCTGCTTCCAGATCAAACGTGGGTGATTGTGTTTCGTTCTTTCGGGCCTTTGCCGAAGGCAACGAGCTTCGGTCGTTGGGCTGTTGAGCAGGAACCATTGCATTTCTGGTTCTACATGTTCAGTTAGGTGCGGTCCTTTGTTCCGGCAGGCAAAAGTGTTTTCATCAGGTCCTGGTAGACTGCGAATGGCTCGAACATGTTGTGCGCGATGCGAAAATGGGATGGAGGGCTCGAAGCGAGATATTCGATTTTCCCGCGCCGCCCGATCGTGTTCGGAGTCGCGGTAACGGTCACCCGGGGTTACGCATGGAATGTAGGAGTTTGTTTCACCTCCTTGTCCATACACGGAAGGCTGGTGGGACGGCAAGGATTACTTGTTTCACGATCTGCCGAAGGCCTTTTGACGCGAATGTCGAGCAATCCGGTCAGGCGTTATTATACCGCGAGCCTTTTCCAGACAAGTGCTGGCAGGGGAGTATGGAATGGCTTGCAGATAAGAAGTCGGCACGAGAGCCAGTCGGCTTTATCATGCCGAGCTTCCGAAAGACTGGTAGCAAGGGGGGGACTTGAACCCCCGGCCTCAGGGTTATGAATCCTGCGCTCTTACCAGCTGAGCTACCTTGCCAGAAGTACCGCGACCGCCTCTGTTTCAGGAGCCGGCCGAAGGTAGACGGAGCATTCTAACTTCCTGCCACTTATTGTCAAGGACTAAGTGGGGCTGGCTTCTGACGCTTCAGGCTGGACTGGGGGATGGCTTGGCCGGGGCGGAGCCGGATTTCGGCCGAATGGGTTCTGTTAGCTTTTTCGGAACTGTGGTTCTAGACGTTGAAACGGAAGTGTACGACGTCGCCATCCTGCATGATGTAGTCCTTTCCTTCCAGTCGCCACCTGCCGGCATCTTTTGCACCCTGTTCTCCTTCGAGTTCGATGTAATCGGTGTAGGAAATGACTTCGGCGCGGATGAAGCCCTTTTGGAAATCGGTATGAATGACGCCGGCTGCTTCCGGCGCTGTTGCTCCGACCGGGATGGTCCAGGCACGGACTTCCTTGGGGCCCGCAGTAAAATACGTTTCCAGTCTGAGTAGTCTGAAAGTTGCCCTGATTACGCGATCCAGGCCGGGTTCTTCAAGGTTTAGGTCGTTGAGGAATTCATGTCTCTCATCGTCTTCAAGGTCTGCAATTTCGGCCTCGAGATTGGCACAGATCGGGACGATCTGCGCGCTTGGGTCTTCTTCGCTGATGCGGCTTGCGAGATCGTCAAGCATTGGGTTGTCCTGGAAGCCGTCTTCCTGCACATTGGCCAGATACAGGGTCGGCTTCATGGTTAGGAGGTGGAGTTCCTTCAGCCAATGTCCGCTTTTTTCATCCAGGTTCAGCGACCGAGCAGGTTTCCCGGAATCGAGATGGATTAGGACCTTTTCAAGTATGTTCTTCTTGGCTAGTTCCTCCTTGTTGCCTGACTTCGATGCCTTGGTGGTTTTCAGCAGGGTTTTTTCAACGGTCGGCAAGTCTGCAAGAAGCAGTTCTGTGTTAATGACTTCCATATCGGCCGATGGATCGACGCTTCCCGAAACGTGAATGACATCTTCGTCGTCAAAACACCGAACCACATGGGCGATGGCGTTGGTTTCGCGGATGTGGGCCAAAAACTTGTTGCCGAGGCCCTCGCCCCTGGATGCTCCGGCGACGATTCCCGCAATGTCCACGAATTCTATGGTGGTGGGAAGAATACGTTCGGGGTTGACGAGCGTGGCAAGATTGTCCAATCTCGTATCGGGCATGGGAACCACGCCTACGTTGGGGTCTATGGTACAGAAAGGATAGTTTTCTGCCGCGATGCTGGCCCTGGTAAGGGCGTTGAATATGGTTGATTTGCCGACGTTCGGCAGCCCGACGATACCGCAGTGTAATGCCATAATGGGTTGCTGGGTTTATTGAGTCAGTGGGTGGGGTCTACCCGGCTGTATCCAGTTTGGCAATACGCCGCACCGTATCAGCCAGCAACGATTCGGGTCCAGGAACTGTTTTGGATTGGAAAGCCTGGACAGGGGCCAGAGGCGCGTACCAGAACCGCCTGACAGGATCACCGGTTGAACGATCGTTTCTATACTGCGTAGGCTTCCGGACAGTACCGGTAAACCAGAAAACCGTTCATTATACGATTCTTCGCCGGTAAGATCTAGAAAAATCCTACGAACCATGGGGCATGGCAGTAGCCTGGCCGATGCTTCCCGCGTAGACCTTCGATCGGGCAGGTGTTGCCTTCAATTGCTTAGAACAACCGGCCTGTTCTGTCCCGTGAGGTCAGGCGTTACGCCGGTCTATCTGCCAGGCGACGACCTGACTGGTAGTGTGTTCCGTTTTTCAGGTTTCCGTCGAGAGGCAATCTAGTCGTACTTGATGTATTTGAATCGCGGGTCTTCCGGGGTCCCTTCCAGCGACCCATCTTCCTGACCGGGTTGCCACATGACCACTTCCTCGATTTTACGAGCCAGTTCGAAATCTTTGTTGGTGATGCCCTTGGCCGCATGATTCATCAGTTTTACCGTGACAAAGGCATAGGAAACTGCCATATCGGGATGGTGAAATGCGGCCTCGGACAGATGTCCTACTGTGTTGACCACCATCAACGTTCCCTTCCAGCCGCTGGTCTTGTACTTTCTTCGGATCCAGCCTTTTTCCAAGTTCCATTTCGGCAATTCTTCTTTTAAGCGGCTTTCGATCTCTTCATCGCCGTACTTTTCTTCGTGTTTTCGGTCTCTCCAACCCATCTGATTTTCCTCTGTTGGTTGTCATGACAGGACTCAGACTAATATGCCCACCCAGCCTAGGTCAAACCCGCTTCTGTGCCCCGATACAAAGTGGCCTGCAAGCTGCAGCATTCAACTGAACACCGCGACTGGGAGTTGGGGTTGGGAATGTTGTTGGAAGCGAACAATCCGCGTGCTTGAAGACGTGATTGTGTGCCGCAATGTGACCGGTCGGCCGGTGGAGGAGCCAGTAGCAACCCTTCTAGGCACGTTATATAATTGCGCAAACCTACCGGAAGTGTGGTTATCTCGATGCTGGCCGGGCTCTGTCTGTGCGGTAGCCGGATCTACCCGTTTTCCGAAATCAAACCTCCTTTAACAATGCTGCTGGTTCGTGAATAGAAATAAGAGTGTCCGTGTTATTGCTCCGGCCCGACTTCACATGGGATTCCTTGATCCGAGTGCTAGCCTGAATCGAAAGTTCGGGAGTGTCGGGGTTGCCCTGAAGGAAATTGCTACCGAAATAACCGTGCGCAGGGCCCCGGTCCTGTCGGTTACTGGGCCCCAGTCGAGCCGGGTGCGAAAGTACGTGGAACAGCTGACGGCTGCGCTAGCCGTGCCGGGAAACCTGCATGTGGAGGTAGAGCGAGCGATACCGGAACACGTCGGACTTGGCTCGGGTACGCAGATGGCTCTGGCTGTCGGATGCGCGTTGAACCATTTGTTCGACCTGGGTTTTTCTGTCCGGGAGATTGCCGGTTTTACCGAACGCGGAGCTCGTTCCGGGATAGGAATAGGGACCTTCGAAAAAGGCGGTTTGATTGTCGATGGCGGTCGATCCTCTTCAACCAGAACTCCGCCGACCATCGCCCGGATTGACATTCCTGCCCGCTGGCGGTTCATCCTGGTCTTTGATGAAGGGGAGAAGGGTTTGAATGGCAGTGGGGAACTCCAGGCGTTTAGGAAGCTTCCCCCGTTTCCCGAGTCCCGCGCTGCCAGGATTTGTCACCTTTTACTGATGAAAGGTCTGCCGGCGTTAGTGGAGGAGGATATTGATGCTTTTGGCGATGCGATCACCGAAATTCAGCAATCGATTGGTGATTATTTCGCGCCGGCACAGGGCGGCCGATTCATGAATTCTGAAGTTGAAAACGCGGTGGCCTGGCTGGGAGAGCGGGGAGCGGTCGCCATGGGCCAGAGTTCCTGGGGACCAACCGGTTTCTGCCTGGTGGACAGCGAAGATCGTGCCCGAAGCCTGGTACGGGAGATCACCTCGCTTGCTGTCTGTTCGTCGGGACTCCGTGTCGAAATCACCAGCCCGGAGAATGATGGAGAGGATTGCCGTTGGCACGCGTTTTACGAAGCGCGGTCAGTGGGATTGGGTCAGCCGGTATAACCAACGCCCGGACATGCCGGATACGGGGTGCGTCCAAGAATTGATTCTCGTTGGCCTTTCGACCAGGGTGCTAGCTGAATCGGCGGTCCGCGGCGGGATCAGGGTCATCGCTATCGATCTTTTCGCCGATCTTGATACCCGGGAAGCGGCACACTGCATTGCAGTGCCATCGTTATTGGAAGGTCACCTTATTGCTGCCATTGAGCGTGCGTTTCCTGGAAATTCCAGTCCGCAACTGGTGTATGCAAGCGGTATTGATACCGATCCTGACCTGGTCCGTTCCCTGTCGCAAACAGTCGATTTGATCGGCAACCCTGCCGGGGTGCTGCAAACCATCAACAGCCCTGATCGGTTTTTTGCTCTGCTTGATTCATTGTCAATTCCCTACCCGGAAAGCTGTTTCCACAAACCGGCGAATCCCGGTGACTGGGTCGTCAAGTTGGCGGGTACGCAAGGCGGCACCGGCGTTTTTTCGGCCAGTCACAACATACCGGTAGGCGCTGTCTGCTATTACCAGAAGCGACTTCCTGGGCCGAGCCTGTCAGTGCTGTTTCTTGCGAATAGTCAGGATGCTCGGGTGATTGGCTTCAATACCCAATGGAACGATCGGCTAGATCCATTGAGTCCCTACCGTCTATCCGGCATTGTCAATCACGCTGCAATCACCTACGAACAAAAAAAACAACTCTGCGAATATATAGCGAAGCTGGTAAAATCCGCATCGCTTGTAGGCTTGGGCACCCTAGATTTTATGATCGAAGACGGTTGCTGCAAGGTGCTGGAGGTAAATCCCCGCCCCAGCGCGAGCATGGCGCTTTTCGATGAGCGATATCCCGCTGGATTGCTGAATGAACACATTCGGGCAGTCGCAGGGTGCCTGGGACCAGAAGTCCGTCAGGATGGCCGCGCGCTTGGGGGATTTCAGATTGTTTATGCTAACCAGACCGGAGTGATCGGGGACAGTCTGGTCTGGCCTGTCTGGGTGAAAGATCGGCCGGCTCCAGGGAGCAGAATTTCAATCGACGATCCGTTGTGCACCGTGACCGCTAAAGGTGATTCCATCGTTGTCGTCAGGGAACTGCTTGCCAAAAGGGGGCAGCTGATTGGCGCCAGCTGTTTTGCGTGAGGGGAAACGAATTCGGGTTGTTAAGACCGTGAATGTCGGTTTAGTCAGTCATGCTATCCGTGAATCGGCAGATCGTTGTAGAAGATTGGATTTTTTGAATTTGGGCAAGGCAATTCTGCCCAGAAGTACCCTGAGTTTATCCATGATAGGGTTACACGGCAACCATTTGAGAGCAGAACAGAGTGAAAACAATGAAAACCATTCCCAGCGTTAATCAACTGGTTCAACCCCTTGTCAGGGAGCTTGTCGAAAACGCCGACAAATTTAGGGTTCAGGTATCCGCCCTCGATAATGGGTGCACCATCGTTGACGGCGGTATCGAAGTCGACGGGGGTTTGGAAGCAGGCCGGCTGATCGCCGAAATCTGCCTCGGTGGCATGGGTACCGTGACCCTCACGCACAGTCCGTACGTAGGTCGCTGGCCGCTGACACTCAACGTCCACACCGGTAACCCGGTCCTAGCCTGTCTGGGTAGTCAATACGCCGGTTGGAGCCTGGCTCACGGGAAAGGGAAGGATTCCTTCTACGCCTTGGGTTCGGGGCCTGCACGGGCACTCTGCGTAAAAGAGGCATTGTTTGGCGAACTGGCCTACAAGGATGAGTGCGGGGAAACCGTTCTGGTGATGGAAGTTGACAAGGTTCCGCCGCTGGAACTGGTTGAAAAGATTGCTAGCGACTGCGGGGTCCCCACTTCCGGTTTGACGATCATCCTGACCCCGACCCGCAGCCTTGCAGGCAGTCTTCAGGTGGTTGCCAGGGTTCTTGAAGTGGCGATGCACAAGGCTCACGAGTTGCATTTCCCGCTTGAAGACATCGTTGACGGCAGCGGCAGTGCGCCTCTCTGTCCCCCGGCCCCCGATTTTGTCAAGGCGATGGGGCGGACCAACGATGCGATTCTGTTTGCTGGTCAGGTTCACCTATTCGTGAGGGGAAGTGACGAAGCAGCGGAAAAACTGGCTGCCGAACTGCCCAGTTCCGTTTCCAAGGACTATGGCAAACCATTTGCCGATATTTTCAAAGAATACGAATACGATTTCTTTAAGATCGATCCGATGCTGTTTAGTCCGGCCAGTGTAATTGTTTCTGCGGTTGAGTCAGGACGCAGTTTCCACGCAGGGGGACTGGACATCGAGTTGCTGGAAAAGTCGTTCGGTGGCTGATGAAGCGATGCGGCGACTGGCAATCATCACCGACGATCCGGGATGGCACGGTGCTCGTTTAACCGATGCATTCGGGAGACGGGGCTATCACGCCTGCTACGTTTCCCTGACCCGTTGCCGTCTGTACCTTGGTCAGCCAGGGATTCCGGTCCGGATGTCGGGATTCGAGAACGGTCTTCCGGACGGGGTATTCGTTCGCGGTGTTCCGGGCGGTTCTCTTGAACAGGTCGTTCATTACCTGAACATCCTGCATGCGCTGAAGCGACTCGGAATTCCCGTTTACAACGATGCTGGGGCGGTCGAGAGAAGTGTCGACAAGGCGATGACCAGTTTCCTATTGCAGCAGGCCGGGGTTCCCACGCCGGCAACTTGGGTCACCCCCACAAACAGCGAGGCCCTGGCCATTGCTTCCGATGAACTTCGGGGTGGTCGAAAACTGGTGGTCAAGCCGGTGTTCGGGTCCCAGGGGCAGGGCGTTAGGAAACTCGATACGGTGGATGACCTGGGACGCCTTGTTGCCAGCAACGGAGTGTTTTACCTGCAGCGTTTCGTTGAGAACACACTGGCAGAGTCCTGTGACTGGCGCGTCTTCGTGATCAATGGCAAGGCCGACGGGGCCATGCGCCGGTTCGGAAAGAGCTGGCTGAACAATGTCGCACAGGGCGCGCGCTGCGAGGTGGCTTCGCTTGACGGTGATCTGAAGAAGTTGGCGGAAGATGCGGTTGCGGTGCTGGAAATGAATTATGGCGGTGTCGACCTAATGCTGGATTCGAGAGGTCGTTACACGGTTATCGAGGTTAACAGCATCCCGGCATGGAAGGGACTTGAGAGCGTTACAGGCGTCGATGTTGCCGACCGGCTGGCGGCGGATTTCCTCAGGTTCTGTCCTGCGTTGCCCGAAGAGCGGATCGCTATATTGTGAGGAAGGAAGAATTTTCCGCCGCGGCTCTGCAGGAGGCTTATATCGGGGCTTGCGAAGGCGAGCTCAAAGCTTTCAAACCCGGTAATGTCAGTATTTACGCGGATGGTCATGACATGACGGTCGAGGATTTTCGGGTCAGTGCGCGGGTCAGCGCCGGGCCACTGATCGATGCCGGGCTTTCGCTGGGTGAAAGGATCTATTACGCGCTGGACAAGACGGCGTCAAGCGTTGGCTGTAATACCAATCTGGGAATCGTTTTGCTCTGTGCCCCACTGCTCGGGGCGATGCTAGTGCCTGGCGATGGAACACTGAGAGACCGCCTCGGTCGTGTACTCGATTCGACGACAGCCGAGGATGCGGACTGGGTCTACCGAGGCATTCGGCGGGCAAAGCCAGCGGGAATGGGAACGTCCGGTGACGAAGATGTAAATTCCAGGCCGACTATTGCACTGATCGACACAATGCGAATTGCGGCGGGCCGTGACCGTATCGCCTACCAATACATTTCCGCTTATCGGGATGTTTTCGAAACCGCGAAAAACAGGTATTATACGGCACTCAGACAATGGGGGGATGAGACTTGGGCGACCCTTGCAATATTTGTGGGGTTACTTAGGGAATTTCCAGACAGTCACATTGAAAGAAAATATGGTAAGCGGTTTACCGGGATGGTGACCCAAAGGATGGCCTTTCTCGACGAGAGGTTGTCAGTGTCCGACAATCCTAAACTTTTAATGGGTCATCTAAGGGAGATAGATGAAGAGTTTAAGAGTGTCGGGGTTAATCCAGGTACGACAGCCGATCTAACGACTGCGACGTTACTGGCTGTCCGTCTGGAGGAACTGCTTGATTGCAAACAGGCGAAGGGTTTTTAATGCTTCGGTCTAAGGGTCAGGTAGCGGTTAAACAAGGACATTGTTTCTTGATAAGAAACTTACGGAGAATATAGCAATGTCAATTATTGATTCT
>DBZZ01000006.1:3938-5034 GCA_002311315.1 Methylococcaceae bacterium UBA1147 | reverse complement strand
GATAGGTTTAGTTAATGAGTCACTTCGTCAAACTCCGAAGAGATACAACTGAGGCAAATCGGAAACGAATCAGTAATGCCGATGACTTTGCGTTACAGGTAATCGGTCGACTTGAACTGATTGAGGAAGAACAGGGAAAGAGATTTACATCCCTTGGGGAACGAGTGGACGCACTCAACAACCATTCGGTTCATTCCATGACGACCCGTAGAGGAAAGCAATGGACCAAAACACCGATGAGACGAACCCTTGAAAGAGCAAGGAATCCAAACAATCTCGGACCCCTTGGGAAGTTCATGGAATGATGGAATTCTGGATTGAAGGTGTTTGGTTACCAGTATGAGTATCGTAAAAGCAATCTGTGATTGTAAGGATCGTTCCGAAGATGACCTTGTCCTTGCCATAAAACAGGGACGGTTTAGTTGGTTCAACGATTGGGGGTTTTTCAAGATCATCGTCACTCTCATTCTGTTGTTGGCAACTGACGGAATTTGGATCTTTTTTGTCTTGGGATGGAAACTGAGTCATATCGTTGACCCTCCATTTCTTTGTCAGTTTTGTGACAGCAAAATCGAAAAAGAACAATTACGAGGTTAATCGATAGACTCAACTGTCACGGGGTTCAACATTGGGGACAAGATGCCGGACAAACGATATTTCATTGCCACATTCATTTCATCCCTAAGAGGAAAGGTGATACGGGAAACCCACGAGGTGGTGTCCGGGGTGCCCTCCCAAGCAAACAAAAGTATTGACGGTATCTCAATCCAGTTTGGGTTTCTTCTTGGAGGGGTGAGGTGTTACAAACTTGTTACAAAGTCGGTTTTTCTGACTTTTTACCCTCCACTTCCTCAATATAAAACAAGGAGTTATGGAACTCCTCAATCTCCCTTGCAACTGGGAATGGGTTGTTCATGTGCAAATGATGCCCGCCAGTCAGTTCCACCACCGAAATTCCCGGGATCGAAGCAATTCTTTGGTTAGGCTTGAACCGGTTAATCAGGCCGTTGCTCGATCTGACTAACAAGGTGGGAGCGGTTATAGAACGGAGGAATGCCAGCACCTGCTCTTCGGTCATGTAAAGCCTCGAAGGCAG
>DBZZ01000006.1:255-3831 GCA_002311315.1 Methylococcaceae bacterium UBA1147 | reverse complement strand
AGGCATTCGGCAGATTCTCGACCCAAGTCACCGGTGCGCTGCCGGGCCTGAACAGCAGTGGCAAGATCCGGGAATACACGGGATTCTCTGCGGGTTAGTTCCCGATGACGCAGGAGAGCTTCTTGCAACTGGGCCGGCACTCCGTCCGGATTACATGACATCGGCCCGATCCCATCGATCAGAAATAGCTCGGTAACCCGCTCCGGAAAAGTTCCCGCAAAAACGCTCGCAATGCCCGCACCCAAGGAATGCCCAAGCAGTCCGAAGCGTTCCCATCCCAGCGCGTCAGCCACGTCCAGCAGATCGGCCACGTAATCCACCAAGTGATACGCCGCCTGCGGACCACGATGGTCTGACCAGCCATGCCCCGGCAGATCAATGGCCACCATGTGGAACATCTCCAAATACTTCCCAAGGCCAAGGAAGCTCGCCGCGTTGTCTAACCAGCCATGTACCGCCAGCAAGGGTTGGGTGTTGCACCGGCCCCACTCGAGAGCCTCCAGAGAGCCATTCGCGGTTACAAGTCGAATTTCCCTAGGAATCGTGTCATCCATGGATCAATGCCGATATCTCTGCTTCACGTGAATTTACTCGCACAACACACACTCATCTGTCGGCCCTGCCGGTCAAGGCACTGCATTGTATGCGCAGTGTGTAGAAGATAGAAACCAGCCGTAAAAACCCGCGCCGGAGCCTTGATGACAATTCGTGAAATCCACTGGTCCAATCCGCCATCCAATACTTCTGGATGCAAGCCACCTCCAGACCAGAGCAAGAACTTCATGAGCCACTACGCCCCCTACTCCTGGCTCGATTACCCGAAGCACTTCCGGAACCACTGGCAGCCCCAATCAGAAAACTGTCTAGGACGATGGGTTCGATGCCTGCGAAGGACGCAGCCGGCCCAAGCCAAGGCCGAAAATCATCCAGAACAAAAGTCTTCTGATCGACCACAAAACAGTCTCCGAGCACAAATATCTTCTTCGTGCAGTGAGTCTGTGGAGCAACAACGCCGGCAGCACAATGGATGCCTGACCCAAAACAGGCGCCGGTTCAGGTTAATCATGATGCGGCTTCCGGTCGATCCTTCAGTCTGGTGCTCATTCAGGAGGAGACTTTCTCGGAAGACAAGTATCGGCGACAGTCTTCATACAACGGGACACGGTGTCCCGGGCACTGGCTATAGCAACCGCTGGCGGCCGCCCTGTGTTTGCTCGAACATCACCTGAGATGGACACTCAGTTCCTGCTGCAAGCAGGTTCGAGTTCAGGGCGAAGGGCCTACCGCATTACCTTCCGCGCATCACGGGCTACGATCGATTTCCGGCGCGGCTTGATGTTGCGTCCTATTGCGATTCCATCGACCACTCGAAGGTGTCGCTGGAGGGCGTAATAAGGAGAATACACGGTCAACCATCCAAGAGTCCGGACGTAACCGGGACGACTCCCTCAGAGGGAGGAAGAAATGACTGAATAAACTGTCTCGCAATGGCTCTTTTGTTTCCATCCGGATCTGTCTTGGCTGAGGAACCTCTGAATTCATAAATGATCCAATGGTTTAGGAAGAAATCAATCGGTTTGGAGAACGAAAACCAAGTCGTTAAACCTGCAGCCTGATGGCTAAAAATGACAAAAACCGTACTTTTCTACCGGAAATAACGTGTTTCCAGATGTTTTTCTTATTTTCAGATTGAATATTCCAGGGGAAATAGCCCATGAAAATATTCAGCAAACTAAGGCGTCAAAATTGGTTCTGGATTCTTTTCAGTCTTTCCTGCGTGGTTTCTGGCTGCCAGCAGACCGGATTCCAGACTCAATCATCAAAGGGATTTGTTGATTTTGGAAAATCCATTGAACGGGCTTACGACCGCCTGTCCAACGGACAGATCCGAAAGAAACCCGGGTTCTATAACGAATGCTCACTGGATTTCTCCACTGAAAAAGGGATTCGCGTCAGCCAATCGATCTGTGATGATGGAAAGGATGCTCTCAATGTAACGATACGGGTCACCGACCCCGCGACTCGCCCTCCTTCACAGAAACAGGATCGGGTTTCAATCAGTCTCGAAAAACTGGGGAGAACCAGCCTGATTCCGGGTGAAACCGAAGAATTTTCTAACGGCACAACCATCAAGATTGACCGAACCGGACAATCAGCAATTTTAACTCGTAGATTGCTGGTCTCCCGTTAAATTCGAATATCGGAGTGTAGGGCAGCCTGATCTGTAGTCGTCACGCTATTGGACCGGGTGGATTAGCCCGGTATCGATACTGATCTTTACAGGATTGAGCGGCAGGCAGAGCCTTGAGCGACCGGATACCCCGACGCAGCGGGAAATGGTCGCGGGCGAGCAGCGGCCGACCCTAAAGCCAGGAAGAATCTCGACAGAATTCTTCAAGTACCTTTGCGCAACCCTCGATCGAATCAAGGTGCGCGATTTCGTAGCCGTGAGTATTGTCCGTCGGGAAAGCCAGGCAAGCGGCCCGCGGAACATGGCCCGATTTCATGGCGATGGATGCATCGCTGCCAAAGCCACTCAGCACGGCCCGCTGCAAGCTGATGTCCACCCGTTGCCCGGCTTCCGCGATTGAACGGTTCAGAGATTCGTCATACAGGCCGTATCCGTCCTGCGACAACAGAACCGGATTGCGATCCACATCAACAGGATATTCCTCGGACTTGGGACAGATTTCCAGGGCAATCAGCGCGTCGGGCCTTGCACGTCCAGCATAATACATGGCACCGATTGCCCCGACTTCCTCTTGCGAGGACGCCACCAGATCGAGGTTGATCGCCGGAGAGTCAACGCGTTCGGCCAGGGCCAGCAAGATTGCCAGTGAAGCCTTGTTATCCAGCGTATAGCTAGCAATGTAGTCGCCCAGTTGAAAGGGTTTCTTGCGGTGTTTCCCCACCACCATGCGAGTGCCCGGCCGAACACCGGCTGCTTCCAGAAAGACACGGTCGCGCTTGGTGTCCACCCATACATCAGTCCACAACAAAGGTTTCTCTTCCTGGTGGGCCTTCTGCGGCGATTCGTGGGACACATGACGGGACCCAAAACTGAGTACTCCGGAAACAATCTGATTGTCACCCAGCAGGTCGACGACACCTTCGCCGTAAACCCAAGGAAAGGCACCTCCGAGCTTTCGAACACTGAGCGTCCCGTCCCTGTTGATGGATTTAACGATCCCCCCAATCTCATCCTTGTGGGCCGTGATTGCAAGGGTCTTCGATGGATCCCTACCGGGTAACCGAGCCAGCAGGTTGCCGGCTGCGTCCTGGTGAAATTCAAGCCGTAGGGCACGAAAAGCGGATTCCAGGTACCGGTCAACCTCGATTTCATTTCCGCTGGGTGAATGACACAGAACCAGTTCTTCGATCGTCCGGAACAGTTGCCCACGGTCCATCGATCAGTTCTTCCTGGCCATCGGAACGTAAATCCCATTTGCAATATGGGAGAAGTACAAGGCCACGCCCGGGTGGTGGATCGGCTCGATAATGCCGGTCAATTCCAGGT
This sequence comes from Methylococcaceae bacterium UBA1147, assembly GCA_002311315.1. Taxonomy (GTDB): domain Bacteria; phylum Pseudomonadota; class Gammaproteobacteria; order Methylococcales; family UBA1147; genus UBA1147. The sequence continues at coordinate 314 of DBZZ01000006.1, read as the reverse complement.
TGCGTTCGGCGACATAGGTGCGGATATCGCCGCCGTCGACGAGCACGTGATACCAGGGC
>DBZZ01000006.1:0-149 GCA_002311315.1 Methylococcaceae bacterium UBA1147 | reverse complement strand
CAATGATGAACAATCTGTCCCAGGCAAAATTTCGCTGTTGCCATCTCCTCTGCCTCTGCTCAGTCCAGGTTGGTTTTCAATGATTCGGTTCTGCGGTTCGTGCGTTGTCCCATGGTAATCCGGTTGGGCGTCAAAAACTACGAATCCCT
>DBZZ01000054.1 GCA_002311315.1 Methylococcaceae bacterium UBA1147 | reverse complement strand
CGCTTGCCCGTTCCGAGGACGTTATTCTGCGTCAGCGAGGCATTGAAGGTCAGGCCCTGAGTCTGCGAAAAGCCAAAACCGGCGGAAATATTTCCGGAAGACCTCTCTTCAACCGTGTAATCCACATCGATCTGGTCCGAAGCACCCGGAACAGCCGGGGTTGCGACGTTGACCTGCTGGAAGTAGCCGAGTCTCTCCATCCGAGTCTTGGATCGTTCTATGCGCTCGGTGGACGCCCAGGCGGCTTCCATCTGGCGAATCTCGCGGCGGATCACTTGGTCACGAGTCTTTGTATTACCCTTTATATTGACACGTCGGACATAAACCCGCTTGCCAGGATCTACAAAAAAGGTCAGGTTGACCGTCTGGGTGTCGTTGTCGATATCCGGAATCATGTTGACATTGGCAAATGCGTAACCGTCATTGCCAAGCCTCTCCGAGATTTTTTCTGAGGTCTCGGTCGCCTTTTTCCGCGAAAAAATATCCCCGGGACTAGTCTTAACCAGGGAGATCAGTTCATCGGGGTTGACCACAAGATCGCCCGCCAGGCGAATTTCGTTCAGCGTAAAAACCGGTCCTTCCTTGATGTTCACCGTGACGTAAATTTGCTTCTTATCTGGGGTAATGGAGACTTGGGTCGATTCAATCCTGAAGTCGATATATCCCCTGTCGAGGTAGTAAGACCTGAGCCGCTCAAGGTCCGCTGACAATTTCTGTTTCGAATACTGGTCATCCTTGAGGTAAAACGACAATAGGTTGGATGTACTCAGTTCGAAAAGAGGAAGCAGGACGTCATCCGGGAAAGCCCTGTTTCCCACAATATTGATTTGCTTGATCCTGGCGACAGCCCCCTCGGAGATCTTGATCTCGACGGCCACCCTGTTCCTCGACAACGGACTGACGGTGGAATCGATCTTTACCCCGTACTTGCCTCGACTGTAATACTGCCTCTGCAATTCCTGCTCGACCTTGTCCAGGGTTTGCCGGTTGAATACCTTGCCCTTCTTCAGCCCGATTCCGGCCAGAGCCTCCAGAAGTCCTTCAGACTTCATCGCCTTGTTGCCTTCCAGAAGGATACCGGCGATGGCAGGACGCTCGACAACGGAAACAACTAGCATGTTGTTAAAACGCTTGATCTGAATATCCTTGAAAAAACCTGTCTTGAACAGCGCCCGGATCGAATCCGCCGAACGCTTCAGATCAAACGAATCCCCTACATGAACCGGTAGATAATTGAAGACCGTACCTGCAGAAATCCGTTCCAGCCCGATAACCCGGATGTCCTCTACAACGAAACTGTCTTCCTGCGCCATACCCCGTCCCATCACGCATAGCAGGAAAAAGACAAAAATGATTCTTCTAAACAAATGGACATTCCATGAGTGCTTGCCGAAAAGGTTCGGCCCCAGTGTCCGTCCGAAGTATAGGTAAATCAGCCCGACTGCTCAACCGTGTGATGAAAATCGAGAAGCCTGCAGGCCGCGATGAAAATCGGCAACATTCAGACGCGGAAGCAATGGCCTGACAACTCTGGAAACCCGCCTGCGGAATTGGTCTGGACGACCCGGCATTGGATCAACCATCGGGGTAACCGACTGAAAGACGAAAACAGGGGCCGAGCATTTAAAAACAGCGGGTTACAAACTAGACCAGCTCTGCTTACGGAAAACCAGCGGACTCGGTCCGTGGCCAGGATTCGAGGTATTTTTCGACCTGTTCCAGGCGGATATGGCCAATTCCCGTGCCCTTAGCCGGATCGATGACCTATTCGCAGAGATTACAGCAGCGGTCACCGGTCCCTTGCACGGTCCTTTTGGCCCCCATCAGTTCGATCGACAATTTTACGATCCGCCTGGGGCTAGAATAATGAAATACGCGGTATTAATGCGGCCAAGGATAGCGCTCGGCATTGCTGAAGTGCTGAAAAAGAAACGCTCTCCGCTATCGATGTAGCGTACTCTGACTGCTGTCTGCTCATTAAGAACGTAAGAGATTCGAATTCCCGCACGCCAAGCAGAATAGGCAGCAATCTACTAAATGCTCGAAACCTCGAATAACGGCAGAACCTCGTAAACCAGGTAGAAGAAGATTAGAATGATGTTCACAATAGCGCCGTGCCGCTACAGGCATCACCTTCTGAACTATCCTGTTTCTTTGATGAACTGCATCTGGCTGCCAACAGACACTGGCAGTCAACCAGTGTGTTTAAAGCCAGTCAGTCGATCGAAGTCTTCGAGACAAGCGATATCGTAATGAAGTTCCCGCATCCCCTCACCCTCAGGCCCTTCGACACCCTTTCAGCCGGGATTTCCAGGTCCTGTCAATATGAAATCAACGGTCAGAATATTACCCTTGCTCGCATCAACAAAGGTGCACCGGTCGATTGTTGCACCAACGGCAATATAGGTTCAGGCATCGTTCATGGGCAAGGCGAGATCCGCTTGAACGACAAAACCAACGACCCGCTCCCGTTTCGAAACAAGCACAGCATCTGATGGAGCACGCTCACGTACCGGTTCTGGGGATCGCCGCCTACAGCGGGACTGGCAAAACCACACTACTGGTCCGCCTGATCCCACTTTTGACGGCAAAGGGATTGCGAATCGGGCTGATCAAACACAGCCACCACCATTTCGAGGTTGATCACTCTGGAAAAGACAGTTTCCGGCTTCGTGAAGCGGGGGCAAACCCGGTCATGCTGAGCTCCAAATACCGTCGTGCCGTGCTGACCGAACACGAAACACCCGCCGAGCCCATGCTGTCCGAACAATTGAGTCACCTCGACCAGTCGGGCCTCGATCTGGTACTTGTCGAGGGTTTCAAACGCGAAACCTTTGCCAAGATTGAACTGCACCGTCCATCACTCGGAAAGCCTGCTCTGTACCCCGGCGACAACTCGATCATCGCGGTTGCCACGGATGCCAAACTGGCTATCGCTACCGAAATTCCGGTTCTGGATCTGAACCGACCTGAACTGATTGCGCGATTTATTCTGGCCGATTTCCTCAGTGCGTATGACTGACCCATGCCATCCCCAATCCGGCCCCAAAGTCCTGTCCCTGAAACAGGCTCTGGATTGCATTCTGGCGCATGTCGCTCCTGTAACCGGCGACGAGCAGATCCTGCTTAAGGATTGCCCGGGCCGGGTTCTACACCAAAACATTTATTCACCTGTCGATATTCCGCAGGATTCCCAATCGTCGATGGACGGTTATGCTTTCAACAGTGCAGATCTGAAAACGGATGGGGTATCGCGGTTGACGATAGCGGGTATTTCCTGGGCAGGACGACCCTATACCGGCACTTTAAAAACCGGTGAGTGCGTCCGCATCTTCACCGGCGCACTGATCCCTGACAAAGCCGATTCGGTCGTAATTCAGGAGAACGTGCTGACACGCGCAAAGGCCGTCGAAATTCCCTCAAGGACCAGGGTTCTTGACAACATCAGGCTGCGCGGCGATGAACTCCGGCAAGGTGCACTGGTTCTGAAGAAAGGAAAAAGGCTTGGGCCAGCCGACATCGGTGTACTCGCAAGCCTTGGGATCGCAGATATAAAGGTACGCAGAAAACCTCGTGTTGCCTTTTTCTCAACCGGTGATGAACTGGTGCCGCTTGACAGGCAGATCCAAGCTGGACAGATCTATGACAGCAACCGCTACACTCTCTATGGACTGCTGGATGCAATCGGAATCGAAGCGCTGGATCTGGGTACGGTGGGAGACCAGGACAACGCCATTGCCGAGGCGCTTTTAGAGGCTTCACGTATTTCCGATGTGGTCATTACTTCCGGTGGGGTATCGGTCGGCGAGGCGGACCGAGTCAAGCCTGTGCTTGAGTCAATTGGTCAGATCGAATTCTGGAAAATCGCCATGAAACCCGGCAAACCGCTGGCCTTCGGCCAAATCGACAATGCCGTATTCTTTGGACTGCCTGGCAACCCGGTTTCGGTTTTCGTGACGTTTTACCAGGTTGTACGACCCGCCCTGTTGCGTATGATGGGAACAACCGTGGGAAAAAAGGTTCTGCTGCAGGCTCGCTGCGTCTCAGCAATCACCAAAGTGCCTGGGCGACAGGAATTCCAGCGCGCGACCCTTGAATGGACCGAACATGGGGAAGCCACCGTCTTGCCCGCGGGCAAGCAGCAATCGCATAACCTCAGCACGATGGCCGCAAGCAACTGTTTCATCGTTCTTCCAGCTGACTCTGACGGCGCAGAGGCAGGCGATACGGTCGAGGTCGAACCGATTGATGTTCCCTTCCACTTCAACTAACCAGGGATGCTCGACTTGGGAAACCGAACCCGACGCTCCATTCAACCCTGACCGCCACAACCCTTTATCTGAACGTTAATTTCCTCAGGAACACAGATGCAGAAAAAAGGCATTCTTGTAACCGGAGGGGCCGGTTACATCGGCAGTCACGTTGTAAAACAACTGGGAGAACGAAATGAACGGATCGTGGTGCTCGACAATCTGTCTACCGGGATCGCCGAGTCGGTCCTGTACGAGCCCTTTGTAAAGGGGGATACGAGCAACCGGGAACTGGTCAGCCAACTGCTGGAAGAACACTAAATCGAATCGGTCCTGCATTTTTCGGCCCACTGGATCGTACCAGAATCAGTCAACGACCCTCTGAAATACTACGGCAACAACACCTGCAAAACCCGTAACCTGCTGGACTGCTGTCAGAAAGCGGGCGTAAGGAATTTCATATTCTCATCCACGGCGGCCGTTTACGGCATTCCCGCCGGAGAAAAGGCGTCTGAATCCTGCCCGACCAATCCAATCAACCCCTACGGCACCTCCAAGCTCATGAGTGAATGGATGCTGCGCGACCTGTCCGCAGCATCCGACTTGAAACATGTCATCCTGCGCTACTTCAATGTGGCCGGGTCAGATCCCGACGAGATCATCGGTCAATCGACCCCCGAGTCTACCTTGCTGATCAAGGTAGCCGCCGAAGTCGCCATGGGCAAACGTGACAGGCTATTTGTTTTCGGTACCGACTTCCCCACAAAGGATGGAACCTGTATCCGGGATTACATTCATGTCACCGACCTGGCCGATGCCCATATCGAGGCGCTGGATTATCTGCGCCAGAGTGGACAGTCCACCCTGCTGAATTGCGGCTACGAGCATGGCTATAGCGTTCGAGAAGTCATTCAGGCCGTCAACGAGGTTCATGGCCAGGCATTAACCGTTGAGGAAAAACCGAGACGACCCGGCGACCCGCCAGAACTGGTCGCCGAGATCAGCAAAATCCACCAGACCCTTTCTTGGCAGCCGAAGTATGACGATCTCCACAAGATCGTCCGGACTTCGCTGGCCTGGGAAAGAAAACTGCTGGACGGCTGACCGATTGAAACCAAAGCCCTGGTGAAAGAAGCTTTTCAAAACGCAACAGCAATTGGAACGGAATCCTATGACCTCGAACACAGACCAAAACGTCGCCAGATCGATCGCGTCTTGTCTTCGTTGTTCCGATTGAATTGGAAACCCATGAACCTCGTTGCCCTGATCCCCAATGCCAATCATGCGCATCAGGTTCTTCGCCATCCGCTAAATCGGGTCCAGCACTGGAAGCCTCTCGATCAAATAATCGAAGGCAAGAATCAGCCTTGCTAGCTTCGATACAGAGAATGCGTGTTAAACTGATGCAACAACTCCCAGCAAAATTACTGAATTGATTCGGCTGTCTCGGGATCCAGTTCGAAAGACCCCGGGACTGGGCATGGACAACTGAAACAACCGGTCCTTATGTCTTGCGAAGCTGTTCCCGCAATCCATCGACTAGTCGATTCACCCCACATCTAGCCGTCGTTTCATCGAGAGCACCGTATGCAATGCGTAGATAGCAACCGCTACGAATTCCGAAGGCAGATCCGGGTATCACGGCAACGCGGTGATGCTGGATCAGTTGATCAACCAGTAAGGTGTCATCAAGATCTGCATGAATCTTCAGCAGAATATAAAATGCTCCCTCGGAGAGCGGGCGATAGACCAAACCTTCAAGCTCACCCAGGGCATCGAGAATTAGCAAACGCACTCTGACGATTTGCCCAACTTTTGATTCAATGAATGGGGCACCAGCTTGCAACGCCCCGACTGCCGCTTGCTGGGAAACGACTGTCGGGCAAATCTGCACGGTATCCTGGATTTTCAGGACCGGATCAACAAGGTCTTGCGGTATCACCATGTAACCGATTCGCCAACCGGCGAAACCATAGGCCTTGGACAGCGAAAACAGCGAAATGGTATGACCGGACGAACCCACTATTGCAGCAGGCGAAAAGTGTTTGTTGGTGCCGTGTACGAACGACTCGTAGGCCTCGTCGCTGATATGATAGATTCCCCGTTGCCGACATAATTCATTGATGGCACGGAGTGTTTCCTCGGGATAAACGGCACCCGTCGGATTGTTCGGCGAAATCGTCACTATTGCCCGGGTGCGCTCGCTGATGGCGGCGGCAATCATTTGTGGCTGCAGCTGATAATCCGCATCGACCGGGACTTCGACCGGCCGACAACCGGCCATTGTGATCGCCATTTCATGGTTGAAATAGTACGGCCGCGAAATGATAATCTCGTCCCCGGGGTCACTGACGGTCAGAACCGCATTGTAAAAACCCATGTTTGACCCCGCGGTCACCACAACCTCCGACCGCTCGAGACCTATTGCATTTTCACCATGCAGCTTTTCAGCGATTGCGTCACGCAGTTCGGGGATCCCCTGGGCGGCGCTGTACTTGTGGTTTTCGAGGCTTGAAAGCGATGCGGCCAGGCGTTTCAACGCCTGCTCCGGAGGACCGTAATAGACAACGCCCTGACCGAGTGAAACCGTACCCGGCTTACTGCGGATTTTCTGCCCGATCTCCGCAATGATCGGTGACTGGACCGACTGGACGCGCCGACTGATGCCGTATTTACAAGCCGTCTTCATGGCCTTGATCAGTCATTCACAACCGGTTGCTCTTCCTGGACATAACTGACCTCCCGGTAGTACTTGATCACCAGCAGAAAAACCGTGGCCGTTATGAACATGAGACCGGTGAAAAACCAGAAGTAGGAAGCACCGGCCAATTTGCTGCTTCCATCATCGTTCTGGATGAAAAAGTTCACCGCGCTTGTAAAAAGATTTCCAACGGCCACCGACATCATGAAGAAGGCCATCACAAACGATTTCATCTTCCTCGGTGCCTGCGTATAAGAAAACTCCAGGCAGGTGACCGAAACCATCACCTCCGCTGACGTCAGCAGTACGTAGGCGAGGACCTGCCACGCGATGCTGGGTTCATCGCCTGTATCAATCCGGATCTGCAACCATGCGGTGAGGGCAAAAGGAGCACAGGTCAGAAACATGCCGATTGCAATCTTCCGCAGCGCTGTAAGCTGGATCAAACGTCCGAGAAGCGGGTACAGATAAGCCGAGAACAACGGGATCAGCACCATAATCAGCAACGGGTTGGTCGCCTGGATTTGTGACGGTAGAACCGCAAAACCCAGGATTTCGCGGTCCATCTTCTGGGCCTGCAGGACCCACGATGAGCCAGTCTGGTCGAACAATGCCCAGAACATGGCCACAAACAGATAGACAAGGGACAGTTTGCCCAGCGTTGACCGACCGGTCTGACTGAAGATCTCTCGAACAAAATCTGCCCCCCCTGGAGGGATATGAATAAAGCGGTAACGCCCCGACCAAAAAATACCGGTGGCCAACAACATCAGCAACCCGGGAACCGCAAATGCCACGGACGCACCGTATCGATCCAGCAACCAGGGTATAACCAGCATCGAAGTAAAGGCACCCAGGTTGATCGCAAAGTAGAACCAGCTGAATACCGGTGCCAGAAGATGCTGGTTTGATCGACCGAACTGATCGCCGACATGGGCAGAAACACAGGGCTTGATCCCGCCAGCGCCCAGTGCAATAAGCGCCTGCCCGATCAGCAGCCCGACCCGCGTATCATCCAGCGAAAGAGCCAGGTGCCCTAGGCAATAAACCAGCGAAAGCAGGATGATGGTTCTGTATTTCCCCCAGATCCCGTCTGCCAGAATCGCTCCCAGCAAGGGGGTCATGTACACCGCCGAAACGAAAAGATGGAAATAGCCCTTCGCTTCGTTTTCGCTCATCACCTCCAGCTGACCACCTGAATTCATCAGGTACTGGGTCATGAAGACGACAAGAATCGCCCGCATGCCATAATAACTGAATCGTTCAGCTGCCTCGTTGGCGATGATGCAGGGGATCCCCGGCGGCAGTTCGGGGGACGCGACCGGGGCTGTACGATAGTTGTTCATGATTGGTTGCGACACGAAGGATCAGACACGGCGTAGATCATAACGGTAAGATTTGACCCGGTTCAACCGCAAACAAGTTTAGAAAAACCGTCCAGAAAGAATACCCCGACTGTGGGATGCTAAACAATGACGCGCAGATTAGAATATGAATTTAAATCTGGAGACCCATGGCGTACCGAACTTCCACTGTGCTCTTTCCCGGAATCGGCCTGGTTCTGCTTCTGGCGACGCTATCCGGTTGTACGAGCATAACAACGACCAGGTCAGACGGTCGGCAAATCACTCGTTCCATCGATCAATTCAAAGGATATATCGAGTCGGTATTCCGCCGACAAAATCAGGCAACGCTCAACACCGGACAACTGCTTGACGAAGACATCAGTGAACGCACTGGCTTGGAGCTTGAAACCGCGGAACGCCGGATGCTGGACGCCTGTGGCGCTCTAAACCAGGTAGCCCGGAAAAAGATGAACCGAAACGAGCCAGGAATCCTGCTTGAACTGAAAGTCAGGAACACCATTGGCGAATGCGATCATGCAACGGAGCAACTTGAACAACTGATCGAGGAACTGGAATAATCGGCCGACCGACAGCCTTTTGGGTCCGGATTGAGTAGCGATATTTACCGATTCGCAGAACTCTTCTCGAAATCCTTCCTCACCAGAAGCAGGAAACTTACTGAAGCAAGTCCTGCAGAACCGAAAATCATCAGCATGACCATCACCTGGTAATTGACCGCCACCAGGGGAGAAACACCGGCCAGAATCTGGCCGGTCATCATCCCTGGCAAGGATACCAACCCGACACCAAACAGTGAATTGGTGATTGGGATCAGTGATGCATTGAGTGCATGCCTGCGCGCTTCCAGGTAATCCATGCCCTTCGACATCTCAGCCGCCAGACGCTCTGCAGCCAGGCTGACACTGTTCATGACCCCAGAAAAGATCATCCCGGCCAGCGGGATCAAGTAATGAGGCAGGTACCAGGGTTGCAGGGACAAAACGACCTGGGTCACCAGAACAAGGGTGGTCGTTCCCCCAATTAGAATGGACAGGAGAGCCTTGCCGTACAATGCCCGCCTTCGACTGCGCACCGTTCTCAGCGTGATCCAGCTGGAGACCAGCACCATTACGGACAAGACAAGCAGAACCATCCACGGGCTGTCGGAACGAAACATATAAACCAGAACGTTACCGACTAGCAACAACTGGGTCATCATTCGCAGCAACGCGTACAGCGCATTGCCACCACCCAACGACCAACGGAAAAGAATCCAGACCACGACCAAAACGGGAAGCATGGCCCAAAGTAACCTGGAATAGGGAATCAGCTGGATCGAAGGCTCAACCATGGAATTCCACGGCTCCTTCTGGAAAGCAGCTTGCTGATTTTAAGACCAATGGACGTCAAGGTACAGGTGTACAGGTGCCATCGGGAATTCCCCCGCGCTAATCTCTCCAGATCAAGCTTGCCATACGGCCACAAGCACCGTCACGACGATAGGAGAAAAAGCGCTCCGAGTCGGAATAGGTACAGTAGTCACCGCCAAAAACCTGGCCTGCGCCGCATCCAGATAATACGCTCCGGGCAGCCGCATAGATGTCAAACAACCATTTTTGACCCTTTCCCGGCCGGAATGTCGATTCAAACATGACGGATTTCTTCAGGAAACGATCGCGCACTTCAGTGCTCACTTCGAAAGCATCCGAGCCGATCGCAGGCCCCATCCAGGCCATGCCGCCATTACCGATGCTTTGCATTGCCGACTCGATCACGCCGGCCAGTAATCCGCGCCAGCCCGCATGGACCGCTGCTATCATTCCCGAATCAGGATTGCACAAAAGAACCGGCAGGCAATCTGCCGTCATAACCGCGCACACCACGCCTTTTGCCGCACTAAAACTTCCATCGGCCACATTTGCCCCACCCATCTCAGCCCTGACCACCCTGGCACCGTGTTTCTGCTGCAGCCAAAACGGGCCTGTCGGCAGCCCCAGACGCTCCCTCAGCAGGCGCCGATTCCCGGCCACGGAAACGGCATCATCGCCGACATGTCTGGCTGGATTCATGCTTGCATAAGGCCCCGAACTAAACCCGCCGCCACGCAGCGTCGTCAATGCATGAATTGATGTCGGTAGCGTCCAATCTGCCTCAATGAACAGCTGGCTCACAGAGTTCTCAGGTCTTCCAGCAGTCCAAACATGTCCTGCGGCATGTCAGCGCTCCATTCACACGATTCGCCGCTACCCGGGTGCTGCAGGACGAGCCGGGCCGCGTGTAGCGCCTGGCGCCGAAACTGCTGCAATCGAACGATCATCGATTCGGTGCAGCCACGCGGTATTCTGGAGCGCCCCCCGTAAACCGGGTCGCCAACCAGCGGAAAACGCACATGAGCCATGTGAACACGGATCTGGTGGGTTCGACCAGTTTCCAGGTTAACCCGAACAAGGGTGTGATGAGTCATCCGTTCTGAGACCCGATAATGCGTCACTGCCGACTTTCCATTCGCGCGAACCGCATATTTCTTGCGCTCTACCGGGTGCCTGCCAATTGGCTCGTCAATCGTCCCACCCGCGGTCATTACGCCATGCACGATGGCAAGGTACTCCCGCTTGATGGTCCTGGCCTGCAGTTGATCCACCAGCGACTTGTGTGCCGCAAGGGTGCGCGCCACGACCAGCAAACCCGTCGTATCCTTGTCGATCCGGTGCACCAGGCCTGCCCTGGGCAAGGCCGCCAACTGGGAGTCATGATGGAGCAAGGCATTCTGCAGGGTGCCCTGCCAATTACCCGCAGCCGGATGCACCACCAGGCCCGCAGGCTTGTTGATAACGATCACCGATTTATCCTCGAACACGATGTCCAGCGGCAGGTCTTCAGGCAAACAGGTCGACACAACTTCGGGCTCGGAATCCAGTTCCACCAGTTCCCCGCCCTCGACCCGGTCGCGGGGACGCAGAACCCGTCCGTCAACCAGTACCCTGCCTCCTCGTATCCACTTTTGCAAACGGCTTCTCGAGTAATCGGAGAAAATCTCCGCCAGCGCCTGATCGAGGCGGAAACCGGTCAGATGCTCCGGAATCCGGGCGGTAACTATGGTAGCCAATATCATGTTCAATACCCATCAAAACCATTTCGGTTATACTATAATAATCAAAGACACCCCGGCAGGCTAGAGAGCGTTGACCATTGATCATCAGGCAAATCCTGCCTGATTCAAACAGCCTGCGGATCAGCCCGGACCGTCACACCCCAACTTGATGTTAGATGCTAACTCCCCGGCTTTCCGACTCACACTGCTGACCGTATTGGCGGCTTTGGTCCTTGTACTGCCCGGCTGTTCCAGCTGGTCGGGTAGCAAGGATAAAAAAAGCCCAATGAGCGCCGTGGAAATGTACAATGAGGCCAAGCAGACCCTGAAACAGGAACGTTACCAAAAAGCCATCGAGCTGTACGAAAGACTTGAAACCCGCTATCCCTTCGGTGTCTACGCAACCCAGGCACAGCTGGATATCGGTTATGCCCATTACAAGACCGACGAACCCGATTCTGCCATTGCCGCTGCCGACCGTTTCATCAAGCTGCACCCACGGCACCCCACGGTACCCTACGCCTATTACCTGAAAGGCCTAGTGAACTTCAATCGCTCGCTCGGATTCCTCGAACGTTTCTTCCCGACGGATTCTTCCCAGCGTGACCCGGGCGCTTCCCGCGATTCATTCAAGAATTTCCGGACCCTGATCGAGAAATACCCTGATAGCCGCTACACCATCGATGCACGCCAGCGCATGATTTCGCTATGGAACAGCCTGGCCATGCACGAGATTCATGTTGGCCGCTATTACATGAAGCGGAAGGCCTATATCGCCGCGGTGAAGAGGATGATCCATGTTGTCCAAGAGTACCAAGCCACGCCTGCCGTTCCGGTAGCGCTGAAAATCATGGAAACCGCGTACACGAAACTGGCCATGAAGGACATGGCTGCCGATACGGCAAGGGTCTACGCCCTGAATTACCCCAACGGCATCCCGAATGCCGAATCCATTGACCTCGATCGGTCGTTGGCAGAGGACATCTGGGATTTCATTGGCCTGGACGAAGACTGATTTCCGAGGCAGTTCGAGCAACGCGGATACCCAGTCGAGGCCAGACAGCGCGGCGGTCGAGCACCCGTATTCTCAGCAAGGCCTGAATCCCGAGGTGATCGGGTAACGGCGATCGCGGCCGAAAGCCCTAGCGGTTATGCGCACCCCAGGCGGGGCTTGCCGCCGCTTGTATTCGTTCATGTTCACCAGACGAACCAGCTTCCTCACATCGACAGCATCGTATCCTTGCCCGATGATTTCCTCGATTGAGCAATCCTGCTCAACGTAGAGCTCGAGAATGGCATCGAGTATCGAATACGGAGGCAACGAATCTTCATCCACCTGATCGGGGGCAAGCTCGGCCGATGGCGGACGTTCGATGACACGTTGCGGAATTACCTGCGACAAGCAATTCCGGTATTCCGCGAGCCGGTAAACCAGCATCTTGGGAACGTCTTTCAGGGGCGCGAAGCCACCTGCCATGTCACCATAAAGCGTTGCATAGCCAACACTCATTTCGCTCTTGTTCCCCGTCGTCAGCAGCAACCTGCGTTTCTTGTTGGAAAGGGCCATGAGCAAAAGCCCTCTGCAACGAGCCTGGATATTCTCCTCCGTGGTGTCCGCGGAAAGGCCGCGAAAGGTATCTTCCAGCATATCGGTAAAGACATTCACCGCCGGCTCGATCGGAATTACGTGATGCTGAACACCTAGGCATTGGGCCTGCTCAACCGCGTCCTCGTTGCTCATGCAGGCGGTATAGCGCGACGGCATCAGCACAACCTCCACCTGATCGTTGCCCAGGGCATCGGCAGCAAGAGCCAGAGTCAGGGCTGAATCGATCCCGCCCGACAACCCAAGTATCGCCCCCTGAAAACCGTTTTTCCTCACGTAATCGCGGATTCCCAGGACCAGCGCCTTGTATTCGCTGGCAACCTGGGTATAGGACGGGGCAATACGACCGTAAACCGGTGACAGGGACTCTCCGATGCCGAATTCGACCACACCCGTTGACTCCTCGAATTCCGGGGCACGGTAACAAACCTCGCCATCTGCCCGCATCACGAAGGAGGAGCCGTCGAAAACCAGTTCATCCTGCCCGCCGACCTGGTTGACGTAAATGATCGGTACCCTGGCGGCCCGGATCCGGTCACGCAAAACCGCTTCTCTCTCGACCCCCTTGTTGGCATGAAAGGGAGATGCATTCAGGTTCAGGATCAGTTGGGCACCGGCCATGCTGGATTGCTCAACGATCCCTTCGGCCCAGATATCTTCGCAGAGTGTCACCGCCAGCGGCACCGCACCAATCTGAAACAAACAGGGTCCACTCCCCGGGGAAAAATAGCGTTTTTCATCGAAAACGCCGTAGTTGGGCAAACGGCATTTCCGGTAGACTGCTGCGATTCTCCCTTCCTGCAGCACCGCAGCGCTGTTGTACAGACAACCGTTAGCAGCCTCGGGAAAGCCAACAACCATGCAGATATTCACCGCCTTTTCCGCCAGCCGTTCCACGGCGGATCTGCATTGCCGAAGGAAATCAGCCCGTAAAAGCAGGTCCTCCGGAGGGTATCCAGAAACCCCAAGTTCAGGAAAAACCACTAGATCCGCACCAAGATCATCGCGGGCGGTTTCGGCAGCAGCAAGAATTCGACTGCAATTGCCGGCAATATCGCCGACAAGCAGATTCAACTGCGCGATGGCAACTCTGAGCGTCATTGTCTGAGGTTTGGCTGGTTCAGGGAATGGTTCAACGTCGAGGTCAGGAAAGACATTCCTGCATGCGTTGCCCCATTTCGGTTGGTGACCTTACGATGTTAACTCCGGCCGATTCCAGAACTGAAAACTTGTCTTCCGCGGTACCCTTTCCGCCCGATACGATGGCGCCGGCATGGCCCATACGCTTGTCTGACGGCGCTGTCACTCCGGCGATATAGGCGACCACCGGTTTGCTGATATGCTGTCTGATGTAGTCAGCCGCTCTTTCTTCGGCCGAACCACCAATCTCCCCGACCATGATGATGCCACGGGTCTGCTCGTCGGCTTCGAACTTTTCCAGTACCTCAACAAAGCCGAGCCCATGGATCGGATCCCCACCAATTCCAACACAAGTGCTCTGTCCAAGACCCGCCCTTGTGGTCTGGTAAACGGCTTCATAGGTGAGTGTACCCGATCTCGAGACGATCCCGATGCACCCCGGTTGATGGATAAAGCCCGGCATGATTCCGATCTTGCACTCGCCCGGGGTGATCACCCCGGGACAATTGGGTCCGACAAGAACGGTATCCTGTGCGGCGAGTACAGCCTTCAATCTGAGCATCTGCAGCACCGGAATCCCTTCCGTGATGCAGATAATCGTCTTAATACCGCTAGCCGCTGCTTCCAGCATGGCATCGGCAGCAAACGGCGGAGGAACGTAAACCACCGAGGCATCCGGCCGCGTCTCGAGCATCGCCTGATCCACGGTGTCGAACACCGGCAGTCCCAGGTGTGTTGTTCCTCCGCGGCCTGGTGTTACCCCCCCCACCAGTCTTGTCCCGTATTCCAGGGCCTGGCGAGAATGGTAGGTTCCCTGTTTGCCGGTAAAACCCTGGCAAATAACCTTGGTGTCGCGATTCACCAGGATGCTCATTGAATTTCATCCTCGCTATACAAGAAAAAAACGTGTCATCGCCTGCTGGCAACGCCGCGCAAAAACCGCCATCAGCCAGCTGCCGCCGCAACTGCCTTGACTGCCGCCTCTTCCAGGTCTTCCGCTGTCACAATGTCCAGCCCTGCCTTTTCCAGGATTGATAGTCCTTCCCTGGCGCTTGTGCCTTCCAGCCGCACGATTACCGGAACATGAACTCCAACTTCCCGTATCGCACTGAGAATCCCTTCGGCAATCACGTCGCAACGAACGATACCGCCAAAGATGTTGATCAACACCGTCTTAACGTTGCCATCCGATAGAATCAGTTTGAAAGCCTCGGCAACCTTCTGTGCGTCCGTGTCGCCGCCAACATCCAGGAAATTGGCTGGTTCACCACCCTTTAGCTGCACAAGATCCATGGTGGCCATTGCCAGGCCGGCCCCATTGACCATGCAGCCAATGGAACCATCGAGGGTAATGTAATTCAGTCCGAACTGGCGCGCGACTGCCTCCTTGTCATCTTCCTGGAAGGGATCCCTCATCTGGGAAATATCGAAATGAGAATACAGTGCGTTATCATCAAAATTCATCTTTGCATCCAACGCCAGCAGATCCCCTTCGCTGCTTACAACCAGCGGATTGATTTCGATCTGGCTGGCGTCCTTGTCCAGAAACAGGCGGTAGAGCCCGCGCATGATCTGTTCAAGCTGGCTAATCTGTTTTCCTTCCAACTCCAGGGAAAAAGCCAGTTTCCGGCTCTGGTAAGGTTGCAGGCCGGCTGCCGGGTCGACCACAGCCATGATAATCGCTTCAGGTGAAGAAATGGCCACTTCCTCGATATTCATGCCTCCAGCAGCAGAAGCCATGAAAAGAATCCGTTCAGAAACCCGGTCAATCAGCACACTCAGATAAATTTCGCGGGTAATTACGTTGACTTGCTCGATCAGTACGATATCAATCGGTAGCCCGCCGGGCCCTGTCTGCTTCGTCGTCAGCCGCTTGCCGAGCATTGAAGCCGATGCGGTACCAACGCCTTCGACACTGTCGACAATCTTGATCCCGCCGGCCTTTCCGCGGCCACCGGCGTGAACCTGTGCCTTGACGACCCAGGCCTTCCCTCCCAGCGAATGCGCTACTTTCATGGCCTCATCCGCCGTGCGGGCAGAAACGCCAGTCGGAATCGGTATTCCGTAATCGGCCAACAAACGCTTAGACTGGAATTCATGAAGGTTCATGGCGTTCCCTCACTCGACTCGCCGTCAGAACCGCTGCGGTCAACACGGCAACCCGGGGTCGTTACAGTGATTTGACAGACAACAGTTCGATATCAAATATCAGTGCTTCGTTGGGTCCGATCACGCCACCCGCCCCATGCTGTCCATAGGCCAAGTCGGGCGGGATGAAAAATCGATACTTCGCTCCCACCTTCATCAATTGAAGCCCCTCGGTCCAGCCACGGATTACCCGGTTCAGACCAAAAGATATGGCAGACGACTGATCAAACACCTTGCCCACGATAGTTGACCCCCGGTAATTCACAGTAACCCGGTCCGTTGGTCCCGGGGAGGCCCCTCCACCTTCGCTGATAACGAAGTACTGTAAACCACTCGCGGTAACATGAACATCTTGCTTGGCCGCGTTGGCTTGCAGGAATTCGGTACCCGTTTTCAGATTGTCTTCCGCCAGCCCCGCGTGTACCAACCCGGGCACCAGATACAGCAAGAAAAAAACCGAAACAACCTTTCGAAACAGACCCAGCATCTTGTTCAATCCTCCACCCAAAATAATCTCTCTACCCAAAAAAGGCAGCCTTCAAATTGCTGCCTCGTACCCACTTGAAGGCTAGTCACTACGGCTTGTTACCTCAATCAGGTGATAACCGAACTGGGTCTTGATGGGCCCGTGTACCGTGTTCACCGCCTCGTTGAAAACGACCTCATCAAATTCCCGGACCATTTGTCCCGGACTAAATTCGCCCAGATCACCGCCATTACCCCCGGAAGGACAGTTCGAATGTTGTTTCGCTACCTTGGCAAAATCTCCGCCTTCGAGGATTTCCGCTTTCAACTTTCCACACTCTTCCTCTGTGTCCACCAATATGTGACGTGCCTTAGCACTCGCCATCATTCATCTCCAAATTCAATATTCAATATATACCGGGAACCGTAAAGAAATGTCGTTCCGGCCCGAGAGACTTGCCGGCACTTTCTGTCCCAACCTCATGCCCTAAAAAAAGCCGGTTGTTGTCGACGATTCTCCAACCTTGAACGATCTGCCGGTGCATCGCACCCGGAAATCGCCAAAAACACGATGCAGAACCAACACACACGCATGTCCCATGCAAATCCAAGTAATCTTGGAACTAGTATACTGACGCCATTTCCAATAGTCACCACGAAGCCATCGGGGGACCGTTACCCTTGCCGTTGAACAAGCCGCAGGCCTGTCTTGCGATCATGCAAGGCTGTCATGATCAATGGGGGATGTTCGTCCCTGTAACCCCGAAAGCCATCTGGCCGCATTCCTGAACGAAATCCGTTCCACAGATCCCCGGCACTCCGGAACTTTCGTGCGTATTTTGCGCTATCATGGTAATGAAGTTTATTGCCCGGCCTGATGTCCAATCGGCGATTCAAGAAAGCCTTGACACTGAATCAACAACAATGAAGAAAATCGCGTATTTCCTGGTAACAATTGCCGTTCTGGCCCTCCCACCGAGCAGCTTCGGGAAAGCCGCTACACTCAACCACGGCATTCTGGCAGCAGAACCCGAGTATTCGGAAACATCGAAAAAGATCATCGACTACATCAGGCTCGGCCATTACCAACATCTGGAAATCGACGATGAATTCTCGACCAAGATGCTCGACCATTACATGGAGAACCTGGACCGGTCCCGCAGTTACTTTACCCAGGCCGATGCCAACGAGTTCGCAGTCTATCGCGACCGACTGGACGACGATCTCAAGAATGGCGACCTGACTGCCGCCTATCGCATCTTCAATCGTTATCTCCAGCGCACGCGTGAACGACTCGAGTTCATGCTTTCGACGCTTGACCCAGGCACTGACGCCTTCGACTTCGACAAAACCGAATCGCTCAGGATCGATCGCGATAAGGAAGCCTGGGCCGCAGACAAAACCGAACTCGAAAACCTCTGGCATAAGCAACTGAAGAATGCAGTGCTGAGCATGAGGCTCTCCGAAAAGCAGGACCAGGAAATTAGCGAGAAACTGATGTCGCGCTACCAAACTCAGATGAAACGGCTGGAACAGTTCAAGACCAGTGATGTATTCCAGATTTATATGAACGCCTTTACCGGGCTCTATGACCCGCACACCCGGTATTTTAATCCGCGAACCTCGGAGAATTTCGCCATCAACATGAAATTGTCGCTTGAAGGGATCGGTGCGGTACTGCAAAGCGAAGAAGAATTCACCAAGGTACTCAGACTGGTTCCGGCGGGGCCTGCCGATACCCAGGGCCAACTCAAACCGACCGATCGTATTGTCGGCGTTGGACAGGGCGCAAACGGTGATATCGTCGATGTCGTGGGATGGCGCCTGGACGACGTGGTTGCCCTTATCCGCGGTCCAAAGGGATCGATCGTTCAACTGGAAATCATGACTGCCGATGCAAAGACACACGGATCGTCCACGATCATCAGCATCACCCGAGACACGGTCCACCTAGAGGAACAGGCGGCAAAGATGGATGTCCTCGAGGTGAAGGGAAAAGGACTGGCAACATCGAGAATTGGCATAATCGACATACCCACCTTCTATTCGGATTACCATGCCCAACAGGCCGGGGACCCAAGTTACAAAAGCACCACACGTGATGTACGACGTCTGATCAGCGAACTCAAGCAGAAGCATATCGACGGACTGGTCATTGATCTTCGCAACAACAGTGGGGGCTCGCTGTCGGAGGCAGTTACGATGACTGGGCTGTTCATCAAAACCGGACCGACCGTACAGATCCGGAACGCGAGAGGTGAAACACGCGTCCTTGAGGACCGCGATCCTAGCCAGGCCTATTCGGGACCTCTGATCGTACTGGTCAACCGCCTGAGCGCCTCGGCATCCGAGATTTTCGCCGGTGCCATTCAGGATTACCAGAGAGGGATCGTGGTCGGCAACCAGACCTTTGGCAAGGGCACGGTTCAGTCCCTCCAGCCGGTGAATCCGGGGCAGTTGAAGCTTACGCAATCGAAATTTTACCGCATCTCGGGTGGAAGCACCCAAAACCGGGGAGTGATTCCGGATATCGCGTTTCCCAGCCTTCTGGATAATAGCGACATCGGAGAAAGTGCGCTGCCCAATGCACTGCCGTGGGATACCATCTCGACCGTCTATTACCGCAAGTACGGGGATATAAAGCCCTGGATCGACGAACTTCACCAACGTCATCAGAATAGGGCCCGTCAGTCGGCCGACTTCGAGTATCTTGTGGAAACGAGAAAACTGCGGGACACACTGAAAAGAAAGGAACTGATTTCCCTGAATGAATCAGTCAGAAGGGAAGAAAAATCTCATTCCGCGAGTGACCAGCTAAAACTGGAAAACAAACGACGGGCGGCAGCCGGTAAGGAATTGCTGAAGACACATTCCGATCTGAAGGACGAACCGGCCGACCAATACGGCAACAGAATTGACCTTGAAGACCCGTTGTTACAGGAAACCACTCAGATCCTGGTTGACTACATCAACCTTGCGTTGCCGACAGTAGCACATAATTAACCGGAAAAGCGCAGTAACGAAAGCTACGCCATACCCGGGTGGGTCACAAGCCGCAAGCATTGCCAGCCCCGCCATCGAAGGTAATTTTCCCGCTAGCAACCATTGCCAAACCTCAGGATATGGAAATCAAATTGGCTTTGGGACTGTCTTAGAAAATCAGTCTCTCCACCAGAGTTCAATCTGACGTCGAGGTCATGAACACGCAACCGTCCACAACCCAAACCTACGAAATCAATCCTTCGACCTACGACTGGTCGGTCAGGATATTCCGTACCCTGAAGAAACTTCTCTCCGTTCATGTCAAACTTTACGCGGGAAAAAACATCATCGACAACGGCGAGATTTTCCTGTTCAATCACTTCGCCCGCTTCGAAACCTTCATACCCCAGTACCTGATCTACGAAGAAACCGGCCACTACTGCTTTTCGGTAGCCCACCGCGAGTTTTTTTCCGGCGATGAGATTCTCGCGAATTACCTAGCATCCGTTGGCGCTGTACCCCATGACCATAAAGACCTGTTGCCGATACTGACCAGGGAGGTTCTGAAGGGAAGAAAAATAATCATCTTCCCCGAGGGTGGCATGGTGAAAGACCGGCAAGTGCTGGACAATCGGGGAAACTACAGCATCTTCTCGCGCACCCTCTTGACACGAAGAAAACACCACACCGGAGCGGCCGTACTGGCCCTTGGAATCGATGCTTTCAAGAAAATAGTGGCCCAGGCCTACGAAAAAAGGGAAACAAAACGACTGCAAGACTGGTCGACCGAACTGGGCATAATCAATATTGGCTCACTGCTCGAATCCGCTCTGCGGCCAACGGTGATCATACCTGCGAATATCACCTTCTACCCAATCCGGATCAAGGACAACCTACTCAAGAAGGGAGCCGAGTTACTGCACTCGGGGATTACCCGACGCCATTCGGAAGAACTGTTGATTGAAGGTAATATCCTGCTGAAGAACACAGACATGGATATCCGCTTCGGAAGCCCTATCATCGCAGATCAGGTGTGGAACTGGCCGGATCGCCAATTGATCAAGCATGTCGCATCGACGGTCAGCTCAGTGAATCAGGTTTTCGAACTGCATACAAACTCCGCAACCATTGGCGAAACCTTGCTTGCCGGGCGCATGACGAAGAAAGCCGGTATCCTTCGAGACCAATACATGGAATGCATGTACCAGGCGGTGACGGTGAACCTAAGTCATCTGGCTTCTGCGTTGATCATAGCCCTGGCCAGAAACGGACAGTTCGAAGTCAGCCATGCACATTTCCATCTGGCCTTGTATCTGGCTGTCAAGGCCTTGCAAAATATTCGGTCGATCCACATGCACAGGGGGATTATCAATCCCGATGCTTACCGAGACCTTCCGCAAGGGGACAACGAAGGCCTCAGACAATTTCTTTCCACCGCAGAGACAAGTGGCCTGCTGGAACTCCTGGAAGACCATTACCATTTCCTGCCAAAAATTCTGGAAACCCAGGATTTCGATACCGTGCGGTTGCAAAATCCGGTGGTCGTATATTTCAACGAAACCGCACCATTGCCCCAGATCGGAGAGATCTGTGAAAGCTCTCTCGATCAGGCGATTCGGATCAACCCGACAGAACTCGCCGAGCTCGAATTCGATGACGAAATCAGGTCCTGGAAATGGGACAAGGACTATTTCTCCAAACCCTGTTTTGACGATATCAACCGCCTCGAAACAGCGATCGAGGATCCCTGTCCATTTTTCCTCCGACCTGAAAAACAAAGCAGTTCCGGAGTTCTACTGGTTCATGGGCTTCTGGCTTCTCCGGCCGAAGTCCGTTCGCTCGGCGAACGCCTGAAGGAACAGGGTCACATGGTCATGGGCGTGCGTCTGAAAGGACATGGGACATCGCCCAGAGACCTGCGTGAACAACAATGGGAAGACTGGTACAAATCGCTTCAAAGAGCACATTCAATCCTTCGCCGTTACACCGAATCGATCCATATGGTCGGGTTTTCAACCGGTGGCGCGCTGGCACTGCGACTGGCTGCAGAACAACCCGAATCATTCACAGGAGTATCGGCGATCTCGGTTCCGATCAGGTTCCAGGACCCGACAATGATGTTCATACCGCTGGTTCACGGAACCAATACCCTCGTGCGCTGGATGTCCAGCTACGAAGGCATCAAGCCTTTCTTCCTGCAAAGTCCGGAACACCCCGATGTCAACTACCGGCATATCCCGGTCCGCGCACTGTACGAACTGCGCAGACTGATCATCGAAACCGAAGATTGCCTCTGCAATGTACAATGTCCAGTTATTGTCATCCAAGGAGACAAGGACCCCGTGGTGGACCCGAAAAGTGCGGAAATCATTTTCGACCAGCTCGGCTCCTCGTCCAAGGAATTGCTCATGATCGAATCGGAACGACACGGAATACTGATGGAGAATACCGGGCAAACCCAGGAAAAAGTCTCTGCCTTTATCCAGCAATGCGCGAATCCGAGCCAGCATGGCAGAACTACCGAGAATGGTGTCAACCGACCGACAATGGCCGAGAAGTCATGAACGAAAAACCCTGGATTCAACATTATCCACCTGGGATCCCTGCCGAGATCCAAGAGCTACCCTGGACTTCGATTCCCGACTTTTTCGCTTCCGTAGTCGCAAAATTCGCTGACCGACCAGCGGTGGCCAACATGGGCACCCAGTTGACCTATACGCGCCTAGAACAGGAGAGTTCCTGTCTTGCCAACTACCTGCGCGAAGACCTTCAACTGGCGAGCGGAAGTCGGGTTGCCATCATGATGCCCAACCTGCTGCAACATGCGGTTGCCATCCTTGGAATCCTCAAGGCAGGACTCATCGTTGTCAACATCAATCCACTGTACTCCGCCCGAGAACTGAGCCACCAGTTGAACGACTCGGGCAGCAAAACCATCATCATCCTGGATTCATTCTGCCATGTACTGGCTTCGGTACTACCGAATACGCCAGTAAAAAACGTGGTGGTCACCTCGGTGGGTGACCTACTGGATTTCCCGAAATCCCTTGTCGTCAACCTGACGGTAAAATACATCAGGCGCATGGTTCCCGCCTTTACAATCCGGCAGAGTGTGTCGTTCAAGACAGCTCTTTCTAGAGGCCGGGAAGTTCGGTACCGCCCGCTCCCCGGTACGCTAAATGACACCGCAGTACTGCAGTACACGGGGGGGACCACAGGCGTGTGCAAGAGCGCGGTCCTGAGCCACCGCAACCTGCTCACCAACATGATGCAGGCCACTGAATGGATCAGCCATGGCACGCCACCTGGAAAATCAATCGTGCCCGGTCAGGAGATCGTTGTTACCGCCTTGCCGCTGTACCATATCTTTTCCCTGACCGCGAGTTTCCTGACCTTCATAAACCTCGGCGGGCTGGTCTACTTGATTACCAATCCCCGCGATCTCAAGGGCTTTATCAAGGAACTGGATCGCGTACCCTTCACCTGCTTGCCCGGCGTCAACACCTTGTTTAACCACCTGATCCATACCCCGGGGTTTACCAACCTTGATTTCTCCACCCTGAAGATCAGCCTTGGTGGTGGCATGGCAGTTCAGCAATCGGTCGCCGACCAGTGGAAAAAGTTGACCGGAAGCACGCTGATTGAGGCCTACGGGTTGACAGAGACTTCCCCTGCTGTCTGCATCAACCCGCTGAATATCGACCGCCACAACGGAAGTGTTGGTCTGCCGATCTCATCGACCGAGTGCACTATTCGAGACGACGACGGGAACACTGTCACCTCGGACAAAGTAGGAGAATTATGGGTCAGAGGGCCACAGGTCATGCAGCAATACTGGAATCGACCGGACGAAACAAAAAAAGTCCTGACCGCCGATGGCTGGCTGAAGACTGGAGACATCGCACGCATGGACGGAAAAGGCTACGTCTACCTGGTCGATCGGAAAAAGGACATGATCATCGTTTCCGGATTCAATGTGTTCCCCAACGAAATCGAATCCGTCATCAGTAGTTATCCAGGCGTCATGGAATGTGGGGTGATCGGGGTTGACGATGAAGAATGCGGCGAGGCGGTCACCGCTTTCGTGGTAAAAAAGGACCCAGCACTCGAAGAACACCAGCTGCTCGCTTATTGTCGCCAACAGTTAACCGCGTACAAGGTACCAAAGTCGGTCAATTTCGTAGAAGACCTCCCAAAGTCCAACGTGGGCAAGATACTACGCAGGGAACTTCGCACCCTTCACCGCGGATTATCGAGTCAGGCAAGATAAAACTTCAGGTGGCCAACGGAATTCGCTAGATCACCCGATCCGTTCACCCGCACCCGCACCGGGCATGCACTGGTAAATTGCCGAAATTCTCATCACAACCAAGGATCTGGCCGGAAGGTCCGGCCGAGTCTGATGAACAAGGGCTCGCATCCGCGCGTATTTCTCGCCCGACTCCCGCAATTTAACCGCCCCTTTCAGCTGGAAACAGAGACCGTCATCTGGCTGATAAACATACAGCGCCGCCACAGGATTCTCCTGAAGGTTGTGCCAGCTTTTCAAAAAAAAGTTGTCAACTAGCCAAATCTCATCCGGGCTTTCAATGAAAACGAACTTGATCGGAACCACATTGGGCATGCCCGATTCAGATGCGGTGGCCAGCGGAAAGCACTCGGACTGGCGTATCGCCTCCATCATGGCTTCAGTCAGCTTGCCACTGTTCATTTCTGGCCCCTTTGCAGAAAGGATGGAGGATAACGGCTCCGATGACCGATCACAACGGGCCGTACCGCTATCGCCGATAACAGACCGCCAAAAATAAAATCGTTGGCGGTCGCTAGGGTTTCGGATCCAGTCGCCCTGAGGCCGTGGCCAGGAATCGGGAATTTCCGGAATCATAGCCTTTCTGCGGCCCCTGTTGCCGAGGTAGCGGCTTTCAAGCTGCATGCAATACTTCGCGGCAAAATACTTGGCTTGCCTGTGGCGATTGAGGGTATAGGGGCTAGCGGGCCACCGAGCAGGACCGCCTTCGGTTGGCGGGACCATAACCTTCAACCTCTTTCAGCGTTCTCCCTGTAACGCCGATGTCGATCTTGCACCTACAGGATTAGCCACCGACTAACCAGTCACTTCAACAACGTCGATTTTACAGATTCGAACCATGAGTAACGTCCAGGTAAAACGACGAGACAATTGCCTGTCAGAGTCAGTCTCCCCGTTTTCTGACCCACTATTGATCAAGCCATCCACCCACATCAACATTAAAAGAGTGGCCGACACAGCGCAGCTAGACAATAACGGATCGGTTGAGAAAATCGGGTAAATTTCATATCATTGGCCAGCAAGACAAAAAAATATTAAAACTTCAAAACCTGTGAGGACTCACCTTGGGCATATTTTCTCGGATCACCGCAAAGTCAAATCTGAAAAGCGGAAAAAAACTACTTGAATCGGCACTGGATGCGCAGGGAGATGAGGCTGACCGTTTATTCACTCAGGCTTGTTCGAAGTTCGAGATCGTAGTGAACAGTGGTGCCCTGATTGTCGAGGGATTGCACCAATGGGGGCTGGCGCTCTGTAGCCAGGCGAAAACCCGAGACGGGCAGGAAGCTGAAAATCTCCTGAACGAGTCCTACACAAAATATACCGCAGCCCTGGTGATCGAACCCAAGAATCATGAAATACTGAACGACTGGGGAGCAACCATAATGGACCATGCGCGGGCGCTCAATGCTGATCCGGATCACGTTCTTTATCAACAGGCAAAAGAGAAATTCCTTGCCGCGGGGGAACTATTTCCCGGCATTTCAGCCTATAACCTGGCCTGTATTGACAGCCTGCAGAACGACCTGCAAAGCTGTGAAGAACAGCTGAACGCGGCATGGGCACGCGGAAACCTACCCCCGCTGGATTACATCAAAACCGACAAAGACCTGGTCAACATCAGCCAGTCTGAATGGTTCCAGGAATTCCTCGAATCGAAGGCTTGATTTAAACGCTTGCCCAACCCGGGACAACCGGCAAGGGAAAAACCCAAACACCGGCCGGTAAGTGCTTTCGCGTGACAAAAAACCACCGATCGATCAAACGGCTCTAGACCGCGTCCCTTCCCGGCAATGAGCAACCCATGGACCTTTTCAGCCTGGTGTAAATAGCCTTCAGGCGTCAGAGGAAACCAATCCATCTTGGCTTGGCTTGCCATCAAATCCGATGGCCGACCGGACTCAAAACACTTTTGTTAAAACAGATCCGCAAGCAAACCAGTGCGGCCTATGACAACCCATCCGGGTAAATGCAAATGGCGCGGGGTATTCACACAGAACATCCCAGTCCACCCTAGCAAAGCCAAGAGCGCAGATTCCTAGTTCAACAAATCCTGCAACAACCCGTTGAGCTTGTGAACGAATGCCGCGGGATCGTCCAGCTGTCCGCCTTCGCTGAGCAACGCCTGGTCGAACAGGATACGGGTCAAATCCTCGAAGCGCTGGTCCTCTGATTCCTGTTTCAGCCTGAGCACCAGGGCATGTTCCGGGTTGATTTCGAATATCGGCTTACCGGCACCCGGCATTTCCTGCCCCGCTTCCTTCATGATCCTTTCCATGTTCAGGCTCATTCCGTACGATTCGGTCACCAGGCAAGATGCAGATTCGGTCAGGCGGTTGGTAACCCGAACATCGCTCACATGGTCTCCAAGGATCTTTTTAACCCGCTCGATCAGGTCCTTGTGCTCCTCGTTAGTCTTCTTCTGCTGTTCCTCGCTTTCCTTGTTATCCAAACCCCCGAGGTCCAGTTCACCCTTGGCTACTGACTGCAAGTTCTTGCCATCGAATTCGGTCAGGTGGCTGATCAGCCATTCATCTACCCGGTCGGAAAGCAATAGCACCTCGATCCCGTTCTTGCGGAAAATCTCCAGATGAGGGCTGTTCCTTGCCGCCAAATGGCTCTCGGCCGTGATGTAATAGATCTTATCCTGGCCTTCCTTCATCCGGCCGATATAGTCTTCCAGAGAAACCTCTTCGGCTTCCACATCGCTCTGAGTGCTGGAAAACCGCAACAACTTGGCAATGCGATCTTTGTTCTTAAAGTCCTCGATCGGTCCTTCCTTGAGAACCCGGCCAAATTCTTTCCAAAAGGTCTGGAATTGTTCCGGATCGTTCTTGACCAGACCCTCAATCAACCCCAGGACCTTTTTCACCGCACCCGCGCGGATCGATTCAATCTGCTTGTTCTGTTGCAGAATCTCGCGAGAAACGTTCAGTGGCAAAGAATCAGAATCAATGACACCGCGAATAAATCTCAGGTAGCGGGGCATCAACTGTTCGGCATCATCCATGATGAAAATCCTGCGCACATAAAGTTTGACGCCGTGCTTCGCATCCCTGTCCCACAGATCGAACGGTGCTCGCGAGGGCACGTATAGCAGCATGGTGTATTCGTTCGTTCCTTCAACTCGGCTGTGGACACGGGCCAGTGGATCCTGAAAATCGTGGGCTACATGCTTGTAGAACTCATTGTAGGCGTCGTCGTCAATCTCGCTTTTGGACTTGATCCAGAGCGCGGATGCGCTATTAACCGTTTCTTCTTCCGGGATTACGATTTCCTTGTCATCCTTCTTTTCATCTTCTCCCATGGACTCCTTGTCCATCCTGATCGGAAGCGAGATATGATCCGAAAACTTGGTGATGATGGAACGCAAGCGATAACCGTCTAGGAACTCGCCCTCGGCTTCCCGAAGGTGCAGAGTCACTTCCGTACCGCGTTCACGCTTGCGAACCGTTTCGAGTGTATATTCGCCTTCACCCGTAGATTCCCAGAGAACGCCCTGTTCAGGATCTGCACCTGCTTTACGTGTTTTTATGGTCACGTGGTCGGCAACAATGAAGACCGAGTAAAACCCCACCCCAAACTGTCCAATCAACTGGCTGTCCTTGGTGTTGTCCCCGGTCAGCGATTCGAAGAACTTCTGGGTTCCCGACCTGGCAATTGTTCCAATATTTTCCTGTACTTCTTCCCGGGTCATTCCTATCCCGTTGTCCTTGACCGTCACTGTACGGCGGTCCTTATTGAACTCGACACGAATTCCGAGATCGCTGTCACCTTCATAGAGCCCATCGTTCGACAACGCTTCAAAACGTAACTTGTCCGCGGCATCCGAAGCATTCGATACGAGTTCGCGCAGGAATACTTCCTTGTTGCTGTACAGGGAATGAATCATCAGATCCAGAAGGTGCTTGACTTCAGTTTCAAACCCCAGGGTTTCTTTTTTAGTTTCTACGGTCATATGCTTAATCTATCCTCGTGTTCAATGTCTATGCTATTCGGGTTTTCCTTTAACAAACGCAGCACGGGGCCCTTCCGGAGTGCAACGTTTCCTCATGACGTGAACGACATATAGGGGCGGTAATCCGATTTTTCAAGGGCCGGGAGCAAAAATTGGGCTCATTCGGTCGACATTGATGGCTGGACCCGGTCAAACTGCCGATCATTCAGACAAAGCGATGGAACTCGTGTCGAAGGCAGCATCAAGCGCCATTACTGACGGATATGCAAGCAGAAAGTGGCCGTTCCTAGACCGGCCTGACTTAGTCTGTCGCCTTCTTTCACCCCCGCCAAAACCTTGAAAACTGTTTCGGTTCATGGCATTCTTTTACGCTTTTTCTTGGTTTGCGTAAATTCCATTTCCACTACGCCAACTACTAATTACAGCTCCAAACCGAATAGGAAAAACCAATGGCAGGGCGTAATCATTTGTGTATCCCGGGACCAACGAACATCCCGGATTCAGTTCAAAGTGCGATGCTTGTTCCGATGGAAGACCATCGGTCGTCGGACTTTCCGAAACTGGTCCAACCTCTGCTTGAAGACCTGAAAAAGGTTTTCAAAACAACCAAAGGACAAGCGTTCATTTTTCCGGCCACGGGAACCGCCGGATGGGAAATCGCTCTTTCCAACACCCTTTCCCCTGGCGACAAGGTTCTGATCTTCCGTTTCGGACAATTCAGCCATCTGTGGATGGAAATGGCAACCCGTCTCGGGCTGAGTGTTCAATGCGAAGAGGTCGCCTGGGGAGAAGGAATTCCACTTGGCCGAATGGAGACAATCCTCGGCGCCGATAGCCGGCACGAAATCAAAGCCATCCTGGCGACCCATAACGAAACATCGACCGGTGTAACCAGCGATATCGGAGGCATTCGCAAAGCCATGGACGCAACCGGGCATTCGGCGCTGCTTTTTGTCGACGGGGTCAGCTCGATCGGATGCATCGACTTCCGGATGGACGACTGGGGTGTCGATGTTGCAATCAGCGGTTCTCAGAAAGGCCTGATGCTACCGGCCGGGGGCGCAATGCTGGCATTCAGTCAGAAAGCACTGGCGGCTCGCGATCATTCGACTTGTCCCAAGTGTTTCCTCGACATCCAGGATCACATCAACGCCAACAAGGACGGCTACTTCCCGTACACCCCTTCCCTACCCATTCTCTATGGCCTGCGAAAATCGCTGGATCTGTTGCTGGAAGAAGGACTGGAGAATGTCTTCGCGCGCCACTACAGACTGGCCGAAGGGGTTCGCAAAGCGATTGAAGCCTGGGGCCTCGAGCTATGCGCAAAAGAACCCAAATGGCATTCTGACACGGTTTCGGCGATCCTGGTGCCGAACGGATTCAATGCACAGGATGTCATCACAACCGCCTACAACAAATACAATATTGCCCTCGGGGCCGGGTTGAGCCAAGTCGCCGGAAAAGTCTTCCGGATCGGACATCTCGGAGACCTGAACGATGTCAGTTGTCTCGCCGCAATTGCGGGTACGGAAATGGCGTTACTGGACAACAGCATCGAGATCCAGCCTGGCGCAGGAGTAGGCGCCGCAATCGAATACTATCGAAATACCGCCTGATACCGATAAACTGAGACCAGAGTCAAGTCACCACCGAAAGGCAGGGCTCCAAGGTAGCGGGCAGGGAATCAGACACCTTATGAACAAATCATTGCCAAACAATTATTCTGGACAGGAGAATCAGTCGTGA
>DBZZ01000012.1:5025-5155 GCA_002311315.1 Methylococcaceae bacterium UBA1147 | reverse complement strand
GTCAGGGATCGCAATCCGTCAACCGGCGTCCTATCAAGATTCAGACGTCCGGAAAGAGATGGCCGAGCTCGATGCAGATCTTTGCGTGATGGCCTACGTCACGTTAATGATTCCCGAGGAAGTTTTAAAC
>DBZZ01000012.1:4280-4930 GCA_002311315.1 Methylococcaceae bacterium UBA1147 | reverse complement strand
CCAAGTATCGGCTCCATACAATTTCACCCATCGCTGTTGCCAATGCACAAAGGCCCGAGCTCCATCAATTGGCCGATCATATTTGGGGAGGACAAGACCGGCTTGTCGATCTTTTGGCCTGACAAGGGTCTCGACACGGGGCCCATTCTGTTGCAGAAGGAATGCACGATTGGGCCAGATGACACCTTGGGGTCTTTATATTTTGATCAACTTTTCCCCCTGGGTGTCTCAGCAATGATGGAGGCAGTTGACCTCGTTCGGAACGGGAAAGCGCCCAGAGTTCCCCAGCAGTCGGGAGAGGGAACCTACGAAGGATGGTGCCGAAGGGAAGAGGCGCAGATCGATTGGTCAAGACCATATCAGGAGGTGTACAACCTTATCCGTGGTTGCGACCCGCAACCGGGGGCCTGGACCGTCATCGACGGCACCGAGGTCCAGTTATTTGGCTGCAGTACGGTGAGCACCGTATCGGCGGTGCCTGGAACCGTGGTCAGTTCAGCAGAGGGGATCCTTGTCGCCGCGGGGGGTGGAGGCATCCTGGCCAAGAAGGTTCGACCGCACGGGGGGTCGAAGATGGATGCTCGTGAGTTTCTTTCAACTTCTAACGTGAAAGAGGGGGTACAGCTCGGTGGGTAGACGTTCTGCGGCGG
>DBZZ01000012.1:304-4065 GCA_002311315.1 Methylococcaceae bacterium UBA1147 | reverse complement strand
CCCCAGAGCATCAGGGCCAGGGGGCGGGGGCGGCAGTGAAACCGTCGGATATTGCAGTCGTCATTGGTAATCAGATCCTTGACGAGTTCGATCGTTTCTATAGGGGTTTTACGGAAATTACCCAATCAGCAAAGGCCGCTTTTGAGCAGCGGGATTACTCGGGTGTGCTCACTGCCAGCCGCAATCGATTGTCTATGTACAGCATCAGCATGGATCAGCTGTCCACAAGAATTACAGACGAGTTTCCTGCTGTCTCGAGGGAAGAATCACTATGGGAGGGCGTGGAGTCTCATTATGGAGTGTTGACCGAGAAGCGATATGAAGCGGACCTCGCGTTGGCGTACATGCATTCCGTCCGACGTGCGATATTCCGAAGCGAATGGAAACCGGTCACTTATTCCCTGGGGGAAACGAAATACTTGAGTGACAAGTTCATTGCGAATGTGGTTGAAGTGTTTCAAACGACCGAGATGACCACCCAAACGGTATTGGATATTTTTTCCGTACCCGAATTTTCTGCACCATTTGCGAATGCAGTTTTTGATGCAACTATGGTCTCGATCCGGGTTAATCGGGCGTTAGAAAAGCACAAGTTGGGGCAGGCTGTGGAGAAGATCGAGGTCCTCAAGGGGGGGTTTTTCCGCAATCGAGGTGCTTACATCGTGGGCAGAATCGAACTTTCGAGTCAAACCGTGATTCCTTTAGTCATTGCCTTACTTAACTCCGAGGAAGGCATTTACGTAGATGCGGTGATTAATTCAATTCCAGATACTCATAATCTTTTCAGTTCAACGTTAGCTAATTTTCATGTGTCTAACGGGCACTACCACGAAATATGTGAATTCTTGAGCAGTCTTATGCCGCAAAGACCGCTGGGGCTAATCTACTCCACGATTGGCTTCAATCACTTCGGAAAGGTCGCGGTAATGGATGAACTCACAGCAGAATTATCCGTCAATAATGCAGTGTTTGACACGGCAATTGGATTCCAGGGAACAGTGGCAATCGGGTTTCAGTCGCTCAACTCTTCCTACAGTCTGAAAGTAATAAGAAACCGACCAACCGAGCAGTACAAATGGGGAAAATTCGATGGAATAGAGTCAGTACTGTCCAAGTACAGCAGGGTGCACCAGATCAATCGAACAGGAAGTATGCTCGATAACATTATTTACTATAACGTCAAACTTCATCGGGATTGGTTCAGTCCGCTGCTCGTGCAGGAACTACTGAAGGATGCCAGTGAGTCCGTAGTGTCGTATGACGATTCGATACTGTTCAAGCATTTGATTGTACAAAGGCGCGTAACTCCGCTTCCGGTCTATTTGACTACGGCTAGCCAGGCGGAAAAAGAAAAAGTCATGGTGAATCTTGGCCATTGTATTAAGAACAACACAGCTGCAAACATCTTCAATAAGGACCTGGACGCAAGAAATTATGGTGTTAGTCAATATCAGAAGATTTATTTATTCGACTACGACGCCCTGGAGCTGTTTACCGACGTAAAGATTCGAACAAACCAGGAGAGAATTGAAGGTGAAGAGGATGTGCCGGAGTGGTTTTTCGAAGATGGTGCGGTATTTTTGCCGGAAGAAATAGAGTCCGGTTTGCGAATTCAAGATCGATCATTACGGCGATTTTTTCGCGAGGTGCACGGAGATTTAATGCAGGTAGCCTATTGGAAACAAATCCAGGATCAGCTGCGACAAGACAAGGTGCCACCGGTTCGGGTGTACCCTGAAGAAAACAAATTAAAAAGGGAATAAGGAACATCAGTATCTTTGCAGGAGAATTGCGCAGCGTGACGGGAAGAGTAGAGCGATAACCGGGAATGCCAAGAATTCACAGAAATACACCCGGTAAATGCGCGAGGGTGTGAGTTGATGACCTTTTCGAGGTAGGTATGAAAATTTGTGTTGTTGGTGCGGGAGCAATCGGCGGATTCATGGCGGTTCGATTGGAGCAAGCGGGGCACACAGTTTCGGTTGTGGCCCGCGGGCCCCACCTCGCTGCGATCAAGGCGCATGGCTTAAAGCTGATTGAGGCGGAACAGGAACAGGTCGCGACATCATTGGTCGCGACGGACGCGATTCGTGAACTGGACACGCAAGATGTTGTTTTGCTTGGGCTAAAGGCGCATCAGGTTGAACCGGTCGTGGATGATTTGCCGGCGCTGATAGGACCCAATACCGTAATGGTCACTCTGCAAAATGGCATTCCCTGGTGGTATTTTCAAAAACTCGGTGGCGACTATGCCGACCAGGTGGTGACAACAGTTGATCCGCGCGGTGTTCTTTTCGATCGCATCGATCCGGATTGCTTGATTGGTTGTATCGCATATCCTGCAGCCACGATAGCGGAACCCGGGGTGATACGGCATATCGAAGGCAATCGGTTTCCGGTGGGTGAATTAGATGGCAGCAAGTCGGATCGAGTGCAGAGGGTCTCCGACTTGTTTGCCGAAGGCGGGTTTAAGTCCCGGGTTTTGGATGACATTCGATCAGAGATATGGCTGAAACTCTGGGGCAACTTGACCTTCAACCCGATCAGCGCATTGACCCATTCTACGCTGGTGGATATTTGTCAATTCCCTCCGACCCGGGAACTCGCGGTTGCGATGATGGGGGAAGCTCAGGCCGTGGGAGAAAAACTCGGTGCACGATTCCGGGTTCCCATGGAGAAACGCATTGCAGGTGCGGAAGGCGTGGGCAAGCACAAGACCTCTATGTTGCAGGATCTCGAAGCCGGTAAGCCGATGGAAATTGAAGGCATGCTGGGCGTGGTGATCGAGTTGGCCGAAATGACCAAGATCGAAGTTCCGACATTACGGTCTCTGTACGCCTGTGTCAGTCTGTTGGATCGAGCGGTACGCGACGGAGGAATTCGTGTCCGGGGTACGCCAGTGCAGTGATCAACCTCGGCCAGTTCCAGGTCGCGATGCTTGGCTGGTTAATTTAAAAGGAGGTCGAGGGCCGACGAGTCACCCCGGATTACGGCCCATCCGTCTTGGTTATGGCGTTTCGCCTCTGCCTAACCGAAGGTTGATGTCCTCGATGACATCGGGTAACTGGTCAAACGTGTCGATCACGTAATGCGCACCGGCCTTCCGGAGGATTTCCCGGGTTTCAGCAAGGCGTCTTTGAATTTCGTTCTCTGGAAGGTTTTCCACCTGGTCCAGACTGTCGATATCCATGTAATTGCTGTAGCGGGCAATACCGACCCCCCAGCAGCCCGCTTCGAGGGCCTCGCCCACGCCAGAGATCGTGTCGTCGACTTTAACCACCGACTGAATGGGATGCACGTCCATCAGGTCCAGATTGCGATAGACCATAAACGGTTTCGGGCGGGCGCCATTCTCTACCTCGTCACCGGCAACAGAAGCGTCTGGAACATAACCCTGTTCTTTCGCGTCCGCTTCGAGGATATCGACCATAGAGCGGACAAAGCCCGTGGAACTGCCGATCTTGATGCCCTGTTTTTGAAACGACTGGGTCACTTCAGCGACATGCGGTAGCAAAGTCGTGTAATTACGTAGGCATTCCAGCTGCATTGGTACGAAATCCTCGAACATCCGAACGACATCTGATTGGTCGGGTTCACGTCCGTGGATTCCTTTCCAGCGTTCGCGAAGTTCCGGAACCTCAGTTAAAGCCTTAATGTGGAGGTCTTTTCTCAAGCCCATCGGACCCCTCGCTTCGTTCATGCTGATCTCAACGCCGTGTTTTCGGAACACATCCACAAACACCACGGCCGGCGCGAGAACG
>DBZZ01000012.1:0-176 GCA_002311315.1 Methylococcaceae bacterium UBA1147 | reverse complement strand
ATCAGCGGTGGTGCCACTCCAGTCTAAGACCATGCCTTTTACCGGACCCTGGTATGTTCGACGGTAGACGTAGTTGGATCGAATAGTCATTATTAGCTCCTTTTCGAGTTTGACAGTCAAAAAGTTGGGCCGGCGCGTTGGGTGTCAGCGGCCCGAATACTTCGTTTTAACAACAC
>DBZZ01000082.1 GCA_002311315.1 Methylococcaceae bacterium UBA1147 | reverse complement strand
CAGTTCGTCCAGAGGGGCTTCGATGTCCAGACCTACGATCTCGTTGCGCGGGACCATGACATCTTCCACGGTTGCCGTTTCCAAGTCGAGAATTCCTACCAGCATGTTCTGATATCTTTTCGGTAGCAGCGAGTCGGTGTTGCTGAGGATGGTACGCAGTTCTTCCTTGCTCAGGATGTTGCTTCGCTGTTGGCTCGGGTCGCAGCGGAAAACCTTCAGAACTAGGTTCGAAATCGCATTGATTACCCAGACCACCGGATAGGTGAGCCTGAGCAGAAATATGAATACCCAGGACGCGGGGAATGCCAGTCGTTCGGGGTGCATGGCGGCCATGGTCTTCGGCGCGACCTCGGCGAAGATCAGAATGACCAGCGTCAGTATGCCTGCTCCTATGGCAATATTGGCTTCTCCGCCCAGCCTGATCGCAATAATCGTGGTTAGGGAGGAGGCGAGAATGTTGACGAAATTGTTTCCGAGTAGGATGAGCCCGATCAGCCGGTCCGGACGCCGGAGAAGTTTTTGAGCCCGAAGCGCCCCTCGATGTCCTTCCTTGACCAGATGTTGAAGGCGGTACCGGTTCAGGGTCATTAACGCTGTTTCGGATCCCGAGAAAAAAGCGGATAGCACGATCAGTATTCCCAGGGCCCAGAAAAGCATACTCAGCGGAACCTGGCTTAAGGATTCAGGAATGGTCAACTCCGGTAGTTACGATAGGCAGATTTCTAAGGCTAAGATGGGCTAATGTCAAGCCGCTTATCTAAAAGAATGCGGATTGGTTTCGAAAATGGGCCACTAAACAGGCTCCTCTCGACAATTGGTGGTTTTGCCTTGACCTGGATGCCAGGGTGCCGATTTGCTGCATTGGCGGGCAGGACCTTGCGTGCGTGGGGGCTGTGGGTATTGGCAAAAGCTCAACCCGGCTGGCACCCTTCTGATACGATTCCCACTTTACCTTTCTGTCCACCGTTGACCCGCAACTTGTTGACCGAGCCATCTACAGCTGAAAACCTGCCGGTGTTGTATAGTTTTCGCCGATGTCCCTATGCCATTCGGGCGCGCATGGCGATTGCCTGTGCCGGCCTTACCGTGGAGCTTCGCGAGGTGCTTCTGAGAATCAAGCCGGAAACGATGCTCGCGATTTCTCCGAAAGGTACGGTACCGGTGCTGCAGTTGGCCGGAGGCCAGGTCATCGATGAAAGTATCGAGATCATGCGCTGGGCGCTTTCATTTTCTGACCCGGATGGGTGGCTCGAAGCCTCTGCCGGTTGCGAGGATGATTCTGCAGAGCTGGTCGTTTGGAATGATGGCGGCTTCAAGCATTACCTGGATCGTTACAAGTATGCGGATCGTTTTCCGGAAAACGCTCGCGATTTCTATCGAGGCATGGCAGAACCCTTCTTGTTGGAATTGGAGTGCCGGTTAAGTTCTAACCCCTATCTTTTCGGTTCCCGTTTGTCATTGACTGATGTAGCAGTTTTTCCCTTTGTCAGGCAGTTTGCCGGGGTTGACAGGGCCTGGTTCGGCGGGTCCCGGTACAGGGCCGTTCGGGCTTGGCTGCAGGGGTTGATCGATTCCCCGTTGTTTGGCCGCGTTATGCACAAATATCCGTCATGGAACCCCGCGTCTTTCAGAACACTGATGGGTATAAAACAGGGGCCAGAGACTCCACGGGCCAGTTGATCTGGAGAACTGATCTAGCGAGTCATGACGGCGATACGGAGCGGGGTTGCTTGAGCTGCTCGTGTTTTTCTTATAAAATGCTCTGTTCCATTTAACTCCTTGCTTTACCGTGCACTGTTTAAACACAGGTTACTGGGAAGCTGACATCCAAGAGGGGAAACATGCGTCATTACGAAATAGTTATTCTGATTCATCCTGACCAGAGCGGTCAGGTCACGGGCATGGTTGATCGTTACCGGACACTGATTGAGGCGGGCTCTGGTTCCGTCCATCGCTATGAAGACTGGGGCCGTCGCCAATTGGAATACCCCATCAAGAAAATTCACAAGGCGCATTACGTGCTGATGAACATCGAGTGCAGCGATGAAGTGTTGGCCGAACTCGAAAGCGGATTCCGCTTCAACGATGCGGTTCTGCGTAACCTGATCCTTCGCAAGGATGAAGCGGTTACGGGTCCGTCACCGATGATGAAGGACATCGAAACCGAAGTGCAGGCTAAGGCCAAGACAGCCTCCGACGATGCAACTGAAGACACCAAGGCGCCTAAAGCGTCAACTGATGTCAAGGATGCCGAAACCGGCAAAACCGAAAACCAGGAAAACGAGTAACACCGAGTTTTCCGTTTAACATTTCGAGCAATCAAAAGAGGCAATATCATGGCACGCCATTTCAAACGCAAAAAATTCTGCCGGTTTTCGTCCGATGGGACCACGGAAATCGACTACAAAGACCTGGAAATGCTGAACGACTTTGTTTCCGAAACCGGCAAGATCGTACCCAGCCGCATTACCGGAACCGGGGCTCGTTATCAACGTCAGTTGACGACGGCGATCAAGCGGGCGCGTTTTCTTGCGCTCATCCCGTA
Source organism: Methylococcaceae bacterium UBA1147 (assembly GCA_002311315.1). Taxonomy (GTDB): domain Bacteria; phylum Pseudomonadota; class Gammaproteobacteria; order Methylococcales; family UBA1147; genus UBA1147. The sequence continues at coordinate 9,412 of DBZZ01000082.1, read as the reverse complement.
CTGCGATGCGCACAAGACATAAATGACCTGACGTCATAAACCTTGTTTGGGGATGCGTTTTGCGTTTTCTTGCAACCTATATCATGCGTGGTCGAATGCAGGCGGTGGTGGCTGTTGCTGTATTCATGCTGCTATCGTTCGTGTTGCCCCCGCTTAGTATCCTGAGTGCTTCGGCTGTCTCTCTGGTCAGCCTCCGTGGAGGCCAGCGCGAGGGGATGATCACCATTATGGGTGCGGCCCTGGCCGTGGGAATCCTTGGTCAGGGCCTCCTGGGTTCTTCCGGTTTCGTGGTTGCTTACGCCTTGGGGTTTTGGTTGCCGGTGTGGATTTTCGCGGTTCTGCTGAGGGTATCGGGTCAACTCGGCTTTACCCTAGAAGTCGGACTGGGACTGGGACTGGTCGCGATTGTCGCAATCTATCTTTTCGGTTCAGACCCTGCCGTCATGTGGCAGGAACGGCTTGGCATGATCCTGGAGCCACTTGCGGCCAATCCTCCTCCCGGGGTTGAACTCGGACAGATCGAAACCAGTATCCAGGCGGTTTCGCATTACATGACCGGAATCCTGGTGACGGGTACGATCGTCTCTTTGGTTCTGGCTATGCTGGTAGGAAGATGGTGGCAGGCCATGCTGTACAACCCCGGTGGTTTCAGGGAGGAATTCCTCTCTTTGAGGCCCCGTTCAGCGGTAGCCTACATTTTTCTCGGTGTTTTTCTGCTGGCTGGCATGGAAAATGGCCTGCTCAGTGAGGGAATGCGAAACGCGTGCATTCTCGGGTTCTTTTTCTACCTCATCATTGGTGTTTCGGTGGTGCACGTTCTGATTTCCGCGACTCGAATGAAAGGTATTCTGTTGCCGGCCATGTATATTCTGATGTTCTTTGTTCCGTGGGCATTGTTACCCGTTGCTCTGGCGGGGTATACGGATGCGTGGATGAACTGGCGGGCCAGGGTGTTGGCTAACTAAAAACTAAAGAAGGCTGTTCGGAGCGTCTCGATACCAAGGTCTGAACAACCGTTACTACTTGAGGTAAACAATAATGGAATTAATCTTACTGGAAAAAATCTCCAACCTAGGTGATCTGGGCGACCAGGTGACCGTGAAATCCGGATACGGTCGCAACTTCCTGGTCCCCACGGGCAAGGCAGTGCTGGCGACTCCGGAGAAACTGGCTGAGTTCGAAGGGCTCCGGGCCGAACTGGAAGCGAAAGCGGGAGAAGGCCTGTCCTTGGCGGAAAAACGCCGTGACAGCATCGAGGAACTTGCCATCAGTATTACCCAGAAAGCTGGGGAAGAAGGCAAGCTGTTCGGGTCGGTCGGGACCCTCGATATTGCAGAAGCCGCAAGCGAGGCAGGGGTTCCTGTGGAAAAATCGGAAATCAGGCTCAGCGACGGCACATTGCGACATACTGGTGATTTCGAGATCGATGTGCAGTTACATACCGATGTTGTAGCGAAACTGAAGCTGTCGATCGTCGCCGAGTAGTCGGGCAGTCGATGACGGGGGATCGCGCTCGATGATCGTTGTAACCGGCGGGGCCGGTTTCATCGGCAGCAACTTGGTGCTGGCTCTGAATGCCCGTGGCGAGCGCAATGTCCTGGTAGTGGATAACCTGCAAGACGGAACCAAGTTTCGGAATCTTGTCGGTTGCCAGATTGCGGATTATCTGGACAAGCAGACCTTCATCGATCGCCTTCAGAAGGGCGAATACGATACGCAATCGATTGAAGCGATTTTTCATCAAGGCGCCTGTTCGGCCACCACCGAGTGGGACGGCCGGTACATGATGGAAAACAACTACGAATACTCGAAGATCCTTCTCGAGTATTGCCTGAAACGCGAAATCCGGCTGGTGTATGCTTCCAGTGCGGCGGTCTACGGATCTGGAACCGTTTTCAGGGAAGATCCTGCGAACGAGGCACCGCTGAACGTTTACGGCTATTCGAAATATTGTTTTGACCAGTATGTTCGCGAGAGGCTGGGAGGAATCAGTAGCCAGGTGGTTGGTTTGCGCTACTTCAACGTCTACGGCCCGCGGGAAGCGCACAAGGAAAGCATGGCGAGCGTAGCCTTTCATCTGAACAATCAGTTGAAGGATTGCGGAAAGGTCCGGCTGTTCGAAGGGACTGGCGGTTATGATAACGGCGAACAACGCCGCGACTTCATTTTCGTGGGCGACATTGCCGATGTGAACTTGTGGTTTTATGACCATCCGCAAGTCAGCGGCATTTTCAATCTCGGGACTGGCCGCAGTCAGCCCTTCAACGATGTAGCTCGTGCCGTTCTTGAGTACCATGGTCATGGAGAATTGGAATATATTCCTTTCCCGGATCACCTCAAGGGTGCCTACCAAAGTTTTACCGAGGCGAACCTGGATGCGTTGCGGGGGGCCGGCTGTAACCATTCCTTCAAGACCGTGGAAGAAGGTGTCGGGTTGTATATGGAATGGCTCAACTTCTGAGATTACCGGTTTCGGGCAAGTGTGCCTTTCCCCCGCTTTGCACATTGAACATGGCCCCGGCATTGATTGAACCACCAATACCTGAACGACTAAATAATATTGCCATCCGCTGGCTCAAGCGATCCTCTTTCCCGCCGGTCAGGGTTTTCAAATAACAGATCCGGATCTTTCAGCGGGAAATACATCATGCGCCTTCTCTACAGCCTGCTCATTAGTCTGATCAGTCCCGTTTTTTTCCTTCGCCTGCTGTACCGGTCGATCTGGAATTCCGATTATCGCCGGCGATGGTCCGAACGTCTTGCCGTCTACCGGGGAAAGGCTGAAACTGGCGTCATCTGGTTCCACGCGGTTTCGTTTGGTGAAGCGGAAGCAGTGTTTCCCCTGATTCTCGAAATCCGAAACAGCTATCCGGCCTATCCGATACTGGTGACTACGACAACCATCACCGGCTCAGACCGAGTTAGGTCCGTCTTGGGCGATACCGTTCAACATGTTTACCTCCCCTTTGATCTGCCCGGGGCCGGGCAGCGATTCCTGCGGCGTTTCAAACCGGTACTTGGAGTGTTGATGGAAACTGAAATTTGGCCCAACCTGTACCGCGCATGCGGCGGCGAGCGGATACCCCTGGCAATCATCAATGGCCGTCTGTCGGAACGATCAGCCCGTGGTTACGGCAGATTGAGACGTTTTACAACGGATACCCTACAGCATGTTTCGATGATTGCGGCCCAGACCTCGGACGATGGTCAGCGCTTTGTCGAAATCGGCGCTAGACCGGAAACAATATCGGTGATGGGCAACATCAAGTTCGACTACCGTGTACCCGAAGGTTTGGCAGAAGTTGGTGCGACTCTCCGTCGGGAACTGTTCGGTAGCCGGCCGGTCTGGATTGCCGCAAGCACTCACAAGGGGGAGGAAGAGCAGGTTCTGGATGCTCTTGAAAGCGTCAGATCGATCGTTCGGGATTTAATCCTGGTTTTGGTCCCCCGCCATCCCGAGCGCTTTTCCGGTGTCGCATCGCTCTGTGAACAACGAGGCTTCGAACTGGTTCGGCGTAGTGAAGACCGCGCCTGTAGCGGTTCCACGAGTGTTTTCCTGCTGGACGCTATGGGTGAATTGAAACAGTTTTATGCGATGGCTGATCTCGCCTACATTGGAGGGAGCCTGGTCAAAAAAGGAGGGCAAAATCCACTGGAGGCGTGCGCGCTTGGCGTTCCGACGGTTTTCGGTCCACATATGTTTAACTTCAGGAAGATCGGGGCCTCCCTGGTCGAAGTGGGTGCGGCCATCCAGGTGGCGGATAGTAAGGCACTTGGGCTGCAATGTATCCGTTTGCTCAAGGATACAGGCTACCGTGCCTCAATAGGGGAGGCTGGCCGCACTTTCGTCGAAAACAACCGTGGTGCTGTCCACAAAGTTGTGGATCTGCTCGGTAGCCACCTGTAGAGAAAGGCCGACAGAGCATTGTTTTGATCCGATTGCAGTGTTCGGGGATTATTGCCGGGTAGGCGACGCCACCTGTAGTAGGAAAGTCACCGGCCCGTCGTTCGTCAGCGAAACCTGCATGTCTTCGCCGAAACAGCCGCATTTCGTCTGTTGATGCCTGCATTTCATTAGGCCGACAAACTGTTCGAACATCGAACGGCTCTTTTCGGGTGGTGCCGCTGCGCTGAAGCTGGGACGATTTCCCTTTCGGGTATCTGCAGCCAGTGTAAATTGCGGCACCAGCAGCAATTCGCCGCCGATATCGCACAGGCTCAGGTTCATTTTCTTGTCCTGGTCTGGGAAGATGCGGTAGTTCAGTAACCGCTCGGCTAGTCGGTGCATCTCGGTATCGGTATCTTGTTTCTCGATCGCGACAAGGGCCAGGATGCCGTAACCGGCACGGGCCACGGTTTTGCCACGGACAGCGACTTCTGCGTGTATCACGCGCCGGATCAGTGCGATCATGTTTCCGGTTCAGTCTGCCGACAGCAGACCGGCAGAAGGAAGGTGGTTGCTGGCTCCATGAGGACAAGGCTGGTGTTGGTTGAATCGGCCACGAGGAAAATCATCGGACAGTTATAGCCGTTGGTCAAGCGTGGGATGGCCGACTCGTTGGTGGCAATGCCAGAACGGGAATACCTCCTGGCTTCGTTGAATCTGGCCAATGTGGTTTCCGATTGCTGTGTTCAGCGCTGGCAGTGTCCGCAGTAGAAGGTCGAGCGCTGGTTGGTCCGGCATTTCCGGATCGGTAAACGGCATCGGGGGCACGGCTGTCCTTCTTTGTTATAAATGCTCAGGGTTTGCTGGAAATAACCCGGCTGTCCGGATTCGTTTACGAAGTCGCGGAGTGTGGTTCCTCCCTGCCGAATCGAGTTTTCCAGCACCCCTTCTATGGCTGTGCACAGGGCCTGCAGGCGAGATCTGGAGATCTTCCCGGCCCTGCGCCGGGGGTCGATTCCGCTCAGAAATAGGGCTTCGTTTGCATAGATATTTCCGATCCCTGCAACCACGCGGCTATCCATGAGAAAGGCCTTGATCGACGACCCGCGGTTTCTCGCGGTTTTATACAGGTATTCTCCATTGAAATCGTCGGAAAAGGGCTCGGGACCCATCGATGCGATCAGAGAATGGTTGTTCGGATCATCGGGGGTCCATAGCAGGCATCCGAATCGTCGTGGGTCATGGTATCGCAGGCAGAGTCCCTCGGCGAAAACGATATCGACGTGGTCGTGTTTACAGAATTGGCTGTTGTCTCCTACCAGTCGCAGGCTACCTGACATCCCCAAGTGGATGATCAGGGTACCCGTTCGAGTCCGCAGGAGTAGATACTTGCCACGCCGACCGACTTCGGTGAACCGTTGTCCTGGCAGCACGGTTTTCAGGCTATCAGGGACCGGCCAGCGTAACCGCGGTTGTCGGATTACAACGGCCTTGATGACGAGTTTGAGGATGTGTGGTTCGATTCCCCGCCTGGTTGTTTCAACTTCGGGCAGTTCGGGCATCTCCAGTTTATTTCAGGCTGGGCGCGGTCGGAGTTGGGTTGCTTGCTCCGGGAAAGGCGGTTGTCAGGCCATCCTTACCGGTTGAGCAGGCTGGAAAGATCAATCCGAGCAATGCTCGATCTCCCAGTAACGCTCGGACTGCATTTCGTTCAGCCGCGAAACCGTGCGTTCGAATTCGAATGCACCTTCTCCCTGCGAGTAAAGCTCCTCAGGAATTGTTTCGGCGGTACAAAGCAGTTTCACCTTGTGTTCGTAGAGGGCGTCAATGAGTGTCACGAAGCGCTTTGCTTCATCCATTGTTTCGGCGCTCATGCGCGGGATATCGTAAAGGATCAGGGTGCTGAAGTCGCAGGCGATTTCAATGTAGTCGGCAGCCCCAAGAGGAGTTTCGCACAGGTCGGAGAAACTGGCCATGACGACGTCGCCGTGCACAGCAGGCAAGTGTATTTTCCTCCCCTTGACCTCGATTTGCCCCGGAGCTTCTGGCGCACCCTGGGTTAGGTCATCAAAGCTTTCTCTGACAAAGATTTTGGCATCTTCTCCGAGAGGAGTGAAATAGGTTGTTGATAAGGCACGCAGGTGGACCAGCCGGTAGTCTTGGTCCGATTCGAGTGCAACGACCTGCGTATTTTGTTTCAGGAGGTCGATGAAGGGAAGGAATCGTTCCCTCTGCAAGCCGTTCGTGTAAAGCCCGTCCGGATGTCGATTGGAGGTGGCCACGATGAGCATCCCTTGTTCAAAAAGCGCGTCGAACAATCGACCCAGGATCATGGCGTCGGCGATGTCGGTAACGTGGAATTCGTCGAGACAGAACAGCCTTGCCGATTCCCGTATCTTCCTGCTCAGGGGAAGAACCGGATCACCATCGTTCTGTTGCCGCCATTCGTGCATGAACGAGTGCACTTCCAGCATGAAAGCGTGGAAGTGGATCCTTTTCTTGTTTTCGACCGGGCAATGGTCGAAGAACAGGTCCATCAGCATGGATTTCCCCCGGCCAACATCCCCGTAGAGATAGATCCCCAGTAATTTTTCCGTAGGCTGGGGGAAAAATCGCCGGATCAGGGATGGTTTTTCTTTCACCGGCTCGGTGGTTAGCCTGGTGCACAGATCCTGCAGGACCTTGAGTGCCGAAACCTGTGCGGGATCGTAGTTAATATGGTGTTGCTGGGTCATCTCACGGTATTGCGTACCCAGTCTCCCGATTTGATCGAGCTCCGACAAAGGTGTTGGTGAACTGCTTTGAGATGTCTCGGTCACCCGCTAAACCTCCAGGGAAAACGATGCATTATAAATTGGAATTCCGGTTTCGACGAGAGCCACTGAGTCGGGTGGTCTGTTAACGGTTGCCAACGAGCTATCCGTGTTTGTTGTGAATTGTGTCTGGACGTCCCTTGAAGTGTTGCGGTGTGGATCAACCAGACTCGTCAGTGGTGAGACACTAAAAGGTTACTACAATTGCATAAATAGTACGCTTTAACCAAAAAATCGGTAGAATCAGCAACTTTTTACACATCAATTTACGAGGTAAATCAATGGAAACAAAAAAGATCCTGGGGTTGAGCGATGCCAAAAGGGTTGCTGCAGCGGCCGAAGCAGAGGCTCAGAGAAACAACTGGGACGTGGTGATTGCTGTCGTGGATGATGGCGGGCACCTGATGTACCTGCAGCGCGAGAAAGCCCAGCTGGGCAGTATCGACGTGGCCATCAACAAAGCCAAGGTGGCGCTGATGTTTCGTCGCCCAACCCAATTTTGGGAAGAAATGGTTGCACAGGGCCGGCAAGGATATCTTGCAATGCCCGGTATGCTGCCAATCGAGGGCGGGCTTCCGCTCATCAGCGACGGCCATATTGTCGGTGCTATCGGCATCAGCGGGGTAAAATCTAATGAAGACGCCCAGATCGCAAAGGCGGGGGTTGCAGCGCTTTAGTTGATGGGTCTTTCTGGTCGAATGATCAATTCGACATTGACCCCTACCGTTCTTCTGCGGACCAGCGACGAGATGCTAACCAGCATGATGGATGGGTGACCGATTTCAAAGATCCACGTTAGCGCGAAAAAAGACGAATTTAGCTACAGTTATCGATTGATCAATGGGACGAAATTCCAGGCTTGTTTATTCGACCGAAACCGGGCGCATCCAGCCGCAAAACGAGGCAAGGGTCCCGGTTGTGCCGGCCGCAGATGGCATTGTTCGGATTCGGCGCGAAACAAAGGGCCGCAAAGGCAAGGGTGTGACTACCGTTTCTGGGATTCCTGTCAATCCCGACGAATTGAAAGTCATTGCCAAGAGTCTGAAAAAATTATGCGGCAGCGGCGGCTCGCTGAAACACGGTGTAATCGAGATCCAGGGGGATCACCGGGATAGAGTCAAGGGAGAACTGGAGAAACAGGGGTACACCGTCAAGCTTTCAGGTGGCTAGACAGACATCTATCGTTATCAATACCGTTCGGATCCGGGTATGATTGCCGCGCCTTTAAATGGCCACGATCCGGACAGATGAAGAAGATCGTGGCTTGACGTCACGGGGGTGCCTCGCTCTCGGACGCTACCGCTGGAAGCAGGGTTTCTGGAAAAACAGTGAACTGGTTTGTGGCTTAGAAATGATTTGCGGCCCTGGTGGTTTTCGGAAAAACTTGGTGTCAGGAGACTACACGAAGTACCGTTCCATTTTCGTGGTGCTGAATGTTTGCCTGCGGTTGTATCTAGTCCGTTGCAGGAGTCGTTGACCGCCAGTTTTCATCGGTTGTCCTGTTTGCCCTCGGAGGTTCCCAGTCGGTTTCCTGTCCCAGTCGCTTCAGAAACCGGTAATGGGCGTGGAATGCATTGAAGATCGTTGGGTAATAGTGATAGGGGGTTTGGAACTCTCTGCAGGTTTCTTCGACGATGGGAGCCACTTCGTTTAGCTGCGAGTAGCTCAGGGTCGGAAAAAGGTGGTGTTCGATTTGGTAACCGAGCCCGCCGAAGAAAAGAAGGGGAAGCCAGTGCCGGTTGCTGAAATCGGCCGTCGTTTCCATTTTCTGGATCCCCCAGTCGCGTGCATGCCTACTGGGACGCTGGTCGTGGTTCATGGCCAGCGGGTTCTGATGGTTGACGGCAAACGTTGCCTGCACCAACAGGCCGGTTACACCGATCATGATCAGGCTAAGTGGTGCTCCGTACGCCCACCCGTGCAGCAGCCCTGGCAGAACGTACCACAAGCCCAGTGCAACCGGCTTGAAGGCCAGCAGAATGAAGGGTCTCTTTAGTATCCGGTTTCCGCAGCTTGGCCCACGGTCCGAACCAGGTTCCAGTGGCTGCGGCAACAAAATCCATGACCCAGATGATCGGCAAGGTCAGGGTGTAGAGTATCCAGGCGTAGAGGTGTTGGGCGTAGTGGAAAAAGAAGCGGGGCTGGTCAAAGCGTTCACGGATCAACGGAAAGTGTACTTCGATATCCGGATCCTTGTCGGGAACGTTGGTATATACATGATGCAGCAGCGGTACGTGGGTTGCGGTAAAGATGTAGGATGACAGGACCGGCAAGGTCCAGGGTTATGAGAGCCAGGAAACGGTTCGCGGGCGTACGAAAGCACCCCTGCATGCATCGCTTCGTGCCCATATCCGCCGAGTGCAAAAGCGAAAGGTCCCCACAACAGCGCACAAAACAGGTTGCCGTAGAGTACGGCGCCGATCGATAGGCCAATCCAGAGCATCCAGACCAGTGCCAGCCTGGCTAGGAAAATACGGGTTCCGTGGTGTCCCTCGCGTGTTCGGGCTCCGGACAGGCCCTGCTGGCGGGCCTTGTTCCTGAAATGTTCCTGAACCCGGCGTTTCACTGTCGGATAAAAGCCTTCGCCCTCCCATTCGAAGGATGGGCTGTAACCTGTCTTGTCGGTTACGTAGTATCTTTCCAGAAGCTTTTTGGGGATACGGTCATGCAAATGAGTGCTTTCAAAGACTGCGGTGCAGTTCGTTACCCTGAC
>DBZZ01000044.1:8615-10737 GCA_002311315.1 Methylococcaceae bacterium UBA1147 | reverse complement strand
TACATCGGCGGGATTGAGCACGCGATCTTGCACCTGCTTTATGCGCGTTTCTATCACCGGTTGTTACGGGATGAGGGCTTGCTGGATTGTGACGAACCGTTCAGCAACCTACTGACCCAGGGCATGGTGCTCAAGGACGGCAGGAAGATGTCCAAGTCCAAGGGAAACACGGTTGATCCACAAATGCTGATCGATCGTTACGGGGCTGATACGGTGCGCCTGTTCGTCATGTTTGCTGCACCACCGGAACAGTCACTCGAGTGGTCTGATAGCGGCGTAGAGGGTTCTTACCGTTTCCTCAAGCGACTGTGGAAGGCAGTTTCTGGTTTTGTGAACAGTCGTCATCACGGCGTTTCCATACAGACTGATTCGGACCTGCTGGGTGAAGCCCAGAAGGCTATGCGCCGGCAGCTTCATGAAACCATTCGCAAGGTAACCGATGACATCGGACGTCGGTATACTTTCAATACTGCCATTGCAGCCAACATGGAACTTCTTAACGGTCTTGGGAAATTCGGTGACCAGAGTACGGCTGGACAGGCGATCCGCAAGGAAACCCTGGAAGGCATCGTTTTGATGTTGTCGCCGATCATTCCACATATCTGCGAGGTTCTCTGGAAGTCGCTGGGCTATTCGGAGTCAGTGGTGAATGTCGACTGGCCGGATGTCGATGAGAAAGCACTCGAACAGAGTACCTTAATAATGGTCGTACAGGTGAATGGCAAGCTTCGCGGGAAAATCGAGGTGGCTACCGATGCCGCCAGGGATCGGATCGAAGCCACAGCTCTGGGGGACGAAAACGTGAAGCGTTTTGTGGAAGGCAAGGAGATCAGGAAAGTGATCCTGGTTCCCGGGAAACTCGTCAACATCGTTGTATGACTAGGGGTCCCTGGGAGCTTTCGGCAGGTTTCCGATGGGTCGGCATCATGCTGGCCGCATTGCTGACAGGCTTGCCTGCCTGCGGATGGCACCTTCGCGGGGCAGTCGACCTGCCAGAAGGCATGGACGTGGTGTACGTTAAAGGCTTTGGGCAGGGGAGTCCGTTCATGGCCTACTTTGTACAGAACCTGCGGTTCGGAAACGGGCAAGTGACCCGTGACCTTGGCGAGGCCAGCTTCGTTCTTAATGCCATTAGCCAGCAGTTTAGCCGAGGGGCAGCCACCTTGAGCAGTACCGGAAGGACTAACACGTACCAGCTGGCCTATGAGCTGATCTTCGATTTGCAGACCCCTTCCGGTGATCTCATCCTGTCCGAACAGATCATCCGTGTCGTGCGTGAATATTACAATCCACAGAGCGATGTGATTGGCAATTCGAACATTATCGGCAAGGCCCAGGAAGAAAACGTGATCCGCAACGAAATGTACAAGGAAGCGGTCAATTCCGTCCTTCGGCGAGCCGAGGTTGCTTTGCGCAACTATTCAACCGGTCTGTAGATCGGCTGCACGATGCGCCTTTCTGCGGAGCAGATTGGACGGAATCTTGGCAGGCGGTTACTGCCTGTGTATCTGGTTTGCGGTGATGAACCGCTGCAGCATGGAGAAACCCGGGACGCAATCCGGCAAGCCTGCAAGGTGGCCGGATATTCGACTCGGGAACTGTTCGATGTAGAACCTGGATTTCACTGGGAAAACTTCGAATTTGCCAGCCAATCGCTTTCCTTGTTTTCCGAAAAAAGGATTCTGGAGTTGCGCTTTGGTGCCAACTTGCCGGACAAGAAGGCTGCGCAGTACCTGCAGCGATACTTGGAACGTTTGCCGGGAGAGACGATATTGCTGGCAAGCTGTGGGAAACTGGCCAAAACAACCCCGAATACGGCTTGGTTCAAGACCCTGGACCGGTTGGGAGCGGTTGTACAGGTTCGTCCTTTGCAACGTCAGCGCTTTCTAGGCTGGCTGGATGCCCGTGCAAAATCCCGCGAAGTGACCCTGGAGCGTCAGGCACTGGCTGTGCTGGCCGGGCGTGTAGAAGGCAACATGTTGGCTGCTGCACAGGAGATCGACAAGCTGCGTGTGTTGTACGGTTCAGCACGATTGGACGTGCAAACGGTCGAGGAAGTTGTCCTGGACTCCGCTCACTTTAATGTCTTTGATCTGGTCGATGGTGTGTTGGCTGGGAAAGC
>DBZZ01000044.1:625-8563 GCA_002311315.1 Methylococcaceae bacterium UBA1147 | reverse complement strand
CTGGGAAAGCGGCACGGATCAGTCGCGTACTCTGCAGTATCCGTGAGGAGGGCTTGGCATATCCGTTAGTGCTGTGGGCGCTGGCTAGGGAACTGAGGCTGCTTGCCTCAATGCGATACGATCTGGATCGGGGGACGAGTCGGGCACTAACCTACCGGAACCACCGGGTCTGGGAAAGCCGACAGGGACTTTTTGATGCTGCGCTGCGAAGACTGGATCATGATCAGATCCAGGTGCTTGTTGCACGCTGTGTCCTGATTGACCGGGTTGGCAAGGGACTTTTCAGGGGAGATGTCTGGAATGAACTGCTTCAACTGTGCCTTGCGATAGCGGGTTGTTCCGTACTGTCGTCCCCGGACGGCTGGAACGATGCAGTCATCCAATGAAATAGTGAACGATCAGGAAAACCGAACAATGGAAGAAATCAGGAATTACGTTCAGGGTCTGGGTCACGAGGCGCGGGCTGCATCCCGGGTACTTGCAAGAGCCGAATCCGGTCTCAAGAACCTCGCACTTTCGCGAATCGCAGAGGCCATTGAACGAAACCGTGAATCGTTGTTGCGCGAAAACCGCAAGGATCTTGAGGCGGGAAACCAGAACCAGCTGGAATCGGCTCTCATGGACCGCCTGGAACTGACCGACAGCCGAATTCGGGCCATGATGGATGGACTGGCCGACATTGCAGCCCTTACGGATCCAGTCGGCGAGATCAGCAATTTGGTTTACCGGCCCAGTGGTATACAGGTCGGACGCATGCGGGTGCCTCTGGGGGTAATCGGCATCATCTACGAGTCGCGGCCCAATGTAACAGCCGATGCCGCCGCACTGTGCCTGAAATCGGGCAATGCTTGCATATTGCGCGGCGGGTCCGAGGCGATCCATTCGAACCGGGCGATTGCAGTCTGCATCAAGGAAGGCCTGGCCGAAGCTGGTTTGCCGGAATCCTGTGTGCAGGTTGTCGAGACGACAGATCGTGCCGCGGTCGGTGAACTGTTGCGCATGAACGAGTATGTTGACGTGATTGTGCCTCGGGGAGGCAAGGGTCTGATCGAACGGGTATCGAGAGAGTCGCGAATCCAGGTGATCAAGCATCTGGACGGAATCTGCCACGTATTTATCGACGATCGTGCCGATCTCGGCAAAGCCAGTGAAATTGCCTTCAACGCCAAGACTCAGCGCTATGGAACCTGCAACACGATGGAAACGCTGCTGGTCGCGGAGAAGGTTGCCCAGATCGTTCTTCATGGACTTGGGACGCGTTTCATTAATCACGGGGTTGAACTTAGGGGATGCCTGAAAACACGGGAACTGGTTTCACAGTGCGGCGCAGCATCGGAAGAAGACTGGGCTACGGAGTACCTTGCGCCGGTTTTGTCGATCCGCATCGTCGCTGGACTGGACGATGCCATCGAACACATCAATCACTACGGTTCTGCCCACACGGATACGATCGTCACCGAGGATTACACCCGTGCCCGCCGTTTCCTGCGGGAAGTGGATTCCAGTTCGGTGATGGTGAATGCGTCGACACGTTTTGCCGATGGTTTCGAGTACGGGTTGGGCGCGGAAATCGGAATCAGCACCGACAAACTGCACGCACGGGGTCCGGTCGGGCTCGAAGGCCTGACTTCACTGAAGTTTATCGTGCTCGGCGACGGCCATATCCGAACTTAGATTGGACGGGAAAGGATTAAATGGGTCAGTGGAGCTAGTGGATTTCCGGTTAGTAGGTTTCGTGATTCATCGGCTCGAAGAACCATGATCGGGTTCATGGGGGGAACCTTTGACCCGGTTCATTTCGGCCACCTGAGAGTGGCCCTTGAGGTCAGGGAGTTCCTGGGGCTTGACCGGTTGCGCTTGCTCCCCTGCCGTGAACCGGCACACAGATCGGTTCCGGGTGCTCCTGCGCAGGCCCGGCGGATGATGCTCGAGTCGGCGGTTCGCAACGAACCGTCCCTGCTCGTTGATCCACGGGAACTGGAACGGTCTGGTCCTTCGTACATGTATGATACCTTGCTGTCGATTCAGGCTGAATTTCCTCGGCAGTCTCTAGTGCTTGTACTCGGTATGGATGCTTTTGCCGGACTTGAACGCTGGCATCGATGGAATGAACTACCCGGTCTGACTCATTTCCTGGTGCTTCATCGGCCCGGGTACGAACCGCAGGTGCCAACGGGCTTAACACGGTCGGGACTATTTCGTATCGGCAATTACAAAGATGTTTTCAACCGGCATGCTTTCGGTTCTGTTGTTTTTCATCCGGTAAGCCAGTTCGAGATTTCGTCAACAGGAATACGCGAGATTCTTGCCCGGTCCGGGAATCCACGTTTCCTGTTGCCTGAATCGGTACTTGAGATGATCAGGGAACAGGGGCTTTATACAGGGAATCCATAGCGGGTTGGAAATTTAGTACCATGGGCAGATTGCTATCTAACGATCAAAGAGCGAATTATGCAAATATCAGACATGTTGGACTTGGTGCTTCGGACCCTGGACGAAGGGAAGGCCAACGACATCACGAATATCGATGTTCGGGGCAAGACGAGTATTATGGATTATCTGGTGGTTGCCAGCGGTACCTCGGAACGCCATGTCAAGGCATTGGCCAGGCAAGTTACGGAGAAACTCGGCGAACACCGGATTAAGCCCCTGGGTATTGAGGGAGAACAGAAAGGAGACTGGGTGCTGGTCGATATCGGAGACATTGTTCTTCATGTCATGGTGCCGAAAACCCGCGGGTTCTATCAGCTTGAAAAACTCTGGGATGCTGATTTTGATACGGAGCAAAATTCGGCCTGATTGACGTTCGCTGCCCCTCATTGAGTGAAGCCGTGAGACAGTTTCTCCTCATTTTCATGTTGCTGGCCGGGATTGGGCTAACGTATGCGGTCGATGTCGATGTTCGTGAAGGCTACAACAGTCAGAACAATGATTGGGGTCGTTCTGCATCGAGCTCGGAAATTTTCCGGTTTTCGGGTAGATTTCAGTACCAGGTTTTCGAGCGGGTTTACGATGGCGATACCGTCCTACTTTCAAACGGCAGCAAGGTACGGTTACTATCGAGTAATACGCCGGAAATCGAAAGCCCGCATAGGTCTGGTTCGCCGGGCGGCGAAGAGGCGAGCTTATGGCTAAAAGAAGCGGTCGAAGGCAAGAAGGTCTACCTTGAGGAAGATGTTTGAAAAGGTAGATCGATACAAGCGTCTTTTGGGCCCTCTGTTTACGGAAGAAGGGGTCCATCTCAACAGAGTGTTGGTCAGCCTGGGACTGGCTAGTGTGACTCTGCATCCGCCTAACCTGAAATATTCTCAACGCCTGATCGATGCACAGGTGGAAGCTGAACGTATGGCCCGTTGGATCTGGAGCAAACCGGCTTATGAGCCCATGCCGGTGGATAGTATTCCCGGGTCGAAAAGTAAGGCTGGTGTCGACTGGTTGGTACCCAGCTTTCCCTGCAGCGGAGCCGAAAGTACTACCACCTGGTCTACAGAGACCAGGTGGACATTCGGATTCCTCTCGCCAATCTGAATTTTTCCCGGAACTTGGCGATTATGTGGGAAAAAAACCGAAATCCGCGGATGGCCATCGAGACGAAAGATGCATTATTCGATACTGGTTCGTAATCCGTATTCGCTGCGAGTGCTGAGATCCGATTGAGTATTGTCGCTAAGTACTGCAACGGCTGCATGGTCCTCTGGCAAAAGACATGCACTTGGCAAAGGAGCTTGACCGTATAACCGTTGATTGCCTTCTTGACATCGTTGGTTGGTTCATTACAATGCTCTGTTCATTTGCGCGGGAATAGCTCAGCTGGTAGAGCACAACCTTGCCAAGGTTGGGGTCGCGAGTTCGAATCTCGTTTCCCGCTCCAATTCAAGACGCTGAGAATCCTTGTTTCGCGTTATCTCTTGGCTGCGTGGCAGAGTGGTTATGCAGCGGCCTGCAAAGCCGTGGACGCCGGTTCGATTCCGACCGCAGCCTCCAATTTAACATTGAAGTATCATATAGTTACCCGTTATTAACAAGGGTAGCTATATCTGCGCCTGCTCTCTTGCCACAGTCTCGCCACAGTTCGTGGAGGGCTTCCCGTGGCTACAATCAGAAAACGACCAACAGGCAAATATGAGGCACAAGTCCGGATAAGGGGATGTCGGGCTCGCACCAAGTCATTTCGACGCAAACAAGATGCTGAAAGATGGGCCAGACACATTGAAGACAAGATGGCTCGATCCGTTGTTGTTGATTACTCTCTGGCTGAACGTTTCACGGTAGCGGACATTGTTCAGCGATATGCGACTGAGATCCTGCCGTCCAAACGATCCTGCAGACAGGAGTCTTCCAGGGTTCGTGAATTAACCAGAAGACTTGGCTACATCTCATTGGCACGCTTGTCATCATTGGATTTGTCGCAATACCGAGATGAGCGGTTAAAACAAGTTGCCGCGCAAACGGTGATTCATGAATTGGGATTGCTTAATCGTGCGTTAAAGGCGGCTACGCTTGATTGGGGGATTGTTCTACCCAATGGCAGCATTCCTCGGGTAAGAAAGCCTGAGCGTTCCAGAGGAAGGGATAGACGGCCATCAGGCGATGAGTTAGAGAAGCTACTGGACAGATCCGATCCAGTCATGCGTATTCTCATCCAGTTTGCCATTGAAACAGGAATGCGTCGGGGTGAACTAGCCGGATTAGTGCGCTCTGATGTCTGTTATAGCAAAAGGACAATTCTTGTCA
Organism: Methylococcaceae bacterium UBA1147; assembly: GCA_002311315.1. Classification (GTDB taxonomy): domain Bacteria; phylum Pseudomonadota; class Gammaproteobacteria; order Methylococcales; family UBA1147; genus UBA1147. The sequence goes on along the minus strand of DBZZ01000044.1, from coordinate 3,829 downwards.
GACATACCAAGAATGGAGAGACCCGGTTCGTACCCTTATCGACCAAAGCGGTTTCATTGCTGAAGAATCTTCCTATTAGCCTGGGTGGCTCCCTGTTCGCAATGCCGCCACACAGAATCAGTCGAATGTTTCTGAAAGCATGCAGGAGTGGGGGGATATCAGATCTCAGGTTTCACGATTTGCGACATGAGGCGTGTTCGAGGTTGTTTGAGAAGGGTCTTAACCCAATGGAGGTTAGTGCCATCTCGGGACACAAGACGCTACAAATGCTGAAACGGTACACCCATTTGCGGGCGGAAGATCTCGTGAAGAAACTGGGTTGATTTGTGTCGAAGGAGCGTGAGCGGAGGGATGACCCCCGTTATGGGTTAAAACAGCATTTCGTATCGCGTAGCGTGCACCGTGCATGTTATCGGTACGTCAGACACCTTGTGCAAGGAAATCGAGTCAAATCCTACTCCGGAAGGCGGTTTTCCACACAAGTGCTGTACATGGCACTAATTTTGTCAGGGGAATGATGCCGAAATTTGAGGTGTTGTCCAATGAGAGCCTCTAACTCATTGATTTATAGATCAGACAAAGCCCTGCATAAATGTTACTCAATTTGGTAGGAATCAATAAAAATCAGTGTTTAAAGGATCTTTAGGAAGATTAATCCACCAGGTTATCCACAGGAATTGTGGGTAACGCATCTTTTGCTTTAAACAATAGAGACTTATCGGATATTTCGAATAATCTTCCTGATCTTTGGCTAAATCTAACCAGGTTTCGTAGTCTCTGACGAACTCAATTTCCATGAAAAAAAGGCCGACGCCTGGGTATGGCATGAATCACCGGGCGGGAAAGCTTTCCGATTTCTCCAAGAGCTGGATCTTGGCCCGAAGCTTCGGGGTGAGCGGGGTTGGTCAGATCGACTTCATTGATGGCCTGTGTCCGGGGAATGATAGCCAGATTGTTACTGCTCCGGATTACCTGTCGATAAGCCTATTACCAAAGCGCCTGAATGCCAATGACGACCAATCCAGCGATGTAATTGGAATAGTTTGCAAATGAAGACGACCGGTCATATAGTAAGAAAATGTCGTCACCGACCCGCAAGCAAATCAAGCGCGAACAACTTCTGGACTACGGAGTGCAAGCGCTGATGAATCAAGGCTACCATGGCACAGGGCTGAAGGAAGTACTCGATTTCGTCAATATCCCCAAGGGTTCTTTTTACAACTATTTCGACAACAAGGAACAATTCGCTGCCGAGGCGGTTGGACATTATATCGAGCCCTTCATACAGCGCTTGACCGGCCATTTGCAAAACCCTGAACTGGATGGGCTCGGTGTTCTTAAACGCTATTACGCGGAACTGATCGTTGAAGTGGAACTGGCGGATTACAAGGGTGGATGCCTTCTCGGCAACCTGATCGGGGAAGTGGGCGATACCAGCGAAATCTGCCGCTGTTCCTTGCTAACCACGGTGGAGCGTTACGCTCGTCTCCAAGAATCGGCATTGGTCCGCGGTCAACAGGAAGGTACGGTACGCACCGACCGTAGCGCCAAAAGCATGGCTGATCTGTTACTGAACGGCTGGCAGGGTGCACTGCTGAGAATGAAGATACAGCGCTCGACAGCACCTCTTGAAGACTGCTGTTCGACACTGCTGGATGATTATTTCAAGGCATGACAAAGCAAAAGGGAGGGTGTCCAAGAAAAACTACGCCAGCGACTGCCAAACAGATACCCTGGTGGTCGCTGTGCTGACAACATACTCGACGACCGCGACGGCGCTTCCGATATGCCAGTGACACGCAATCAAAGCCGATCCGAAAACAAAAACGACGGAGTAGAAACATGAACCACCCCGCACCGAGAACCGCCAGTCTCTGGCGAAAACTGATGATCACTCTCACACTTCCTGCGAGCCTCTTGCTTGGCGGGACGGCTAGCGCCGACGAAACGTGCCAGTCGCCTTACATGGCCAAGATTACTGGCCAGGAAGATTTTGTCTATGTCTGGACCCTCGGGATGGAGGGGGTCGGCGACCAACAGGACAAGCTGGTCACCGTAGACGTCAACCCCAAATCATCCAGCTATGGACAGGTCGTCAACTCGGTGTCGGTGGGTGGCCGCAACGAAGCCCACCACTCGGGCTTCACCGATGACCGCAAATACCTGTGGGCGGCGGGACTGGACACCAGCAAGATCTTTATTTTCGACGTACACAGCGATCCGGCCAAACCGCGCCTGACCAGAACCATCACCGATTTTGTTGCCAAAAGCGGTGGCGTCGTTGGACCGCATACGACCTATGCCCTGCCCGGGAGGATGATGCTTACCGGACTCTCAAACAACAAGGACCACGGCGGCCGCACGGCCCTGGTCGAATACAGTAATGCCGGCCAGTACGTTGCGACACACTGGATGCCGACCGACAGCGATCTGAACGGTGCGACAAAAACCGGGCAGATCGCCGACGGATACGGCTACGATGTCCGCGCACTGCCCAGGCGCAATGCCATGTTCACCTCGTCCTTTACCGGCTGGTCCAACTACATGATGGATTTCGGAAAAATGCTTAACGATCCCGCGGCGATGAAACAATTCGGGGGAACCGTTGTGCAATGGGACCTCCACGCCAGGCAACCGAAAAAGATCTTCGATGTTCCGGGTTCTCCGCTAGAGATCCGCTGTGCCTGGGGAGAAAATCACAACTACTGCTTTACCAGCACTGCTCTGACATCGAAAATCTGGCTGATCCATGAAGATGAAAAGGGAGAATGGCAGGCCAGCGAGGTGGCCGATATTGGAGACCCGAGCAAGATACCCTTACCCGTCGACATCTCCATCCAGAACGACGACCAACTGCTCTGGGTCAACACCTTCATGGATGGAAAAACCCGGGCCTTTGACATCTCCGATCCCTTCAACCCGAAGCAGATCTTCGAACAGAAAATCGGCAGCCAAGTCAACATGGTTTCATCCAGTTGGGATGGCCAACGGCTGTACTACACCTCATCCCTGCTCGCAAACTGGGACAAGAAAGGTCAGGACAACGAGCAGTATCTCAAGCAGTTCACCTGGGACGGCAAGAAACTCACCCAGCAGTTTGCCCTGGATTTCATCAAGGAAAAACTTGGGCGACCGCACCAGATGCGCTTTGGTGCTTACTCCCTCTACGGTGCCAGCAATACCAAACCGGCTAACCTGGTTGCC
>DBZZ01000044.1:0-392 GCA_002311315.1 Methylococcaceae bacterium UBA1147 | reverse complement strand
TGAGTTTCATTTACTCCACTTGCACCGATGCCAATGGCTGTCCGCTCGCCACCTTTGTATTCCACAGGATCAACAGGCTGCTGCAGAAAGACCCTGAACTGGCTTCAAAACTGAGATTACTGACCCTTAGTTTCAATCCTGCGCACGATACTCCAGAAACTCTTCGGCGTTACGCGAAGTCGTTCACCGGAAACGGAGTGGATTGGCGCTTCCTGACCACTGAATCCGAAAAAGCATTGCAACCGATCCTCGACGGTTACCGACAGGATATCCAGAAAATAATCGACCAGGAGGGCCAATTTACCGGAACGTTTTCCCACATCCTGCGGGTCTACTTGATTGACCGGCGCAAGCAGTTGCGCAATATCTATAGTGTCTCCTTTCTTCACCCT
>DBZZ01000028.1:18665-18837 GCA_002311315.1 Methylococcaceae bacterium UBA1147 | reverse complement strand
CCCAAGCTCAAAGCAGTACCGATGCGGTTGAAGGGGTTACCAGCCAGGATGCCTTTGTCGCGCTCATCCACCAGATCCGGGACGCCAAGCTCAGAAAAAAGCCGGTCCTGGTCAAAAAACTCGGTGAACTTCAGGACCCCCGGGTAGAGGCGGTCCTTCAGGCCCTGCTTGA
>DBZZ01000028.1:0-18337 GCA_002311315.1 Methylococcaceae bacterium UBA1147 | reverse complement strand
GAGATCTTGGCCACAGGCCTTTCCCCGAACGTTCGCAACGCGCTGAATGCTTTACTCAGAACCAATGCAGATGGGAGTTTTGCTGAAACCGACAAGGCGGTGGTTAAAGCGGCAACGGATGCCCTAAAGAAGATCGATCGACAGGTTGAGCTATACGGGCTGGCAGAAACCCTTTTCTTTGGCTTAAGTCTCGGTTCGGTGCTGGCACTGTCGGCGATTGGCCTGGCGATTACCTTCGGCGTCATGGGTGTGATCAACATGGCGCACGGTGAACTCATGATGGTAGGGGCCTATACAACCTACGTCATCCAGCAGTTGATGCCGAATTACCTGGACTCATTTATCCTGGTGGCCATTCCGGCCGCGTTTCTGGTTGCGGGGCTACTGGGAGTCTGCATCGAGCGTGGAATCATCCGCTTCCTCTATGGCCGGCCTCTGGAAACACTTTTGGCGACCTTCGGCATCAGCCTGATTCTTCAACAAACGGTCAGGAGCATTTTTTCGCCACTCAACCGTTCGGTGTCCACACCCTCCTGGATGAGTGGATCATTTGAAATCAACAGCGTCCTTTCACTGACCCTGAATCGGCTTTACATCATTGCCTTTACCTTGATCGTATTTGGGTTGTTGCTCATGGTGTTGAAGAAAACCCGATTGGGACTTCAGGTTCGGGCAGTGTCCCAGAACCGCTCCATGGCCAAGGCCATGGGGATTCGCTCGGAGAGGGTGGATGCGTTGACCTTCGGCCTCGGCTCCGGTATCGCAGGGGTCGCCGGTGTAGCGCTGAGCCAGCTGACCAATGTCGGCCCGAATCTGGGCCAAGCCTACATTGTCGATTCTTTTATGGTGGTGGTGTTTGGCGGCGTCGGAAATCTATGGGGAACGTTGATCAGCGGCATGTCCCTGGGGGTTGCAAACAAGATCCTGGAACCCTTTGCCGGGGCTGTACTGGCGAAGATACTGATTCTTGTAGCGATCATCCTCTTTATCCAGATTCGTCCGCGCGGACTGTTTCCGCAAAAGGGCCGAGCGGCAGAGGATTAGTCGATGTTTTCCAGGGGTCTGTTAAAAAACGATCTTGGCGGGCGAGTCATTTTCTACTTGCTTGCCGCAGCTGCGATCCTGGTGCCATTGTGCAATCTGGTGGTTCCGGAGACTTCCGTTTTTTACCTGTCCAGTTACACGGTGACCCTGGTCGGCAAGTACCTGACGTATGCGTTGCTGGCGCTGGCGCTGGACCTGGTCTGGGGTTATTGCGGGATACTGAGCCTCGGTCATGGCGCATTCTTCGCCCTGGGCGGGTATTCGATGGGTATGTACCTGATGCGCCAGATTGGGGAACGAGGGGTTTATGGCCATCCCGTACTGCCGGATTTCATGGTGTTTCTGAATTGGAAGGAACTGCCTTGGTACTGGTACGGTTTCGACCAGTTCTGGTTCGCGATGCTGATGGTTGTTCTGGTTCCGACCTTGCTGGCCTTTGTGTTTGGCTGGTTGGCTTTTCGCTCGCGGGTTACGGGGGTCTACCTGGCAATCATCACTCAGGCCCTGACCTACGCCTTGATGCTGGCGTTTTTCCTCAATGAAATGGGTTTCGGTGGAAACAACGGCCTGACCGATTTCAAGGATATACTGGGCTTTAATATCCAATCGGATGCCACCCGGGTGGTGATTTTCGTGCTGTCGTGTGCAGCCTTGGCCGCAGGCTATCTGGCCTGTCGTTACATCGTCGAATCGAAGCTCGGACGGGTGGTGCTTGCGGTACGCGACGCCGAAGACAGAACCCGTTTCATTGGTTACCGGGTTGAACGGTTCAAACTCTGGATCTTTGTGTTTTCAGCGGCTCTTGCGTCGATTGCGGGGGCTCTTTATGTGCCCCAGGTTGGGATCATCAATCCTGGCGAATTTGCGCCACTGAACTCAATTGAAGTGGTGATCTGGGTCGCTGTGGGAGGACGGGGAACACTGTATGGTGCGATCGCGGGCGCATTCCTGGTTAATTATTCAAAAACCTTTTTGACGGGTTCGCTTCCCGAGATCTGGTTGTTTGCACTGGGGGGTATGTTCGTCCTGTCGACCGTATTCCTGCCCAAGGGGCTTGTCGGATTGTTCAGCAAAGCTGGGAAGGAAGACGGATGAGCAAGTTACTGGGAAGCCGGCTCGACCGGATGCCGGATTCTATCGAGGCCGGGGTGGATACCCGGCACGGCCAAGTGCTGTACCTTGAAAACATCAACGTCAGTTTCGATGGTTTCCAGGCGCTGAAAGATCTGAACCTGTACATTGAGGAAGGCGAACTGCGATGCATCATCGGGCCGAATGGTGCCGGGAAAACCACGATGATGGATGTCATTACCGGGAAGACACGTCCGGACACCGGAACGGTGTTCTTCGGTCAGCTGATTGATCTTCTCAAAATGGATGAACCTTCGATCGCTCAGGCCGGGATTTGTCGAAAATTCCAGAAACCCACGGTTTTCGAATACCAGACGGTCTTTAACAATCTGGAATTGTCCATGCGTACGAACAAGAATGTATGGAGCACCCTGTTTGCCAGCTTGTCCGGTGAGCAACTGGACCTGATCGATGAAATCCTTGAGACCATCGGTCTGGTCGGGCAGCGCAAATCTCTCGCCGGCTCCCTTTCCCACGGGCAGAAGCAGTGGCTGGAAATCGGGATGTTGTTGATGCAGCAACCGAAATTACTGCTGGTCGATGAACCGGTCGCCGGGATGACTCATCAGGAGACCGAACGCACGGCTGAACTTCTACTGGCCCTGGAAGGAAAACATTCGGTGGTGGTGGTGGAACATGACATGGAATTCGTGCGTTCCATTTCTCGCAAGGTGACGGTTCTGCACGAAGGGTCCGTACTGGTTGAAGGGACAATGGACCAGATACAGAACGATCGGCGGGTTGCTGAAGTTTATCTGGGAACGTTGTGCTGAGCATCAGCGGCCTGAACCAGTATTACGGCCAAAGCCATACCCTCTGGGATGTCGACCTGGACGTTCCAAAGGGCTCTTGCATGTGCCTCATGGGACGAAACGGGGTCGGGAAAACAACGCTTCTGAAATGCGTCATGGGTCTGTTGCGCAGCCAGTCGGGTGAAATCCGCTTCAACGAACAGAACCTGACCCCCAAGGCCGCGGAGGACAGGGCCCCTCTAGGCATCGGCTACGTACCCCAAGGACGTCAGATTTTCCCATTGCTGACGGTTGAAGAAAATCTTAAAGTCGGGTTGTCGGCGACAGGAAAAGGCCAGCAAGAGATTCCCGAGCACGTCTTTGATCTATTTCCGGTGTTGAGGGAAATGCTCAGTCGTCGGGGTGGCGACCTGTCGGGCGGGCAGCAGCAGCAACTGGCCATCGGCAGGGCCCTGGTGCTGGAACCAACGATCCTGATCATGGACGAGCCCACGGAGGGTATCCAGCCGAACATCGTTCAGCAGATCGGGGATATCATCATGAGTCTCAACCAGGAATACGGGCTGACCGTCTTGCTGGTTGAGCAGAAGTTGCCGTTTGCCCGCCGTGTTGCGGATCGGTTCTGCATTATGGACAAAGGCAAGGTCGTCGCCGGCGGAATGATTGATCAACTGGATCAAAACATGATCCAACGATATTTGACTGTCTAACTGAAAATTTGCGTTGAGAGGTGTCTATGCGTTCTGGAAAATGGGGAACGGTTTTGGGGTCGGTGATGCTTTGTGCACCGCTTTCGGTGTTGGCGCATACTGGACAGGACCTGCATTTTTCGTTTTATTCCGGATTCGTCCACCCGGTGGGCGGAACTGATCACCTGCTGGTGCTGCTCGGCGTCGGGTTCTGGGCTGCAGCGCAAGGAAAAGCCTCGTCGCGGGTGATTCCTGGGTTGTTCCTGGTGGCGATGGGCCTTCCGGCAGTCTTCCCTGTTGTCGGGGTGGGAGGAACAACCGAAGCGGTGATCGCGGTATCGGTCGTCGCAACAGGCCTACTTCTCTGGTTCGAAGACCGCTATCCAGTGATTCCGGGTACCTTACTTGTCTTGGTGTTCGGTTTTTCCCACGGCCAGGCGCACGTTGCCGAAATACCTGCCGGAGTCGGATCTGAAGCTTATGCGGCAGGATTCCTGGTCGCCAGTGCTCTGCTGCAGACGCTCGGCGTCTGTCTTGGTCGCTGGGACAGACCCGCTTTCGGCCAGTTTCTCTCCGTGCTGTGCGGCGGGGCAGGAATGATCTGGCTGGCCGCGGCCTGACATCAATCAGCGGAAGAAGTGCCTCGGTATTGCGGAGGGGTTGGTTCAGATAGGGGGGCAATGGGCCATGGGGGTCGATCCGGAAATGGAAGCAGCCTGTGAAGGCTGGAAGGCCCGGCTCAGGCTGGGTTTCTGCGCCTCGGAAGGCAGGACCCTTCTGGCTAGGCGCGAACACGCGGGGCCGCTATTGGTACAGAAACCGTTCTATCCTGAAGGGACGACCTGTCACGTTTACCTGATCCATCCTCCCGGGGGAGTGGTTGGTGGCGATACCATAGACCTGGATGTTCAGTGTGACCCGGGAAGCCAGGTCTTGCTGACGACGCCCGCGGCAGGAAAGTTTTATCGCAGCCGGGGACCGTGGGCGAAGCAGAAAAACCGCTTCGAAGTCATGGATGGAGCCCTGCTCGAATGGCTTCCGCAGGAAACCATCTTGTTTGATGATTGCCGGGTCGAAAGTCTGACCCGCTTCGAACTGGAGGACGGAGCCCGAATGATTGGTTGGGAAATGGTTGCCCTGGGTCGCCCCGCATGCAACGAAGGATTCGCCCGCGGCCGTGCCCGCATGGGCCTGGAAGTGTGGAAGGATGGTGTACCGCTGTTACTGGAGCAGCTGAACCTGGACGCAGCGATGTTCGCATCGCCTTGCGGTCTGAACAAAAAGCCGCTTTCAGCGACCCTGGTTGCCTACCCGGCGACACCCAGGGAACTGGATGCAGCGCGGGACCTGGCCGGTGAGCGCCGCGACTTTGGCGCAACGCTGATCGACCGGTTGCTGATTTGCCGAGCACTCGGACTGCAGGCGGAACCGGTGCGCAATCTTTTGGTCTCGATCTGGCGGGCAATCAGACCCGGGATGGCCGGAAAGCCGGCATGTGAACCAAGGATATGGGCAACCTAGCTTGGAAAGTAACGAGCGGGTTATCATTCAATTTTAACGTCGAGGGTTTGTTATGGACCTTTCACCGAGAGAAAAAGACAAATTACTGCTTTTCACCGCGGCCCTGGTCGCCGAGCGCCGCAAGGATCGGGGGCTGAAGCTGAACTATCCGGAGGCCATGGCCTACATCAGCGCAGCGATCGTAGAGGGAGCCCGCGATGGGCGGACCGTGGCTGATCTCATGAATCATGGCCGAACCCTACTGAGCCGCGAGGACGTGATGGCTGGCATTGCGGAAATGATCAACGAGGTTCAGGTCGAGGCGACATTCCCAGACGGCACCAAGCTGGTGACCGTTCATAATCCCATCATTTAGCGGGGTACGATCATGAATCCAGGCGAACTGATTCCCGTTGCCGGAACGCTGGAAATCAACCAGGGTCTCGATACCATCGAACTGACGGTGGCCAACTCCGGAGACCGGCCGATCCAGGTCGGGTCGCACTATCACTTTTATGAAACTAACCCGGCCCTGATCTTCGAACGTGATCAGACCCGGGGTTACAGGCTGGACGTCCCTGCTGGCACAGCGATCCGTTTTGAGCCCGGGCAGGAACGCACGATTACCTTGGTCGCCTACGCCGGAAGTCGGGAGATTTATGGCTTCCGGCAGGAAGTCATGGGAAAACTGGAGGAACCGTCATGAGCCAGATTGATCGTCGGGCATATGCCGAAATGTACGGTCCAACCACCGGCGACCGGGTTCGTCTGGCGGACACCGAACTGTTCATCGAGGTTGAGGAAGACAGGACCGTCTACGGCGACGAAGTGAAATTCGGTGGCGGCAAGGTTATTCGCGACGGCATGGGTCAGAGCCAGCGCAGGTCGGCCGATGCGGTCGATACGGTGATCACCAACGCCTTGATCCTCGATCATTGGGGTATCGTAAAGGCTGATATTGGGATCAAGAATGGTCGCATTCACGGAATAGGCAAGGCTGGGAATCCAGATACCCAGGCCGGGGTTGATATCATCATCGGTCCGGGTACCGAAGCGATTGCCTGTGAAGGGCAGATCCTGACTGCCGGCGGGATCGATGCACACATTCATTTCATTTGCCCGCAGCAGGTGGAAGAGGCCTTGATGTCGGGTATTACCACGATGCTCGGCGGAGGAACTGGGCCAGCGACCGGCACCAACGCGACCACCTGTACCCCCGGGCCCTGGAATATCCACCGTATGCTTCAGGCTGCTGAAGGCTTGCCGGTGAACCTGGGTTTTATGGGCAAAGGCAATGCCAGCGCGGCGGTTCCACTGGAAGAGCAACTCAGGGCCGGGGCCATGGGTCTAAAACTGCACGAAGACTGGGGGACCACGCCATCGGCAATCGACACTTGCCTGGATGTCGCCGAGCGTTACGACGTACAGGTCGCAATTCATACCGACACGCTGAATGAATCTGGTTTCGTCGAGGATACGCTGGCGGCGATCGGTGGTCGAACGATCCATACCTACCATACCGAGGGTGCTGGCGGTGGACACGCACCGGACATCATTAAGGCCTGCGGGGAAGCCAATATCCTACCTTCTTCGACCAACCCGACGCGGCCGTACACGGCGAACACGGTTGACGAGCACCTCGACATGCTCATGGTCTGCCATCACCTTGATTCGAGCATTCCGGAAGACGTGGCTTTCGCCGAGAGCAGAATCCGCAAGGAAACCATAGCCGCGGAAGACATCCTTCATGATCTCGGAGCCTTTTCCATGATTGCCTCGGATTCCCAGGCCATGGGCCGGGTTGGAGAGGTGATCTGCCGGACCTGGCAGACGGCGCATAAGATGAAAGTGCAGCGCGGCAGCCTGCCCGAGGACAGCCCCGGAAGCGACAATTTCCGTGCCAAACGCTACATTGCCAAGTACACCATCAACCCGGCGATCAGTCATGGCATCAGCGACCATGTGGGTTCGGTCGAGGTTGGGAAACTGGCCGATCTGGTGCTTTGGAAACCAGCCTTTTTCGGCGCCAAACCCAGCCTGATTATCAAGGGTGGCTTCATCATGGCGGCGCCGATGGGCGATCCAAACGCGTCAATTCCTACCCCTCAACCGACCCATTACCGGCCGATGTTCGCGGCGTTTGGACTGGCCCAGGCGGCCAGTTGCATGACCTTCGTTTCTGCAGCAGCAATGGATGAAAGGATCGGAGATCATCTCGGCTTGGCGAGCATGGTGACACCGGTTTCGGGGACTCGAGACGTTCGGAAAAAGGACCTGATCCATAACAGTTACCAACCCAGAATCGAGGTGGATTCCCAAACCTTCGAGGTACGGGCGGACGGTGAATTACTAACCTGCGAGCCGGCAGTTGAATTGCCTCTGGCGCAACGTTACTTCCTGTTCTAGACCAGACGTATGTTGACATTTGTCGAACGAATCGCGGAAAAGGTGGAAGTAGCCGACTCGCTAACCCTGGTCTTCGAATACCGGCAAAAAAGCCGGCAACGGGTGTTTCTCGACAGTGGAGCCGAGGCCGGATTGCTTTTGCCGCGAGGAACCGTGCTTCGCGGCGGCGATGTGCTGGGATCCGAAGACGGTGCGATGATCCGGGTGATCTCGGCTCCGGAACCAGTTTCGATAGCCACCGCCTCGGGACCGATTTTGCTGATGCGTGCCTGCTATCACCTGGGAAACCGCCATGTACATCTACAGGTCAACGAAACTTCGATTCTCTACCAGCAGGATTACGTGCTCGACGGTATGATGGACGAGATGGGGCTGACAGTTGGCCATGAAAACCTGGCCTTCGAACCCGAGGCCGGGGCCTACGGTAAACACGGTCACGGACATTCGCATGGGCACTGACCGCATAGGAATGCTGGTCAGGCTGTTCCAGTTAACCAGTCCATCGCTTCCGGTCGGTGCCTACAGTTATTCCCAGGGGCTGGAATGGGCGGTCGAAAGTGACCTGGTCAGCGATGAAGAAAGCGCTCGTCAATGGCTGGCAGAAACGATCGAACAAGTGATGGGCAGGCTCGACGCACCCGTCCTCTCCCGCATGTACGATTGTTGGCTTGCGGAGGATGCCAACGGCTTGTGTGAATGGAACCGTTTCCTTCTTGCCAGCCGAGAAACAAGAGAACTCCGGAACGAGGATATACAGTTAGCCAAAGCCCTGCGAAAAGTACTCGAAGGTCTTGAGATCCAATGCCCAGGGGAAGAGCAAGGAGAACCATCATTCGCCCTGCTGTTCTGTCTGGCATGCGTGACCTGGCAGATTCCGAAGAAGGAGATGATCAGCGGTTACCTGTGGGCGTGGCTGGAAAACCAGGTACTGGCCGCACTGAAGTTGGTGCCTTTGGGGCAGATGGCCGGCCAGCGAATCCTGATGGAAATAGGCGGGCAACTTCCCGCCTTGATCGAAGAGGCGTTGAAAGTCCGTGATCCGGCCGTCGGAGCATCGCTGCCGATGCTGGCCATCGCGAGCAGTCGGCACGAAACGCAATATTCAAGATTATTCCGTTCATAAAATGATGACACAGATTAACGATGTACTGCGGGTTGGAGTTGGGGGACCGGTCGGTTCGGGCAAGACCGCGCTACTGGATCAGCTATGCAAGCGGCTTCGCGATCGGTACCAGGTGGCGGTGGTCACGAATGATATTTATACCCAGGAAGATGCCCAGTTCCTCTGCCGAAGCCAGGCGCTGGACGCAGACCGCATCATCGGCGTAGAAACCGGCGGATGTCCGCATACTGCTATTCGCGAAGACGCTTCCATGAACCTGGCCGCGGTGGAGACGCTAAGCCAGCGCTTCGGCAACCTGGACCTGATACTGGTCGAAAGCGGTGGTGATAACCTGAGCGCTTCGTTCAGTCCAGAGCTAGCCGACCTGACCATCTACGTGATTGATGTTGCGGCTGGCGACAAGATTCCGCGCAAGGGCGGGCCCGGCATCACCCGTTCGGACCTGCTGGTGATCAATAAAACCGACTTGGCGCCGCATGTCGGCGCTTCCTTGGAAATTATGGAGCGGGACTCTTTGAAAATGCGCGGCGAGCGGCCTTTTGTGTTCACCAACATGAAGTCGGGCGAAGGGGTGGCGGAAGTCTGCGATTTCATCATCGATCGGGGGATGCTCGCTTAAGTCCGGGTGTTGTATCGGCCGTTCCGGGGAAATGGATTAAAAGCGGGGCCAAAAGAAATGTCTGGGGTTTAGCCGAGGCTGGTCTGGCCCCAAGCTTGCCTGATTTACAACAGGGTCTCGAAAGGCTGTACCGTCACATCGGCCCCCGGTTCCACGGTCGATTCATCGTGGGCCAGAATGACGAATGCGTTGGCGAGGCTCATCGATCGCAGAATGCCCGATCCCTGACGGCCGGTGGACGCCACCGACCACGAGCCGTTTTCCTCGCGAGACAGGATTGCTCTCTGGTATTCGGTCCGTCCTGGTTTCTTGCGAAACCGGTTCAGTGTCTGTGCCCGGAGTGTCAGGCCTTTCGGCATCGGTTCAATCCCGGCGAGTTTCTTCAGCGCAGGCAGTACGAATTGGTAATAGGTGACCATGACCGCTACCGGGTTACCCGGGAGCCCAAAGAAAAAGCCGGATGAGAGGCTAGCGAAGGTCAATGGCCGGCCCGGCTTGATGGCAACCTTGGAGAATACGACCTGGCCCCGGGCTTCGATACACGCCCGGGTGTGGTCTGCATCCCCGACCGATACGCCGCCGGTGCTAATGGTGATGTCGTTGTCCCGCTCGGCGTTGGCGAAAGTCTGATCCAGGATTGTACGGTCATCGGCTACAATCCCGTAGTCGTTGATTTCAACCGGCAGTTTTTGCAGGGCAGCCTGTAGAGTGTGGCGATTGCTGTCGTAAAGGGTTCCTTCTTCCAGCGGCGTGCCGATGCTGCGGATTTCAGTCCCGGTAGACAACAGGCCGACCCGAACCGGACGTTTCACCCTGACCTCGCCCCGGCCGAGGGAAGCGATCAGGCCAATATCGGCTGGTGTACACAGGCGCCCCGGGTCGAGAATGGTTTCTCCCTGGCGGATATCCTCACCGGCTAATCGTACGTTGTCGCCGCTCCGATGGGTCGCCTGTGTCCGGATGACCCCACCACCGATTTCGACGTGTTCCTGCATCAGGACCGTGTCGGCACCTTGGGCCAAAACCGCTCCGGTCATGATGCGCACACACTCTGAGGGTCCGACGGTACCGGGAAATGGCTCACCGGCGAGTGCCGTTCCGATGATGCGGAACTCGGTACCGGGCCCTGCGCTGTCCAGGTCGCGGCCGCGGAGCGCGTAGCCGTCCACCGCCGAATTAGTGTGTGCGGGCACATTGAAATCCGACCGAATGCTCTGGGCAAGAACCCGCCCGCCGGCCCGCTGCAGAGGGATCTGCTCGGTGCCGCTGACCGGCTCGACTCGCTCGAGGATCTGGTTGAGTGCGTCGTCTGCGCGGAGACTGCCGTACTCGTTAGTGTCGGTACAGCTGGGTGCCGGTTTGAATGTGTTCATCACTGGAAAGGGTAGGGCAGAGCAGCGCCGGTTTCAAGCCCGTTGTTTGGACAGACAGACTCGCTAAGATTAAGCACCCTGGCTATTGTGCAAGTTGGACACCGGGGTTTTGTACATTGTTTTGACATCCTGGCGCAGCGGATATTTGTAGTCCGTGAATGCTCATGGACACCAGCACCGGAACCGGGCTACGGAATAATGGCCGTTGCGCTGTCCGAGACGCCGTGGTTGTCGATCCAGGATATGGTTACCACGTCCCCTGGTTTCCCTTCCCGGAAGCGAAATGCAAAGTAGGGATCGGCCGCGATTCCTGAACCCAGATTGCACAATGCCACGGTACGTTCCTTGTGGACAATTCTTAGCTGGCGAATGTGGTGCGCCGGAACCAGATTACCGCTCTGTTTATCGGTTCTGCGGCCGGTTTCCATTGGATGGCTGATGAGCATCCGCACCAGGGTGGCATTCTCGAAGCGCTTCAGACGGATCTTGATACTGGACATGGATTATTCGACTGGATCAGGGACCGCAACTGCCAACGGTTACCTTGACGTATTGCCGGCTCGAAAGGATTTGGTCGTCGGTATTGGCCAGTACGGTTACATGGCTTGAACTGGCCAGCTTGAGGCGTGCCTGCAAGTAGATTTCGGTATCGTTTGCAAGCCTGAAAAGCCCGACCAAGGGCACCGGGTTTTTTTCTGCAATGATGGCGATGGACTGGATCCCTTCGAGATTACTGGAGATCGTAACCGGTACATTGGCTCCGTTCTCGGCGGTCGCTGGAATGTTCAGCAGGATCTCCTTGCTGGGGTTGATGTTTAATTCGCCGGCCAAGATCCTTGCGACCTGGTCGCTCGTCTTTGCTGCAAAGGCGTCCTCCAGGACCGAAGCCCGCAGCATGCCGGGGGTCACCAGTCCTGCCGCCCAAGCCGCAGCCAGGAGGCCGAGCGAGGTTCCTTTTTCGATGAAGGCTCTTCTGCTTAAACTCATTGGTAAAAGCTGTTTTTCCGTCATTTCGAAATCAAGTGCCAGGTATCGACCGATTTCAGGGGGGGTGGCTTTTACGGCAGCCGTTCGAGGGTTCGAACAATTGCCGATAGTTCTCAGCCGCCTTCCGTGGGTCGTCCTGCCCGAAAATTCCTTTGATGACGGCCAGCAGGTTTGCCCCGGCCTCAAGCAACTGATTGCCATTGTCTGGGGTGATTCCACCGATCGCGACCACCGGAACCCGAAGCGAAATACGTTTCAGGATGTCGTGATCGACCGGGGTGGCGCTGGGTTTCGTGGACGACGGGAAAAAAGCTCCGAAAGCCACGTAATTTGCCCCATCGCGCTCCGCCTGGAGGGCTCTTCCGGGCAAATCATAACACGAGATTCCGACGATCGCTCCGGCTCCCAGCCGTTGGCGTGCCTGTACGACATCGCCGTCACGCCGGCCGAGGTGGACACCGTCCGCATTGACCCGCAGAGCGAGATCGATGTCGTCGTTGATGATGAAAGGAACCCTGTGTGATCGGCACAGCTTGAGGAGTTCCCTGACCAAAGCGATATCCGGCTCCCTGGTCTTTTCCCTAAACTGCAATACCTTGGCACCGCCATCAATGCACTGGTCAACCGCGCGAACCAGTTTGCGGCCGCTCCAACGGCTGGAATCGGTAATTGCGTACAACCCTGAATCTGGAAAGGGCGCAATCATGGGGCACCAAGACCGTGGGCGCGGTTCGGGATGCTCTGGCCTTTTCTGGAAGGGATGCCGGCCTCAAGGGCCTTCCAGGTGAAGTCCTGGGCATTGCTTACAGCTTCCACGGGGAGCTGGCCGTGAGCCAGCAAGGCAGCTATCGCCGATGCCAGTGTACAACCAGAACCGTGGTGGCTGCCGGCCAATCGCTTCCATGAAAATCGCAGGGGGGATTCTGAAGGCCGGTAAAGTACGTTGTTGACCTCAGGACTTTGATCATGGGCTCCGGTAACCAGAACATGGTTACAGCCCAGGTTATTCAGGCGGCGCCCGCATTCATCGAGGTTCTTCGTAGTTTTGATCAACCGTCTGGCTTCGTGGCTGTTGGGTGTGATCACGGTGGACAGGGGAATCAGTTGGGTGATCAATGAATCAACCAGTTCCCGGCTTGAGAAATCAAAACCTCCGCCTGCCGCCAGAACCGGGTCAAGAACAACGGGAACGTCAGTGGTTCTAATCACCGATTCAATGGTATTGACCATCTCGGAAGATCCAATCAGACCAATTTTGACACAGCGGATCGGCAGGTCATCGAACAGGAGGCGTAGTTGCTGCTCCACCTGTTCCGCCGGCTGCGGAATGATCTTCCTGATATCAACCGTGTCCTGAATCGTCAGTGCGGTGATAACGGTGCAGGAATGGCAGCCAAGTGCCAGGCTGGTTTCGATATCCGCCTGGATTCCTGCTCCTCCGCTCGGGTCATGCCCGGAGATACTCAGTACAACGGGACGGGGATTGGACATACGAAGGGTTCCAGGGGATGTAACAATCTAGGCTTGGAATCATAGCATGCCAAGGCTTTGGCCAATTGTGATGCCGGCACATGGAGAAGAGGAGTTCGCAGCAGGGAATGATGCTCTACCTGGCATCTGCTGTTTCATAGGGATCAAGATAAGGTCTGAGGCTTTATTCGTTGATCATGAATCAGTCCAGCGTGGTGTTGAAGGAGGTCTCTTTTTTTACCTGACCCAAACGGATTCTCTCGGGAGCCTAACTGGCGATTGGAAACTTTCATACTCGATGTCACCAAGGCTTGTTTGATCGAAGCCGGCAGGGAGACTACGCCAGACGACAATAGGGAAATCACAAAACAGCTGGGGCAAAACCTCAGTGGTTTGATTAACGACGAAATTTCTGCGTTAATTTCATTCGAAACCGCGAACATAGCTCTATTTTGTGATTGACCAAAAATATCGATATACGTACAATATACGGTTCAATGATGTTCCCCTGTAGCTCAGCTGGTAGAGCGGGTGACTGTTAATCACTAGGTCGGCGGTTCGAGCCCGTCCGGGGGAGCCAATCTCTTCAATAGCTTACGCTATTTCTGAAAGTTTCTGATTTTCTCGGGTCTATACCGGGGCTATGCTGAAACTGCGTTCCCAGTGTTTCTCTAAACCATTTCTTTTCGGCTGTCGTCGGCCTGATTCTGCCCCACCGCAGGGTAGATTGTCCTGTTTTCTCGTATTGATGGCAGATTAGTTGCGATCAAGTAATTCATTTTGAGGAGATATATGCTTTTAGTCTCGAAAAAACAAGACTGGCTGAGCAATATCCGCGGGGATATTATGGCGGGTCTTGTTGTTGCCTTGGCACTAATTCCGGAGGCGATTGCCTTTTCGATCATCGCAGGTGTTGATCCCAAGGTTGGTCTTTACGCCTCTTTTTGTATTGCAGTAACCACCGCTGTGGTGGGTGGACGCCCGGGCATGATCAGTGCGGCGACGGGTGCAATGGCGTTATTAATGGTGACGCTGGTTAAAGACCACGGTCTGCAATATTTATTAGTCACGACTTTATTGACAGGCGTATTACAGATCATTGCGGGCTACCTGAAACTGGGTGGTTTAATGCGATTTGTTTCTCGTTCAGTGGTCACCGGTTTTGTGAATGCATTAGCCATATTAATTTTTATGGCACAGTTGCCGGAACTAACCAAGGTCACCTGGCATGTGTATGCAATGACTGCGGGTGGTCTTGGGATCATCTATCTATTTCCCTATCTTCCTTTAGTCGGCAAATCTATTCCATCGCCGTTGGTGTGTATCGTTGTACTGTCTGGCATTGCCATCACTCTGAATCTAGATATTCGCACGGTGGGAGATATGGGTGACCTACCGAATACCTTACCGGTTTTTCTATGGCCAGATGTGCCCTTAACAATTGAGACTTTGAATATCATCCTGCCATTTGCCGTGCCATTAGCGGTAGTGGGGTTATTGGAATCTTTGATGACGGCGACCATTGTTGATGATTTAACCGATACCGACAGTGATAAGAATCGTGAGTGCAAGGGACAGGGTATTGCCAACATTGCTGCTGGTTTACTGGGTGGCATGGCGGGTTGCGCCATGATTGGTCAATCTGTTATCAACATTAAATCAGGCGGACGTGGCCGTTTATCAAACTTACTTGCAGGCATCTTTCTATTGATTATGGTTGTGTTTCTGGGTGATTGGATCAAACAAATCCCAATGGCTGCATTGGTTGCTGTGATGATTATGGTCTCGATTGGTACCTTCAGTTGGGGTTCACTTCGTGATTTAAAAAGTCATCCGCTTTCTTCTAGTGTGGTGATGATTATGACGGTCATTGTTGTGGTATGGACACACAATCTTGCATTGGGTGTGTTTGTGGGCGTCTTGCTAGCGTCCTTATTCTTTGCCAATAAGATCAGTCATCTTATGTATGTTGAATCCGAGATGAATGTAGTTAGTGATACCCGAACCTATCATGTAATCGGACAGGTGTTTTTTAGCTCTTCGGATAAATTTATTGCGGCCTTTGATTTCAAGGAGGCTGTTGAAAAAATTGTGATTGATCTACACCGTGCACACTTCTGGGATATCACTTCTGTCTCTGCGTTGGATAAAGCCGTGCTTAAGTTTCGGCGAGAGGGTGCAGACGTTGAATTAACTGGACTGAACGAGGCCAGCTCAACGATTATCGATCGTTTTGGTGTTCATGATAAACCAGAACAAATCGATAAGATTATGGGGCGCTCTAATGAAAAATAATAAGCAAATGGTCTTGGCTTGTATCGATGGATCAACACTGAGCAAAGCGGTTTGCGATCATGCGGTTTGGATAGCACGACGTGTCGATGTGCCCTTGAAACTCTTGAACACGATTGACCATCATCATGAGACTGCTACAACAGCGGATCTATCGGGTAACCTCGTCATGGATGGCCGTGAACATTTGCTTGAAGACATTACTGACCTTGAACATTCGCACGGCAAAATGCGAATACAAGCAGGAAAACTAATCCTGAAAGATGCAAAAGAACGCGTTATTGAAAATGGGTTTTCAGCTCCTCTGGCTTGTTTACAACACGGTAGTTTGATTGAGTCTTTGATTGAACTTGAAGACGATATTCGTGTTCTTGTTATCGGGGCCCGTGGCAAAATACATGAAGATCAGTCTGACCAGATTGGCGCAAAACTTGAGGCCATGATCCGTTCATTGCATCGACCAATTCTGGTTGCTTATGAAGATTTTAAAACGCCACAACGAATCATGATTGCGTACGACGGCGGCGAAGCTGCTAATAAAACAGTGGACATGGTTGCGACGAGCCCACTGTATAAGGGACTGATTTGTCATTTGGTCTGTGTTAGTAAAAATGATTCAGCAAATGGCTTGCTAGAAAAAGCGTTCGAAAAACTCAAGGCTACAGGGGACATCGAACTCATTGGTGCGAGTTTGCAGGGAAATCCAGAACAAGCACTTTGTGAGTATCAAGTTAGCCATGATATCGACCTGACTATCATGGGTGCCTTCAGTCATACCCGTATTCATGATCTACTCTTGGGTAGTTTTACGGTGAAGATGCTGCTGAATACCAATACGCCACTACTGTTATTGAGATAATATTTCGAATAAGATTTATTGTTTGTAGTGGCTCAATTTCTACGTGATAAGAATATTCAGGAATTTTCGATTCATGGTGATTTAGAACAACGCGATCGTGACCAAATCTTACTTCGTTTCAGTAAACCACTTCTTTTCTGAACGGAACGAACCGTGGGTACCCGTTATGGCTACTTCCGGGTCGTGCCACAAAAACTGGTACGGGGTACGACTCACCAAAAATAGATTTGGATAGTGGCATTGAAATTCCTATCCATTATAATGCCGTGGTTAAAATGAAGCGATTAAACATGAATCCATGACAGTGCGAAGTTTTTATGCTTAGTATAATTAACAAGTTTTATTTAATGGTATTACATTATGGCTGACGATAGTTTTTCTGCTTTACTTATTTCTAACGCATTAATTGCTAATCTTGATACGCTGGGTTATGAAAAGATGACGGCTATTCAAGCACAGGGATTACCTCATGTGTTGGCGGGTAAAGATCTTATCGCTAAAGCAAAAACGGGTAGTGGTAAAACAGCGACTTTTGGTTTGGGGTTGCTAAACAAAATTAACCCCCGTTTTTTTGGGGTACAGGCAATGGTTTTGTGTCCAACAAGAGAATTGGCTGATCAAGTAGGGAAGGAACTGCGTAAATTGGCGAGAGCGATTCCTAATATTAAAGTGGTCATGTTATGTGGCGGCAAACCGTTTTGGCCACAAAAAAGTTCTTTGGAATATGGGGCGCATATTGTCGTAGGCACACCGGGGCGTATTCAAGATCATTTAGATAAAGAAACTTTAAACCTTGAAGGCTTAAAAACGTTGGTGCTCGATGAAGCCGATAGAATGTTAGATATGGGCTTTGTAGAACAGATTCATAAAATAATTTCTAAAACCCCTAAAACTCGTCAAACCTTGCTGTTTTCTGCAACATATCCTGACACCATCGAAAAAATGAGTCGCCGTATTCAGCAAGATCCAATTACGGTGACAGTTGAATCGGAGCATCAGTCAGAAGTGATTGAGCAAGAATTTTACCTAAGTAATAAACGTAGCCGTCATAAGAACTTATTAGCATTATTTGAGCATTACCAGCCCAAAACAGCTCTAGTATTTTGCCATACAAAAATACAATGCAATGAAGTGGCTCAATTTCTACGTGATAAGAATATTCAGGCGTTGGCGATTCATGGTGATCTAGAACAACGTGATCGTGATCAAATCTTACTCCGGTTTGCTAATCATAGTTGTTCTGTTCTAGTCGCTACAGATGTGGCGGCACGGGGGTTGGATATTAAATCATTAGAAGCGGTGATTAATTTTGAGTTGCCTCATGATCCTGAAATTTATGTCCATCGTATTGGACGTACTGGTCGAGCCGGTGAAAAAGGGATCGCTTTAAGCCTTTACACCGATTCTGAACGGATACGTGTTTCTGGTATCGAGTCATTTCAAAATAGGCCCGCTATCGTAGGAGATTTAAACAGATTAAAACGAGATGCAAATTTCTTCATGCAATCACCAATGGTCACCATTCAATTGGATGCAGGCCGAAAAGCCAAAATCCGTCCCGGTGATATTTTAGGGGCATTGACCGGAGATGCCGGCTTGTCTTTCTCACAGATTGGTAAAATCGATATTTTTGATCGCGTCAGTTATTTCGCTGTTGCACGTGATTCTTTACCTCCGGTACTGGATTATTTTACTGAAGGTAAAGTAAAAGGACGTACTGTACGAGCGCGTAGGATTGGGTAGGAATTCGCTGCTGTAACACTTCAATGCAAGATGTTTAGAGGCGTGTCTTTAAGGAAGAAATCAATTTAAAGAATGGTTTAGGTAAGGGGAAAAGATCCGCTCCATAAATTAAGCCGTTGGCAACTACGATATACTCGGTATAAATGATCCACTGGCGGTCCATTTATGGTCGCCGGTCCGAAAAGGCGAGTCATCAGGGTCCTATCGGATGATACAGCTACCGCAGGAGGAGATTTACGGTTTTACAATCACCGGTTCTCCCGAATGACCGCTGAAACCGCTGGATTGATGCCATGAGATTACAGAGCAAAATCCTGCTGACACTGTTGCCGGCCGTCATGCTCTCCCT
>DBZZ01000050.1:781-4392 GCA_002311315.1 Methylococcaceae bacterium UBA1147 | reverse complement strand
TGCCATCACCGTCAAAGCTTCATAAACGGGGGTCTGGGCCGTCACGGAGTAAACCGCGCTGCCTTTACTTTGCAAAACCAGTTCAACAGTATTCATAAAAAATCCCCTTAACGTTAGCACCCTGATTGGTGAGTCATCCGCGATGGCCTGGATGCCCAGCTTGTATTTCCTTCACCCCAACCTGCATCGTTCCAGAATCAAGCCAAAGATCAAGGCCCTGAACGGTTCAACGTCATTTCAACCAAGAATTCATGCATCAAATACGGCCCCTGGTGATCTGTTGCCTGTGATCGACTTCGACGCTAGCCCACTACCTCTTATCAACACTGTGCGGGTGTTTCCTTCAAAGAAATCCCACGCGCGAAAAAATCTAGCGGAAAATCATCACAATTCAAAGCAATATTTTCCAATCCGGCCAACTTAAAAATACCGGATGATCCCCTTCCAATGGAAACACCACACCCCAGGGACTGGACGGTAAAAGCGAAATCTCGACCACAATGAGCCGCTGTGATAACCGATTGAAATAAATCAGTGATCGATCGTTTTCCTGGCAATCTCGTACACGTCCATCGACAGGTTTTCGGTCAAAAGGATACGCTTCACCTGCCTCTTCATCAACCGCTGTCGACCCTGATCGTACCGGCTCCATTGGGTAAATGCCCCCATCATTCTTGACGCCACCTGCGGGTTGATGGCATTCAACTCGATCACGATATCCGCCAGGAAACCATATCCGGATCCATCGCAGGCATGGAAACAAACGGGATTCGCCTGCGTAAAAGCCGTAACCAGCGAACGTACCCGGTTGGGATTGTGGAGGTCGAAAGCCGGATGCTCCTTCAACTCCAGGGTCCGGGCAAGATTGCCCGACACTGGGCTCATGGCCTGCAGGGCAAACCATTTGTCAATCACCAGGGCATCCTTTTCCCACTGGCGGTAAAAGGCATCCACGTACTTCGTTCGGTCAGGGGATGAACTATTGAGAATGCAATTCAGCGCAGCAATCTGGTCGGTCATGTTTATCGCGCCTTCATACTGCTGCGCACAAAGCCGGTGGATATCCGCGGAATCCAGTTCCGTCAGGTAATCGAGGCAAAGGTTCTTCAGCCGGCGACGGCCAATGGCCTGTCTGTCCAGTTGAGCCGATTCCCCGCCATGGCTTCTCTGGTAACAATCCAGGAAACGATCCTTCAAGGCATTCGCAATCTGCCGCCGGATCTGCCGCCTGGCCCGATGAATTGTATCAACATCCACCACCGCCATCTGCTCGGCCAGGTACTTTTCAGAAGGCAAGTCAAGCAACATAGCCTGAAAAGAAAGGTCATCCCAATCGCTATCCATCAGCTGGCCAAAACAGTCAATCAAATCACTCGGCGTCGAGCTCTCTTTAATTCCCCGTTGAATCCCATTCACCCGATCGAGCAGAATGGAGCCGGCCAGTTGCTGGCCAGATTCCCAGCGGCTGAACGGGTCCGAGTCATGACCATAAAGAAAGCGGAGGTCTTCCGAGCTCCGATCCATTGACAGTTTGACCGGTGCAGAAAAGCCACGCAGGATCGATACCACCGGTTTTTCCCCGAGACTCGAGAAACGGAAAACCTGCTCCTTTTCGCGTAAATGAAGGACCGTTTCACCACAGCCTTCCGATTCTCCATCCTGATGGATCGGCAGATATTCGCCTGAATGACCCAGCAATGCGATTCGAAGCGGAATGTGAAATGGCTTTTTCTCGGCCTGGCCGGGCGATGGCGGACAACTCTGCGACACATTTAACTCAAGGCAACCACTTTCCCGATCGAAATTCTCTGTCACCCTAACTTCAGGCGTTCCCGCCTGGCTGTACCACAATCGGAACTGGCCAAGATCCAGACCGTTTGCATCCTCCATTGCCGCCACAAATTCCTCGGTCGTCACGGCCTGGCCGTCGTGGCGCTCGAAATACAGATCGGTCCCCTTGCGGAAGCCTTCTTTAGCCACCATCGTGTGAATCATGCGCACAACTTCCGCACCCTTTTCGTACACGGTCAGGGTGTAAAAGTTGTTGATCTCGATGTAAGAATCGGGCCGCACCGGGTGTGCCAATGGTCCCGCGTCCTCGGCGAACTGGTAGGACCGCAAGCGATTGACGTCACCGATTCGCTTGACCCCTCGAGAGGTCTGGTCGGCGGTAAATTCCTGATCACGAAAAACCGTCAGGCCTTCCTTGAGACTGAGCTGGAACCAGTCCCGACAGGTGACCCGGTTGCCAGTCCAGTTATGGAAATATTCGTGCCCGATGACTCCCTCGATCTGTTCATAGTCCGTGTCGGTTGCGGTATCGGCGCGGGCCAGCACGTACTTGGTGTTGAACACATTCAGGCCCTTGTTTTCCATCGCCCCCATGTTGAAATGGCCCACCGCCACGATCATGTACAGGTCCAGGTCGTATTCCCGACCGTAAACTTCTTCGTCCCAGTTCATGGCCTTTTTCAGGGACAACATGGCATGGTCACACTTGTCCAGGTCCTGCTCCTCGACGTAGATTACCAGATCGATGCTGCGTCCCGACCCGGTCGTATAAGTATCGGTCAGGCATTCAAGCCGTCCGGCAACCAGAGCAAAGAGGTAAGCCGGCTTTCTGAATGGGTCTTTCCACTTGACCCAGTGACACCCGTCATCCGTGTAGCCGGATTCGATCCGGTTTCCGTTAGCCAGCAGCACCGGAAAGACTTTTGCATCGGCAACCAGGGTGGTGGTGAACACCGTCATCACATCGGGGCGGTCAAGGAAATAGGTAATGCGGCGGAAACCCTGTGCCTCGCATTGGGTACACAACATCCCGTTGGACAGGTAAAGGCCCTCGAGGGCGGTATTGGACTGAGGATGAATGCGGGCCTCGGTCTCCAGCAAAAAATACCGCCCCTGCGGGACTCCGGGAATAAAAAGTCCATCCTTTGTACATTCGAACTGGTCGGCGCTCAGCAATTTTCCGTCCAGACTCACTCTTTCCAAAGACAGGTCCTCTCCATCCAGCTTCAGCGGTCGAAAGCCCTGGACCGCTGCACTATTCTTCCGCAGTTTCATCCGTGCTCTGACCAGGGTTTCAGTAGCGCCAAGCTCGAAACGCAAATCCACCCAGTCGATCAGGTAGTCCGGGGGCCTATAATCCTTCAGATGGGTCGTTTTCGGGGTCGCGTCACGCATCTTGGTCTGAAAGGGTTGATTTACAGGAATGGATCGCCAGCAGCAGCCAGGAAACTAGGAAGGCCATCCCTCCGAACGGCGTAATCGCTCCGAGCCAGCGAATACCGGTCAGGCTCAGCAGGTAAAGGCTTCCGGAAAACACCAGGATGCCGAAAAACATCAGCCGCGCCGCCCACAGCAGCCGAGGGGATTCCGGGTCCGACCGCATCCATGTCGCGATCAGCCCCAGGCCCAGGGCATGCCACATCTGGTACTCCACCCCGGTCTTGTAGACCGACAAATGATAGCTGTCGAGTACATCGCGCAGCCCGTGAGCACCAAATGCGCCGAACGCCACACCGGTAAACGCCGACAGCGCTGCAAGGCACAGGTACCGTCTACAAGAAGGCATCAGATTTCCAGCAGCCGCGGCATCAGTTCGACCA
>DBZZ01000050.1:0-733 GCA_002311315.1 Methylococcaceae bacterium UBA1147 | reverse complement strand
ACACCGGCCACCGCACGCGACTGAAGGGTCGAAGTGCTGATTTCCTGGTACGAAATCGAGCGAAAGACTTCGCCAAAACCGTCCAGCGTCTTGTCAAACAGAGGCGTCACTGCCTCGGGCGTGCCGTCCCGGCCGGTCAGGCCAGTTCCGCCGGTACTGAGCACTACGTCCACCGATCGATCCGCAATCCAGCGGGAGACCTCGGCACGAATCTGATAAGTGTCATCCGGCACGATCTTTTTTTCCGCCAGCGAATGTCCAGCCCCGGTCAAGCGCTCGACCAGCACCTTTCCCGACACATCGTCTTCCTCGGTCCGCGTATCGGACACCACCAGAACGGCAACATTCAATGACTTGAATTTACGAGATTCTCTCATATCAAAACCTGCAAACGGAAAAATAGGGTAAAGTGCTCGAAGGCCCGAACAGATCATGCGATCTTTCTAGACTAGCGCAAGTGAACCAGGAACGCTTGATCCTCACGCTGAATCATGAGCAACAGCGAACGGCCATTGCGGGCCGCCAATGCCAGTTCCTCGAGCGTCTGAATCTTTTGGTTGTTGGCCTTGACGATGATATCGCCAGGTCTCAGTCCCACGCCCCAGGAGTAAGATGACTGTTCGATTTCGCTGAACAGAACACCCCCGACCTGTCTGCGGATGTTTTCACGGAGTACGGCTCCCGCCAGTGTCGGGGGAACCCGCCCGCCGTCGACTCCCAGCACTTCCGGTGT
>DBZZ01000018.1:10685-12101 GCA_002311315.1 Methylococcaceae bacterium UBA1147 | reverse complement strand
TCCTTTCTGGCCTGGCCGATCTTTTCATACCAGAAATCTAGCATCCGGGCCTGGTCGAAATAACCACCTTGAAGATAGGTATCGCCTGTGGATAGGAAGATCAGATGGCCGCTTTCCATTAACGACCCGGGCTGCATACCCTCACGATCCAGTCATGGCCCGAGTTGTACAGGTAAACGGTTCGACCACCACTTCGCGAATTTTCAATAAAATAGGATCGGAGGATTTCACACTGCTGGGTGGTATTTCGGTAATAGGTACTGACATGTACCGCGCCGGTGGCGGATAGTTCACCATCTGGCCGTGTTGTTCTGGCCTGGAGCGTCTCGCTTTCTAAGAATTCAATGAGGTCGCTTTTGGAGAATCTACGTTCGTGCCGTTTGCCGATGCGGTAACATTTGAGTAGTCCCAGGTTGGTCCAGCGTCGCAGGGTTGTTTTACTGACCGCACAGAAAGTTCGCAGCTTGCTCTATGGTGAATAACTCTAGTTCTTTGGACATGCTTAAAATCTGTTGGAATTAACTCGATGATCCCATGCGCTGAACGATCTACGATCATCTTTCGATACAGGTTTAGAGTAGCGAACCTTCTTACACACGAATTACAAAAAATAATTCAACCCTTATCAGGCTTGTTGTCTGCTGTGGCAAGAAGAGCCAGGCTGATTGCATTGCCACAATGCCGTGAATACAGTATTTTAAAAGACATCTAACCTGAAGGATTTTGGAGAACCCATGGCTACTGACGTTGAAGAGTTGACTGTGAATTACACGGATGGTGGTGTGCAGACCGTCAAGGAAATGGACAAGCAGATTCTTTCCCGGGGTGCTTGGGCAACGGTGGTCTTCCGTTACCAGGACTGGGATCGTCGGAAGGAGGAATACGGCCCGGACAAGTTCACCATTCGCCGTTACCAGAAACGGAATGGGGAGTTTCAGCAGAAATCGAAGTTCAACATCTCGAGTGTGGACCAGGCAAAAAAAATCATCCAGGCACTGGAGAACTGGCTCGACGAGTAAGATGGGCTATTGTCCGGGCGTTTTACAATTTGATTTATTGTGGGAACTTGGGGAACCCTCTTTTTGCCTATCTGCAGTGCAGTGTGCTTAATCCGGGCGAAAATTTCTTCGCCAGGCCTCAGTCCCGGAAACGCTATTTTCAGGCAACCGCTCTAGCTCATCCATTCGATGATATGGTCCACCAGGTCGGAGGCTTCTGATTCCTTAATCGCGTAGCTGCGGATTGATACCCCGGCCTCATGAACGGACTCCGGGTCGCCGGTAACTAGCGGATGCCAGGACGGCAGGTCTTTTCCTTCGGCCACCAGCCGGTAGGCGCAGGTTGACGGCAGCCAGTCGTACTGCACGAATGTTTCCTGCTTAATGTCGATGCAATTGGGAACCAACTGCGTTCTTT
>DBZZ01000018.1:4075-10528 GCA_002311315.1 Methylococcaceae bacterium UBA1147 | reverse complement strand
GACTCCCATTCCCCGCGGTTCATTTCCGTGAGTTTCTTGGTTTTCCAGAAAGTTGAAGAGTTCATCGAGTGTGGATAGCTGTGGAAGCGACGGTTTTCACTGCCCTCAGTTAAAATGCGGTGCTGGCAGATCCCGACACCGCTGGAGGAGCGAATCGCCCTGCCGGCCGGATGATCCTACTGGATTGGTTAGAGTGGTCGAGACAGACAGGTATTTCTGTGGAACAGTCTATCAGATGGGCAAGGATGTCCCAAGGCGAACCCAGGATTTATGCTCCCATCGGGATTAGCTATTTTCCCGTTATCGGTGATTGGAGGGGATGTCTGTACGGCACATTTTGGACGGCTGATTCTGAGCCGTGCAAGGGTCTACCAGGGACCATGCTCAAGTTGATGTCTGCAATCAGTACATGATCCAGGAGATAAAGACCTCGGTTACGGTGCGAGCTTGACTGTTTCGGTTTTCCACTGTCGCATCGATCCGAAGTTGTTGATGAGAACGGGTCGGAATGACCCCTGTTTTTTTCAAGGTCCTGAGGCATTACAGTGGATTGGCCCGGGGTGCAGGAGACGATACGATAGCGCATCGCCTCCAGCCGTCAGCATCAACGCGATGGGCAGGTAGGTCCGCTGGAACAGGTTGGTTTCCACTGTTTTGGCTCCTGGCTCGGCTGGCACAATCCCCTGCTGTCTGTATGGCGGATGATCTTATCACTGGCGGTCAGCAGATTACTGGGCCTTCGCAAGCAGGTGTGAATGATTCTTTTCCTCTATGGGTGACGGCTGGGCGTATTTCGGGTCGGATGGTTGACGTGTACTGGTTTCCCTGGCCGCTAACAGCAGTGGTTTCGATGGATGGATCGACCAGCCACCGGTAGCAGGGATACTCGGGATGGTAGGGAACCAGTTCATTACTGATTTTTTCGGGCGACCGGTAAAGCAATTCATCGGTAATCGATACAAACACTTTCATGATTTTTCTCCGCTTGAAATGGCTCCGTGCCACCGTCCCTAGCAAAACCAGCTTCCTAGTGCGCCGGCAAGCAAGAGGCTTACATTTAATCGCATTTCTGCCGACAAGTAATTGAACGAAACTGGCTATTTAATGGAGAAAGAATGGAACTGCAACAGGGTCTGGTCCGCCGGATGATGCGCATTGCCCGCTGAATGGCGTCGGTCTCAGCGATCTTCTTTTCGTGAAGCGGGTGAGGTCAGTATTCCCCGGACCTCTCGGAAAAAAGGAGAATCCAGCAGAACGGGCTCGAATGCAGAGTGTGCCTGTTGAGCAATGGACGTGGCGTCGCCAATAGTGTGAATTCGCTAGTAGATGATGTCTATCCGGGCTGGGCTGTCCAACTTCGAGAGTTGTTTTTCAGTGCGTCGGTGAGAGTGGATTGGAAACAATGCCGAGTTCCCCCCAAACTGGAGAGACCTCATCTGGAAACGGCCTCAGGCGACCCAGTTCGATCCAGGGGTTTTCCGGGCTGTGAAAGTCCGAGCCCACCGACCCCAGCAGTCCGAACTCTAAGGCATGTCTCGAAAATTTCGATACGTCGTCGTTGCTGCTGTTGCCGCAGACAACCTCGATTGCCTGCCCGCCAGCGTTCCTGAAGTCGGTCAACAGCCTTTTTAGGCGTGTTGCGCTGATTTTGTAACGATGCGGGTGAGCGAGGACCGCAATTCCCCCGGCGGCGGTAATCCACTTAATGCCTGTTTCGATCGGGGTCCACTGGGTGGGAACGTAGCCCGGTTTCCCGCGTTTCAGGAATTGGTCAAAGGCTTTTTGAATGGTTGCGGCCCGGTTTTGATCAACCAGGTACCTTGCGAAATGGGTGCGGGTTATCATGCCGTCGCCAGCGAGGAGTGCCGCACCTTCGAAGGCACCACCGATCCGCTTTTTATTCAGTCGCTGCCCGATTTCTCTGGCACGGGACATTCGAAGTTCCTGCTGGTCCCGTATCCCGGACGCCAGGACCGGGTGCAGCGGATCGATGCCAAGGCCGACCATGTGAAAATTCTGATCGTTCCAGGTGACTGATAGTTCGATTCCGGGTATAAGATGGACGCCGACCTGTTTCGCAGTGATGGCCGCTTCTTCAACCCCGTGGGTTGTATCGTGATCGGTCAGGGCCAGGAAGCGAACGCCTTTTTCGGATGCGCGTCTGACCAGTTGAGCCGGGGAAAGTTGTCCGTCGGATGCTATGGAATGGGTATGGAAGTCGATGCAGGACGTCATGCGCTGGAAATGGGTTGAAATTAATGGACGACGATACTTGAACCCCCATGTTAGGCTACCCCAAACGCCATTCGTTATCCAGCGTGATTTCCCCATGAGTGACGATCGTTTTCATCGTGTCGACTCGAGTTCCAGCAGGTAAGCCTTTGTTTTTAAGCCGCCTGCGAACCCAGTCAAAGCACCGAATTTTCCGAGCACCCGGTGGCACGGTACGATGATTGGGATGGGATTGGCACCGTTAGCTCGGCCGACAGCCCTGACCTTTTCCTTTCCCCCAAGCCGGATAGCCTGTTCCTGGTAGCTCAGCGTGCAGCCGTAAGGGATATCCATAAGCACTTCCCAGGCTTCTTTCTGAAACGCGGTTCCTTTCAGTACAAGGGGTATCTCAAACGATATTCTTTCGCCTCGGAAATACTGGTTCAACTGGAGGGCGGTTCGTGAACAGACCGGGTGATTTTTTGATGGCTCAAGGGCCAAAATCTTTTTCATGGCCTTTGATGTTTGGAGAACGTCGGGCCAAAGGATGGAATGAAGAGCGCTGTCGGATGCGACTAAGGTCAGCTTGCCCAGAGGACTGGCCAGGTACTGATAAACGCAGGGTTCTGAAGTT
Source organism: Methylococcaceae bacterium UBA1147 (assembly GCA_002311315.1). Lineage (GTDB taxonomy): Bacteria > Pseudomonadota > Gammaproteobacteria > Methylococcales > UBA1147 > UBA1147. The sequence continues at coordinate 7,683 of DBZZ01000018.1, read as the reverse complement.
TTTGTACTGGTTTCCGACATGGAGGTGATCGAATTCCGCTGAACGTAGTTTGCGCTCTGGCCGGGTTCCCGGAGTGCTTTGTATGGATGTATCCTGCCTGACGAACGGCGGGGATAACAGATTGGGACCTACGCGGGAGGGGAAGGTTTTTGACCCATCGCGCAAGGCTGGATGTTATAAAAGCCTAGCGAAAAAAAATCCCGAAGCAAAGGGGTGGCTTCGGGATATAGTTTTTCCCGGTTTGGGGGTACCGGGGACTGTAGCCTACTCATATGGGAGGATAATGAGTAGCAGCGCGCCGTTCCCGGACGCTTAGATGATTAGGACACGGATTTTCCGATAAAGTTCATCGATCCTGTTCGCTAATGTGCCTGGTCCCAGTTCTCGCCGATCCCGATATCAACCAGAAGCGGAACGTCCAGCTTTACGGCATTGGTCATCAGCTTCCGGATGGTCTCCAGAGTACTGTCGACAGTGTCGCTCTGGATTTCGAAGACCAATTCGTCGTGAACCTGCATGACCATCTTCAAGGGAAACCCCGATTCCACGATCCAGCGGTCAACCTCGATCATCGCCTTCTTTATGATATCCGCGGCGGTTCCCTGCATTGGTGCGTTGATGGCGGTTCGTTCCGCATACTGGCGTCGCTGAGGATTCCGTGCTCTGATCTCTGGCAGATACAGGCGACGGCCAAAAAGGGTTTCCACGTATCCCTGATCGCGGGCTTTTTCCCGGGTGTTGTCCATGTATTTCCGTACACCCGGGTAGCGGGTAAAGTACCGGTCGATATACGATTGTGCCTCCTTGCGCGGGATACCTAACTGTCTTCCCAGCCCGAATGCAGACATGCCATAGATTAGTCCGAAATTGATCGCCTTGGCGGAGCGTCTTTGGTCACTGGTGACATTCTTCAGGGTAACGCCGAAGACCTCGGCCGCGGTTGAGCTGTGGATGTCTTCTCCATTGGCGAAGGCACTCAGCAGGTTCTCATCCGCGGATAGGTGGGCCATGATTCGAAGTTCAATCTGGGAGTAGTCGGCTGCAGCAAGCGTGCTTCCTTCGGGTGCGATAAAGGCCTGGCGGATGCGCCGGCCTTCCGCGGTGCGAATAGGTATGTTCTGTAGGTTGGGTTCGCTCGACGAAAGCCGGCCGGTGGCTGCAACGGCCTGATGGTAGGAGGTGTGTACTCGGCCAGTTGCTGGGCTGACCTGTTCCGGCAGCCGGTCTGTATAAGTCGATTTAAGCTTGCTCATGCCGCGATGGTCGAGGATCAGCCTGGGCAGTGGATAGTCTGCTGCCAGATCCTGCAATACGGCTTCCGCGGTGGAAGGCTGGCCCTTTGGTGTTTTTCTGAGAACCGGCAACCCCTGTTTTTCGTACAGTATTTCCTGGATCTGCTTGGGGGATCCGAGGTTGAATGGCTGACCGGCCACCTCGTGGGCACACTGTTCAATCTGTTGGATCTTTTCCGCCAGTTCGGTGCTTTGTCGGGCTAGCATTTCCGAGTGGATCAGAACACCGTGCTGTTCCATGCGGGCCAGCACCGGAATAAGCCGGACCTCGATTTGTTGGTACAGGGATGCAAGGGAGGGTTCTGCTTTCAGCCGGGGCCAGAGGTTTTCGTGCAGTTGCAGGGTAATGTCGGCATCTTCCGCGGCATAAGGGGCTGCCTGTTCAAGCGCCACCTGCTGGAAGGCTATCTGTTTCGCGCCCTTGCCCGCTACGTCCTCGTAGTGGATGGTCTCGTGTCCGAGGAATTTCATGGCTAGAGAATCCATGTCATGACGGGTTCCTGTACTGTTCAATACATAGGATTCAAGCATGGTGTCATGCTGTATTCCCTGCATATGAATGCCGTGATTAGTCAGTACGTTTACATCGTACTTCAGGTTTTGGCCTAGCTTGTGATGGTCCGGGTCTTCGAGCAAGGGCTTTAGCTTGGCCAGTACCTTATCACGATCCAGTTGCTTGGATACCCCCGGGTAGTCGTGGGCCAGTGGCACGTAGGCGGCGGCGCCGGGCTCCACGGCGAATGACACCCCGACGACCGAGGCTTCGGCATAGTTTAGACTGGTGGTCTCGATATCGAAGGCGAAAAGGTCCGACTGGGACAGACGCTTTAGCCACTTCTGCAGTTCGTCTTCGGTCAGAATGGTTTGGTACACCGGTTCGGGCCGTTTTTTCTTCCCCGGGACACTTCCGGTCGAATCCAGCGACTCTTGAACCTGTTTCAGCCAGGAGGAGAATTCGAATGCCTGGAGCAGTGATTGAAGGATCTGGTTGTCGGGCGGAGTCCGCTTCATGAAATCCAGCGTGGTCTCGAGTTGCACATCACACTTGATGGTGGTCAGCTGCCTGCTTAGCGCCAATTGATCGAGGTTGTCACGAAGGGCTTCGCCGACCTTGCCTTTGATCTTCTCCGCGTTCTCGATCAGTTCATCGATGGTCTGGAATTCGCCCAGCCATTTTGCTGCGGTTTTCGGGCCGACCTTAGGAACTCCCGGAATGTTGTCGGCGCTGTCGCCCATCAGTGCGAGGTAATCGATGATCTGGTCAGGCCGTACTCCGAATTTATCCATCACGCCCTGGACGTCCAGACGAGTGCCAGACATGGTGTTTTCCAGTACTACGGAGTTCGTAACCAGCTGGGCCATGTCCTTATCACCGGTCGAGATGATGACCGGGTGACCGTGCTCGGTTGCCTGACGGGTGAGAGTCCCAATCACGTCATCGGCTTCCACTCCGTTGACCATAACCAGAGGGATTCCCATGGCCCGGATTAGGTCGTGGAGCGGTGCAATCTGTTCTCTGAGTTCTTCGGCGATGGGTGGACGATGAGCTTTGTATTCGGAGTACAGCTCGTTGCGGAAGGTTTTCCCGGGCGCATCGAAAACGACAATGAAGTAGGGCGTTTTATAATCGTCCATTATTCTACGGAGCATGTTGGATACACCGAGAATTGCCCCCGTTGGGTTGCCGCTCGAATTGGTGAGGGGAGGTAGCGCATGGAAAGCTCGGAACAGGAAGGAAGATCCGTCGATTAGCACCACAAGGTTGTCAGCAGAGGAAGTCATAAGAGATTCGGGTTCTGATTGGAGAAATAGGTTTAATCTGCCAGAGATCGAGGTTGATTTAAAGGGAAATGGAGAACTATCCAACAGGCCTGACGCCAATCGGGTGGCGTGATCTTTCTTGATCGGTCACGATTGGTCGTAGAGCAGCCAACCGAGGCTGCACGTTTGGGGATACGGCAATCTTGCTCTACAGGAACCGGGAAACGGGGCAGGGGCAAGTTCTGTGATCGGGCTGAATAATTTAGCCATTTGAATTACAATAAAATGCTTTTAAACGAATCAGGTCAGATGCCCGAACACTGGATTGCCCCATCCATTTTGTCCGCGAATTTCGCGAGGCTGGGCGAGGATGTAGACCGTGTTCTGGCGGCGGGAGCGGATATCGTTCATTTCGACGTCATGGACAATCATTATGTCCCCAACCTGACGTTTGGCCCGATGGTCTGCGATGCCTTGCGCTCGTACGGCATCAAGGCTCCGATTGACGTGCACCTGATGATCCGCCCGGTGGATCGGATTATTCCCGATTTTGCC
>DBZZ01000018.1:3531-4006 GCA_002311315.1 Methylococcaceae bacterium UBA1147 | reverse complement strand
ATCGGATTATTCCCGATTTTGCCGGGGCGGGGGCGGATTTCATCACCTTTCATCCAGAAGCCTCGGATCATGTTGACCGCACTCTACAGTTGATTCGTGATCAGGGATGCAAGGCAGGCCTGGTGCTGAACCCAGCGACACCACTCCATTACNNTGGACATGATTCTACTGATGTCGGTCAACCCGGGCTTCGGCGGACAGGCGTTTATCCCTAGCGTGCTCGACAAGCTTCGGCGGGTTCGTGAGCGCATCGACGTTTCGGGACGGCCCATCCGCCTTGAAATTGACGGCGGTGTGAACGAGACAAATATCCGGAAAATCGCTGAGGCTGGTGCCGATACCTTTGTTTCGGGGTCGGCGATTTTCGGCAAGGATGAGTACGAAGGGGTGATCGGAAAAATGCGCATTGAGCTTTGCCTCGCCGGCAAAGGCCTTCCGTGAGTCGAACCGAACTGGTCATGATTGATCTCGACGG
>DBZZ01000018.1:0-3494 GCA_002311315.1 Methylococcaceae bacterium UBA1147 | reverse complement strand
GATCTCGACGGGACGCTGGTGGATAGCGCGCCGGACATGGCCTTTGCGGTGGAACGAATGCTTGAACGGTTGGGAAGAAACCCGGTCAGCCCGGAAAAGATTCGCAGCTGGATCGGGAATGGGGTGAGCAAGCTGGTCCAACGAGCCCTGACCGCGGAAATGAACCCGCAAAGCCAGCCTGAAGAATTCGAACAGGCCTACCAGGTATTTTCGGAAGTCTACGAGGCTCATCTCAGCGAACGCAGTGCGCTTTACCCCGGGGTTGTCAACGGGTTGGAGAAACTTCGGGAAGATGGAATGATCCTCGCCTGTATCACTAACAAGCATTCCCGCTTTACCGCAACCCTGCTGGAAAGAATCGGTCTTGCTCGTTATTTCCAGTCGGTCGCCTGCGGAGACACTTACCAGCGACGCAAGCCGCACCCCATGCCGTTGCTGAAAACCGCCGAGCAGTTTAACATCGCACCTCGCAACGCCGTAATGGTCGGCGATTCGTTCAACGATATCCAGGCGGCAAAGGCTGCGGGTTTCCGTTCCGTGTGTGTGCCTTACGGCTACATTGGTGATTACACTGTCGACCAGCTTGGGGCGGACCACGTGGTCGAGTCGTTGGCAGACTTGCCGGATCTTCTCCGGGCTGCGGCCTGATGGCTGGAAAAAAGAAGGGTCTACATTGAAACTCAGAGAGCGATGGCGTTTCGGCGCTGAGCTGTGAATCGCCGGTGTAGCGCGAGGCATGCTGTGCTGCGCCTAATGTGGTCCTGATCACTCTGAAGACGATGTAAACAATGAAGCCCGACCAATTCAAGCTGTTCGCCGATCAAGGCTACAATCATGTTCCCGTGTCGCGCGAGATTCTCGCCGATCTCGATACACCCCTCAGTGTCTACCTGAAACTGGCCGATGGTCCATATTCCTATTTTTTCGAGTCGGTTCACGGCGGCGAACAGTGGGGACGTTATTCGATAATCGGGCTTCCTTGCCGCACCGTCATCAAGATCTACGGCGATGAAATCCGTATCGAACGGGATGGAGAAGTTATAGAGTCGTTGATGACCACAGACCCTTTCACCTGGATCGAGACGTTGATGAGTCGTTATAGGGTGCCCGAAGTGGAGGGAATGCCCAGGTTCAACGGCGGCTTGGTCGGTTATTTCGGATACGAAACCGTGGCCTACATCGAGCCGAGACTGCGTCGGGAAATAAAACCGGATCCCCTAGGGACACCAGACATTTTGCTGATGGTTTCCGAGGATCTGCTGGTTTTTGACAACCTGAGCGGGAAACTCCTGCTCGTTACCCATGTCGATCCCCGGGAGGCAGGAACCTTCGATGTCGCCCAGAATAAGCTTGAGGAACTGGAAAATCGGTTGCGCGAGGCAAAGTTGCAGTCCACGCCTCATTCCGGCAGAAAGATTGACGAAAGTGACTTTGTTTCCGGTTTTACCCAGCAGGGATTCGAATCGGCGGTTGCCACGATTAAGGATTATATCGTCGCCGGCGATGTTATGCAGGTGGTTTTGTCCCAGCGCCTGTCCATTTCCTACCAGGCATCAGGGCTCGACCTTTACCGGGCTCTGAGGTGCCTAAATCCATCCCCGTATATGTATTATTTGAATCTGGAAGACTTCCAGATTGTTGGTTCGTCACCCGAGATACTGGTACGCCTAGAGGATGGCACGGTTACCGTCAGGCCGATTGCGGGAACCCGGCCACGGGGAGGCACGCGTGATGAGGACGAGGCGTTGGAACGCGACCTCCTGTCTGATCCGAAGGAACTGGCAGAACACCTGATGTTGATTGACCTTGGCCGGAATGATGCTGGGCGCGTCGCCCAGATAGGGACCGTTCGGCTTACCGAAAAGATGATCATCGAGCGCTACTCCCATGTCATGCACATTGTCTCGAACGTGATCGGGAGACTGAAGGAAGGGAAGAATGCCTTCGATGTCCTGTCAGCGACTTTTCCGGCAGGAACCGTGAGCGGGGCGCCAAAGATCCGTGCGATGGAAATCATCGACGAACTGGAACCCGTCAAGCGGGGAGTTTATTCCGGTGCGGTGGGCTATATCGGTTGGTCGGGGAATCTCGATACCGCGATCGCCATAAGGACTGCAGTGATCAAGGATAAAACCCTTCATATACAGGTCGGGGCGGGGATCGTTTACGACTCGATCCCGCGGAACGAATGGGACGAAACCATGAACAAGGGGCGCGCCATCTTCAGGGCGGTCGCAAAGGCCGAGGCCGGGCTTGACGGGAGGAACGAGTGATGAGCGGGAACAGGGTGGTTATGGTCGACAATTACGACTCGTTTACATACAACCTGGTCCAGTATCTGGGTGAACTGGATGCCGAGGTGGAAGTGGTTCGCAACGACCAGGTGACCGTCAATGATATCAAGCAGATGAACCCAGACAAGATCGTCATTTCCCCGGGGCCCTGCACACCTTTGCAGGCCGGTATCTCCGTGGACGCCATCCTTGAGTTCGCCGGGTGCTGTCCGATTCTTGGTGTGTGTCTCGGACACCAAAGCATCGGCCACGCTTTCGGCGGCCGTATCGTTCGGGCCAAGAGCATCATGCACGGCAAGACATCAATGGTTTACCATCGCAACGACTCCGTGTTCGAGGGTCTTTCCAACCCATTTGAAGCGACCCGTTACCATTCGCTGGTGATTGATCAGGCCAGCCTTCCAGATTGCCTTGAGGTGACGGCGTGGACTGCGAACGAAGCCGGGGACATGGAGGAAATCATGGGGGTACGCCATCGCGAATTCGACATTGAAGGCGTCCAGTTTCATCCTGAATCGATTCTGACCGCCCATGGCCACGATCTTTTGAGGAATTTCCTGAGGCGGTGACTCAGGCCCGCTGCAGGCCGCCCATTGATCGACACACGGTATCGGCATTGATGCCCGGTCCATGTTCGGCGCATACCTGATTTTGATGACCGACCTGATTCCGTCTAACCAAACTCATTCGGTCCGGTTACCCGGTTCTATTCATTAGCCGTAGCACTAGGGTGACAATCCCATAGATGACGAACAATGCAGCGGCGACCGGCAAAGTCGCCCGCGTTATCCATCCGAGCATGGCCATTGAATAGAGAGTTTCCCCAACATCCACTGCGAAGATCAAGCATGGGTTGGCAGAACCTTCGTCCAGAGTACAGCCAGCGATGGAAGCAATAGCGGATGCTGTAACAGCGATAATGATCGGTCCAAAGCCAATCAGGAAGATGCCTAAGCAGATTGAACCGTGGATGAATAAAGAGCCTTTTTTCATTGTGTGATGGTACCGAATCGGTTTTTTGACAGATCGTCCAGATTGCGCGATATGTTCGATCGTTAGCAATACCGTCTGCGGGTGTTCCTGGGTTGGTACATCATAACCTTGGCCTTGACCAGCAGAAGGCTGACCACAGGAGATGATTCTGATTGTTTTCACTTGCCCTTGTATTGAGCACGGGCCCTGTTGCTGCTCACGGCTTGC